>JBIOTM010000192.1:0-5932 GCA_044865955.1 Actinomycetota bacterium | reverse complement strand
CCGGTGTGCCCCCGAGGACCTTCTTCGCCTTCACCGTCCCGACCATCTGCGTCTGGGCCACGGCCATCACGCTGCTCGGCTTCTTCGTGGGGAACAACGTGGGGACGATCGACAAGATCCTGTCGCGAGCGGGCCTGGTCGGGCTCTCCGTGGCGGTGATCGTGATCGGCCTCTGGATCTGGCGCCATCGCCGGGGCGGCGCACGCCTATGGGAGGATTGCGACGGAGAGAAGATGACGGAGTTCCGGACGGAGACCGACTCGATCGGGGCCATCGAGGTGCCCGCCGACCGCTACTGGGGCGCCCAGACCCAGCGGTCGCTCCACCACTTCTCGATCGGCGACCCCTCGACCGAGCGGATGCCCATCGCCGTCGTCCACGCGTTGGCGCTCCTGAAGAAGGTCGCCGCGATGGAGAACGCGAAAGAGGGGCGGCTGGACCGCGCGCTCGCCGACCTCATCGTCGCCGCGGCCGACGAGATCCTGGCCGGCGCGCTGGACGACCACTTCCCCCTGTTCGTCTGGCAGACCGGCTCCGGGACGCAGTCGAACATGAACGTGAACGAGGTGATCTCGAACCGGGCGATCGAGATGGCCGGAGGGGAGCTGGGGTCCAGGACGCCGATCCATCCGAACGACCACGTGAACATGTCGCAGTCCTCGAACGACACGTTCCCGACCGCGATGCACGTGGCCGCGGCGGAGAAGCTCGTCCGGCGACTGCTCCCCTCGGTGCGGGCCCTGCGGGACGCGCTGGACGCGAAGGCGCGCGAGTTCGCCTCGATCGTCAAGATCGGGCGGACGCACCTCCAGGACGCGGTGCCGCTGACGCTCGGCCAGGAGTTCTCCGGCTACGTGGCCCAGCTCGACGCCGACCTCGGACGCATCGAGCAGGCGCTGCCCGGTCTCTACGAGCTGTCGATCGGGGGCACGGCTGTCGGCACCGGGCTGAACGCCCCCGAGGGGTTCGGGGACGCCTGCGCCGCGAGGATCGCGGAGCTCACCGGGTTGCCGTTCGTCTCGGCGCCGAACAAGTTCGCCGCCCTCGCCGCCAACGACGCGATCGTCCACGCCAGCGGGGCGCTCGCGACCCTCGCCGGCTCGCTGATGAAGATCGCCAACGACATCCGCTGGCTCGGATCCGGTCCCCGCGCCGGGATCGGCGAGCTGATGCTTCCGGAGAACGAGCCGGGCTCCTCGATCATGCCCGGCAAGGTGAACCCGACGCAGTCCGAGGCCATGACGATGGTCGTGACCCAGGTGCTCGGCAACCACGCCGCGATCGCGGTGGCGGGCTCGCAGGGGAACTTCGAGCTGAACGTCTTCAAGCCGGTCATGATCCGCAACCTGCTGCACTCGACGGAGCTCCTCGCCGACGCCTGCGGGACCTTCCGGGAGTTCTGCGTCGAGGGCCTCCGTCCAAACACCGAGCGGATCGACGACCTCGTGCACCGTTCGCTGATGCTGGTGACGGCGCTCGCGCCGAAGATCGGTTACGACAAAGCCGCGGAGATCGCCACGAAGGCTCACCACGAGGGGACGACGCTCAAGGAGGCCGCGCTGTCCCTCGGCTTCCTCACGGAGGCGGAGTACGACGAGATCGTGGTCCCCGAGAAGATGGTCTGAGGGATGGTCGCGGGGCGGACCGGAGCCGAGCAGGATTCCGAAAGCCAGGGTGGCGCCGGGGGACGTACCCTTGTGGGGGAACCGATGAGGGGCGTATGACGCTGACCACCGACGGCATGCCCAGCCCGCACCTCCAGCGCAAGATCCGCGAGGTGCAGTACTTCCTGGCCCAGAACCTCGCGCACGACGTCGATCTGCACACGATCGCCGCCCAGGCCTCCCTCAGCCCGTACTACTTCACCCGCCAGTTCACCGCGATGGTCGGCATGCCTCCGTACCGCTACCTGATCGCGCTCCGGATCGAGCGCGCCGCCCAGCTCCTGCGGGACTCCGACCTCACCGTCACCCAGATCCTGCACCGGGTCGGCTTCCACAGCCCGAGCCACTTCACCACGACCTTCCGCCGCCACATGGGGGTGAGCCCCACCGACTACCGGCGCCGGTACGACTTCGAGCGCAACGCGAACCGGTTCAGCCGCGCGGTCGATCCGCTCGTCCACCACCCGGAGACGCGGCTCACGCGGTAGACCGTCCTCCGTCCCCCTGCCCGCTTCGCCGCCGCGCAACCCCGGGGTATCCTTGGCGCCCGAACGGTGGGTGGGACGTTCGCGTCGCGGAGCCCGGACCGACCATGCTCCGCCATCTCCCGAGGCCGTCGGAGGAGACAGGTGAGCCACGCAGGCGAAGCGAACGCAGGATCGGGGAGCCCGAAGGCCTCCGGCCACGTCAGGGCCCTCGACGGCATGCGCGGGATCGCGGTGCTCCTGGTGCTCCTGTTCCACCTGCGCGTCCGCGGGTTCGGCGCGGGCTTCCTCGGCGTCGACATCTTCTTCGTGCTGTCCGGGTTCCTGATCACCTCCCTGCTGCTCCAGGAGATCCGCCGGACGGGCCGCGTCTCGCTCCTCGAGTTCTGGGCTCGACGGGCCCGTCGCCTCCTGCCGGCGCTCGTCCTGGTCCTGGTGGCGGTCGGCGTGGTGACGTCCCTCACCGCCACGTACACCGAGCGCCGGTCGGTCCGGGGAGACCTCCTGGCGACCACGGGCTACGTCGCCAACTGGCGACTGATCTCCACGTCCAGCTACTTCGAGGACACCGGGGTGGATTCCCCGCTCGAGCACACGTGGTCGCTCGCGATCGAGGAGCAGTTCTACGTGATCTGGCCGCTGCTCGCGTTCGGGGTGGCCACGCTGGGGATCCGACCGCGCACGGGGATCGGGCTCCTGGCGGTCCTGGGCGCGGTCGGGTCGGCGCTCCTGCTCGCCGTCCTGTGGTCGCCGGACGGCATCGAGCGCGCGTACATGGGGACCGATGCCCGCATCTTCGAGCCGCTGATCGGCGCGGCCGGCGCGGCGTTCGTGGCGTCACCGCGAGGCCGCGCCCGTCTCGAGCGGGCTGGGCCGTGGGTGGTCGCGGCGGGCGCGGCCGCGCTCCTCGTCGGGCTCGCCACCGTCAGTCCCGGCGGACGGGGTTACTTCGTCGGCGGAGCGGTCCTCGTGTCGCTGGCGACGCTGGCGATCGTCGCCACGCTGTGGGTCGGGGCCGGCGGAGTGGCGCGCCCCATCCTGTCCTGGGGTCCGCTCGCCTGGGTCGGGGTGGTGTCCTACGGGGCGTACCTGTGGCACTGGCCGGTCGCGCTGTGGCTGCGCGTCCGGGAGCCCGGCATCGACCTCCTGGTGCTCCGGCAGGCCGGCGCGGCCCTGCTCACGTTCGGCGTCGCCGCGGCCTCCTTCTACGCGTTCGAGCGGCCGATCCGGAGCGCGGGGGGTCGGGCGCGGCACCGAACCGGCGACCCCGTGCGGCGGCGACGGCTGGCGACGCTGGCGGCCGTCCCGGTGACGCTCCTCGGCGTCGCCGGCGTCTCGCTCGCCGTCACCACGGTCCCCGCGATCAGCGACGGAGAGCCGGTGATCATGTTCGTCGGCGACTCGGTCCCGCTGCGTCTGGGGGTCGCCTTCGACGAGGCGGTCTCCGAGCAGGGGTGGCGGTTCGTCGCGGCCACGTTCGGAGGGTGCCCCGTGTCCGGCGAGACGCCGCTCCGTCCCGACGGGAGCCGCCGGCCCTCCGGTCCCCTGGCGGCCGATTGCCCCAACGAGGTGGCGAAGGGGCAGGACCGCACGATCCGGGAGGCCGATCCCGACGTCGTCGTGTGGTGGGACCGGTTCTCCCTCTCGGGCTTCCGCTCGGCGGACGGCGACAACGTCCGGGCGGGCACGCGCGAGTACTGGGCGACGCGGCGGGCGATGCTCGACGAGACCGTCCGCCGGCTCGGACGCCGGGGCGCGGTCGTCGCGTTCGTGGCCACCGAGCCCCCGGCCGAGAGCGTCCTCGACCGGTGCCTGCACGTGGGATGCGACTGGCCCCAGTTCCAGATCGCGCACTACGACGACCTCACGGCTCGGTGGAACGAACTGCTGCGCGCCTACGCCGACGACCACCCCGAACGGGCGGTCTTCGTCAGCATCACGGACGCGATCTGCCGGGAGGACGTGGCCCCGTGCGACGACCGCATCGGGGGGGTCACGGCACGTCGCGACGGGATCCACTACGAGGGAGCCGGCGAGGAGCGCGTGATCGAGGCGCTCCTGGAACGGCTCGGTCCCCTGATGGAGCGGTACCAGCCGGCGATCGCGGCCTGACCGCCCCACATCGACGCCGTGGACCGGGCGGTGCTCCCGGGGGTAGCATCCGTGCTGCTCGCGCATCCCGCGCGCGGACGCGAGCGGGGGGCCCATGGTCGCCGGACCGCAGACGCACCGACCGCGACCGAGCGCCCGCGACCTGGCCGCGGCCACACCCCCCACTCGGAACCGCTACATCGACCTGTTGCGGTTCGCCTCGATCGCCGTGGTCGTGCTGGGCCACTGGCTGATCGCCGTGCTCGGATTCCGCGACGGGACGTTCGTCGGCGAGAACCTCCTCGAGATCTTCCCCGGCGCCCAGTTCGCCACGTGGCTGTTCCAGGTGATGCCGATCTTCTTCCTCGTGGGCGGATACACGAACGCGATCTCGTGGGAGTCGGCCGCCCGCCGCGACGAGACCTACGGGGGATGGCTCACGGCCCGGTACACCCGCCTCCTCCGACCGGCGCTGCTCTTCGTGGCGTTCTGGACCGTGCTCCCGATGCTCGCGGTCGCGATCGCGTTGCCGTCCGGGATGGCGCGCACCGGCGGGCTCGAGGTCTCGCTCCCGCTGTGGTTCCTGTCGATCTACGTGCTCGTGGTCGCGGCGATCCCCGGGCTCCTCGCGGTCCACCGGCGGTTCGGGGCACGTGTCGGCGTCGTGCTCGTGGCCGCGACGGTGGCGGCGGACGTCGGTCACTACGGGCTCGACCAGCCGTGGGTCGCCGTCGCCAACTACGCCTTCGTCTGGCTGGCGGTGATCGAGCTCGGGTTCCTGTGGCGCGAGGGGACGCTCGCCGGCCGCCCGTGGATCCCATGGGCGATGCTCGCGGGAGGGATCGCGGTCGTCGCCGTGCTGGTCACGTCCTTCGACTACCCGGTGTCGATGATCACGCTCGCCAAGGCCGACCGGTCGAACGCCTTCCCGCCGTCGCTGGCGCTGCTCGCGCTGGGGGTTGCCCAGGCGGGTGCGGTGCTGCTCGCCGAGCGCACGGCGAACCGATGGCTCCAGCGCCCCCGCGTGTGGCTCTCGGTGGCCACGGCGAACTCGATGATCATGACCTTCTACCTCTGGAACATGTCGGCGGTCGTCCTGGCGGCGGTGCTGGTCCTTCCGACGGGGATCTGGCCCCAGCCGGAGGCGCTGTCGGCCGGGTGGTGGCTGCTCCGACCGGCGTGGGTCGTGCTGTGCGCGGTCTGCCTGCTGCCGTTCCTGTTCGGGTTCCGATGGGCCGAGCGGCCCGCCGCCGCGTCGCCCCACCGCGTGTCGGGCGTCGTGGCCGTGGTCGGCGGGATCCTGGCGGCGGCGGGCCTCGCGGTGATCGCGCGCGAAGCCTTCCCGGTGCAGGGCGAGCAGCTCCTCTGGCCGGGCATGGGGGTCGCCTTGGTCGTCGCGAGCGCGGTCCTGCTTCGGCTCGATCCGATCGCGCCTCTTCGGAAAGCGAACGACCCGGGCATCGCCTGACGATCGGGCGCTTGCGCCCGGGTGTAGGGTCGAAGCGAGGTTCGGAACCCGGGGGGACTCCCATGAGGAAGCTCGCCGTGCTTGCAGCCTTCTCGCTGCTCGTCGTGTTCGTCCCGACCGAAACCGGGCTCGCCACCGCCAGATGCTTCGCCGAAGGGAACACCCGCGCGCACCGCCTACTGCGTGGTCATCTCGATGGTGTCGGGGGCCTCGATGCGGTGTGG
>JBIOTM010000191.1:0-9652 GCA_044865955.1 Actinomycetota bacterium | reverse complement strand
CCCCCTTTTCGGATGTCCGACCACGCCCTGCGAGCCCCGCTGCGTTGCGGCTCGCGCGGCCGCGCGCTATACCCAGCACCGCAAGCGGTTCGACCGCTGTGTCGCGGTCGATCGGGCCTTCGGATCGGGAGTGGACCGGATACCTCGAGCAGCTTCGACCCCGAAGACGGGCACGCGCGCGCGATCGGCGGCGCGCGGCGGCGGCTCGGACGAAGCCGCCAAGACCGCGCGTCGGCTCGCCTCGGCGAAGGTGGAGGCCGTCGCGCTCGCCCTCGTCGACAACGCGGGCGTCACGCTCGTCAAGACCATCCCGTTGCACCGCTTCGAGGAGGCCGTGCGGTTCGGGATCGGCCTGTCGCCCGTGTTCTCGGTCTTCCTCGTCGACGACCAGATCACGTCCTCTCCGCACATCGGAGGGCCGACGGGCGACACGCGCCTGATGCCGGACCCGGCGGCCACCGTCGCGCTCGCTGCGAGCCCGGGCTGGGCGTTCGCGCCCGTCGACCAGCTCGACCAGGAGGGGCGCCCGTACCCGGCCTGCGTGCGGACGTTCGCCCGGAGCATGCTGGGCCGGCTCGCGAGCTTCGGGCTCGAGCTGCGGGGCGGGTACGAGGTCGAGTTCTTCCTCGGTCACCGCGCCGACCCGGGCACGGAGGCCGAGCCCGACCCGGCCCCGGCGCACACCGGGCCCGCCTACAGCGCGACCGCGCTCGCCGACGTGGAGCCGTTCGCGACGTCGCTGATCCGCGCCCTCGAGGAGCAGGGAACCGGCGTGATGCAGTTCCATCCCGAGTACTCGAGGGGACAGCTCGAGCTCTCGGTGCCGCATCGGGCGGGCATCGCGGTCGCCGACACCAGCCTGATCGTCAGGCACACGATCCGAGCGGTCGCCCGAAGCGAGGGGCTGGCCGTCTCGTTCGCGCCGGTGGTCTTCGCCGGCCTGGTCGGGAGCGGCCTGCACCTGCACCTGAGTCTGTGGGACCGTCGCGGCCGCAACCTGTTCCACGGTGGCCGCGGTCCAGAGGGGATGACGCGCGATGCCGAGGCGTTCGCCGCCGGGATCCTCGCCTCGTTGCCGGCGCTCACGGCGATCACGGCCCCGTCGGTCGTGAGCTATCAGCGGCTGCAGCCTCATCGCTGGAGCGGGCCGTGGGCCTGCTGGGGGAGGGAGAACCGCGAGGCGGCGCTGCGGTTCGTGACGGGGATGGCCGGGAGCCGGGCGGAGGCGGCGAACCTCGAGGTGAAGTCCATGGATCCGGCGACGAACCCGTACCTCGCGCTCGGCGCCATCGTCGCGGCCGGGATCGACGGCCTCGAGCGCGAGCTGTCGCTCCCCGAGCCGGTGCTGGACGACCCCGCGTCCCTTCCCGTGTCCCGCAGGCGCGCGATGGGGATCCGCCAGCTGCCGTCGTCGCTCGGGGCCGCGGTCCGCGAGCTGGAACGGTCCTCGCTCCTGCGTCGCGCCATGGGCGACGTCCTGTTCGACGCGTTCCTCGCGACCCGGCGCGGCGAGCGCGACACGTTCGAGAAGATGGATCCCGCGGAAGCGGTCAGCGCGCACCGCTGGCGCTACTGAGAGCCGAACGGACCGAAGGGGGATGACGCAGATCGACCTGTCCGGCGCCGAGATCGTCGACGCGCACACGCACCCCTACCGGCTCGAAGACCTGCTCGCGAAGGGCTCCGAGGGGTTCGACACGCGGGCGACGTTCCTGGGGGAGTCGTTCCATTCGTCATCGCGGGTGAACCCGCAGCTCTGGCCGGTCGCCGACGAGCTGACGAGCTCCACCATGCTGGGGATGGTCCTGATCCGGTGGTTGGCGCGGCACCTCGGGTGCGAGCCGTCGCGCGCGGCGGTCACGGCGGCGCGAGACGCGGCGCTGAGGGCCGACCCGGTCGCGTACACGAAGGGGTTGCTGGACGCGGCCGGCGTGGTGGCGGTGCTTTCCGACGAGGGCTTCCCGCAGCCGCCGATCCGGGCGGACGAGTTCAGCGCGACGATCGGAGCCCCGGTTCACCGGGTGGCGCGCCTCGAGCCGTGGATCCTCGCGCACCGCGACGGATCGTTCGACGACCTCGTCTCCGGGGTGGAAGCGGACGCCACCGAGGCGGCATCCGATCCCGACTGCGTGGCGTTCAAGTCGATCGTCGCGTACCGGACCGGGTTGGACGTCGACGACCCTTCACCGTCCGAGGCCGAGGCCGCGTTCGGCCGATGGCGGAACGACGGATGGGACGAGACGCGCGAGCACGCGAAGCCGGTCCGCGACTTCCTGATCCGTCGGGCGCTCGGCGTGGCGAAGGCGAACGGCCGGCCGTTCCACTTCCACTGCGGCGGTGGGGATCCCGACATCAGGCTGCCGTACGCGACGCCGCAGAGCCTGTTCCAGCTCCTGGTCGACGTCCAGGACCAGCCGGTGGTCCTCGTGCACTCGGGGTACCCGTGGGTCCGGGAAGCCGCCTACATCGCGTCGGTCCTCCCGAACGTGTACCTGGAGCTCTCCGAGCTCATCCCCTGGGGCTGGGGCCAGGTCGAATGGGCGCTCGAGATGCTGGTCGGCACCGTGCCCGCCGCCAAGATCTTGTACGGCTCGGACGAGGCGGGCGAGCCGGAGGCGTTCTGGGTCTCGGCGCTGCTCGCGCGCCGGTCGCTCGAGCGCGTGCTCGACCGGTTCGTCGAACGCGACGACCTCTCCCCAGGCGAAGCGGACCGGCTGGGGCGGCTGGTCCTGGCCGATGCCTGCCGCGGCCTGCACAGTCTCGGCTCCTGACGGTCCGAACCCGTTCCTGGACAAGGCGGCCGGACCGCGCGAGAATCGATGTGCGAGCCATTTTCCGGTCCGGGGCGAGGCGCCCTGGTCTCACGAGGCGCTCTCTCCCGACATCCGAGAGGAGTGAGCGATGGCGACAGAGGCCGATCAGCGGGAGATGATCTCGCAGGAACTGGCCCCGGTCCTGCTGACCACGAAGTCACTGACGGCCTTCGACCTCGTCGTCATCTTCGTCGGCATCGTCCTGTTCATCACGAACTCGGCAGGCCTGGCTCCGAACGGGCCGTCGATGTTCATCGTCTGGATCCTGTCGTTCCTCACGTTCCTGATCCCCGGAGCGTTCGTGACCGCGCAGCTCGGCCGCATGTTCCCCGAGGAGGGCTCCCTCTACGTCTGGACACACAAGGCGCTCGGGCCGTTCTGGGGGTTCTTCGCCGGGTTCCTGGCGTGGTGGCCGGGACCGCTCGTCATGGTGGTCGCCGCCTCGCTCGTGGTGGCCTTCGCCCGGTACCTGTGCGACTTCAACTGTCTCTCGCAGAGCTGGGAGCAGGGCGTCGTGATCCTCGCCGTGATCCTGTTCTCGGCATACCTGTCGATCCTGCGCCAGCGCGTGTCCCAGAACTACGTGAACTTCCAGTTCTACTTCTACGCCGCCGCCCTGTTCGTGATGGGCCTGGCCGGGCTGATCTGGCTGTGGAAGGGCAACGCGTCGGCCACGGATTTCGCCGCGACGAACTGGAACCCCTTCCACTACCCGAACTTCACGGCGTACTCGTTCGCGGTGCTCGCCCTCCTCGGGATCGAGGTCCCGCTGAACATGGGCGTCGAGATCAAGAGCGAGGGCTCGATCCGCAAGTACCTGTTCTGGGGCTGCGTGATCGTGATGGTCGCCTACCTGTGGACCACGTTCGCGAACATGGTGGCCGTCGGCGTCCCCGAAGGCTATGACTTCCTCACCGGGGGACCGCTCGGGGTCGAGAACGCGGTGGGCTCGGTGCTTGGCACCATCGTCGCGCTGATCCTGCTGTGGTTCTTCCTGTCGAACACCGCGATCTACAACTACTCGTTCGCGCGCCTGCTCTTCGTCTCGGGGCTGGAGAAGCGGCTGCCGCACCAGATCGGGCAAGTGAACCGCAACAAGGTGCCGGCCAACGCCGTGATCCTTCAGACCGTGCTCGCCGTGCTGATCACGATCTTCATGTACTTCGTCTTCGGCCAGGCGGCGGGCGGCGACGTCGGAAAGCCCTACTTCTCCTTGCTGGCTGGTCTGACCGTCATCTGGTGCGGCTCGATGGTGTTGCTGTTCGCCGACATCTACTTCGTGCGGCGCTGGTTCCCACAGAAGTTCGAGGACGTCCGGGCGGTGCCGCGCTGGTTCCTGTACCTGTGCAGCGTGGTCGGGTTGGCGGCGACCGTCCTGGCGGCCGCCTGGATCTTCACGGGCACCTGGTACCCGCCCGGCTTCCCCACGCTCGCGGAGTGGAACACGTGGATCGCCCTGATCGTTGTGTTGTCGGTCGTGATCGGCATCGCGGTCTTCGTGATCTCCGAGCAGACGAGGCGCAAGCACGAGGCGATGCCCACGGCGGCGCCTGCCGGGGGAGCCGGGACCTAAACCCCGGTCCGCGCCCGGCGAGCTCGGGAGGCCGGCCGCGGATCAGCCGCCGACGAGGGGGCGACCAGCGCGAAGTCGCCCTCGGCAAGACGGAGCCGGTAGTGGATGCCCCAGCGATCGACCGCGTGGATCCTCCGCTGGATGCCGTCGACGTCGAGGATCCCTCCGATCTCGATGTTGCGAGTTCCCTACCCGAGGCGGATTCCTCGAAGAGGAACGCTGGACTCGAGGCGAGGATCTTGCCATTTCCGAGAGCCAGGGTGGGTCCGCATCGGGTCCGTCATTGGCGGGGAAACGAAGGGAAGCGAGGGGTTCCGAAGAGACGCAAGACCCCAGGTCAGAAGGTTTGTGAACTCGCTGCTCGATGGTAGTGAGACCGGCCCAAACGGTCTTGAAAACCGTTAGCGGGGCGACTCGCTCGTGGGTTCGAATCCCACTCCTCCCGCCGTCCGCCTCACGCCCGGTCTGAACCTGCCGCGAGAGCGACCTCCCCGGCCGACCTCGTGCGTGTCAAGGGGGTCGGCTCGATGCCGAGAACCCTAGATATGGAGCACGTCGACGAGGCGCTCGAGATCCTGTCCGTCGCGGCGTTCCTGCTGCTCGCGGTGATCGCCGTGACCCGACTGCTTCGCGGCAGCGAGCCCGATCGCTGGCTGGCCGGCGCCTTCGCCGCGCTCGCCGCCGTCCTGTTGGCCTCCCTCCTGCTTCCGGATGAACAGCCCTGGTGGGTGGGCAAGGCCACCCTCGTCGTCTTGCTCTCCTTCCCCTACCTCCTGTACCGGTTCACGTCGTCGTTCCGGCCGGACCGCACGCGGGTCGACGTCGCGGCGCTCGTCGGGATGGGGATCGTCCTCGCCGTGTCCCTGGCGCTCCCCGAGATCCCGCAGGACGGCGCGAGGCGGCCCGGATGGGTCCTGGCATACGTCGCCCTCATCCTCGTCTACTGGACGGCGCTCTCCGGCGTCGTCGTGGTCCAGCTGTGGCGCGCCGGAGCCGGCCATCCCACGCTCACCCGCCGCCGCATGCGGCTGATGAGCGTCGCCGCCGCCGGCCTCAACGTGGGGATCCTGCTCGCCGGCGTGAGCCCACCCGACTCCGCCGTGGTCGACGCCGTCCTGCAGGCGCTGGTGCTCTTCACCGCGATCGCCTTCCTCCTGGGGTTCAGCCCGCCGCGCACGCTGCGCCTGGCCTGGCGGAGCCCGGAACAGGACGCCGCGCGCGAGGCGGTGAACCAGCTGATGAGGACGGAGAGCGCAGCCGAGGTCGCGAACGTGCTGCTGCCGCACGTGGCGGCGCTCGCCGGCGCGTCCGGGGCGGCGCTCACCGACGCGGAGGGACGGGTGGTCGCGTCGCACGGGGCGACGAAGACGATGCTCGATCAGCTGCGGGAAGGGCAGGACGGGAACGGTTCGGGTCGGCGTCCCGAATCCATCCCCATCGGGACGGAGCTCGGTTCCCTCGTGGCCTGGACCACGCCGTACACGCCCTTCTTCGGCCGGCACGACCTGCTCCTCGTTCGGGACCTCGGCATGGTCGGAGCGCTCGCGCTCGAGCGAGCGGAGCTGCTCGAGCGCGAGCGGGAAGCGGCCACGGCGGCCGGGCTGGCCCGGACCGTCGCGGAGCGGGCGAACCTGGCGAAGAACGAGTTCCTGTCGAGCATGAGCCACGAGCTCCGGACCCCGCTGAACGCGATCCTCGGGTTCGGCCAGCTGCTGCAGGACGCCGATCTCGGCGATCGGGACCGGGACAGCGTGGAGCACATCCTGAAGGCGGGCCGGCACCTGCTCGAGCTGGTCAACGAGGTGCTCGACCTGTCGCGCATCGAGGCCGGACGCATGACGCTGTCTCCCGAGCCCGTCCGGGTGGACGAGCTCGTGCGCGAGTCGGTCGATCTGATGCGTCCCGCCGCGGAGGAACGCGGCATCCACGTGAGCGCGGACCTGGTGACCTGCGACCTCCACATCCGGGCGGATCGCCAGCGCCTCAAGCAGGTCCTGCTCAACATGCTCTCGAACGCGGTCAAGTACAACCGGGACGGCGGCGAGGTCGAGGTCACGTGCGCGTCGACGCCGGCGGAGCACGTGCAGATCCGGGTCCGCGACACGGGACCGGGGATCGCGCAGCTCCGGATGGCCGAGCTGTTCGAGCCGTTCGAGCGACTCGGGGCCGAGCGCACGACGGTGGAGGGGACGGGGCTCGGCCTCGCCCTGGCGCGGCGGCTGGTGGAGGCCATGGGGGGCACGATGGGGGTCGACAGCGTGGAGGGCGAGGGGTCCACGTTCTGGGTCGAGCTCGCGATCGCGGAGTCTCCCGTGGCGGCCTTCGAGCGCTCCAACGGACATGCGGCGGAGGGGTCGACCCGATCGGACGAGCCGCAGGAGCGGAGCGTCCTGTTGATCGAAGACAACCTCTCGAACCTCAAGCTGATCGAGCGGATCCTGGAGGCGCGCCCGGCGGTGTCGGTGCTGTCGGCGATGCAGGGGGGCCTGGGCGTCGAGCTGGCTCGCCAGCATCAGCCCGACCTCATCCTGCTCGACCTGCACCTCCCCGACCTCCCCGGCGATCAGGTCCTGCACCGGCTCCGGGCCGATCCGGCGACGCGTTCGATCCCCGTCATCGTCGTGAGCGCGGACGCGACGAGCAGGCAGATCCGGCGGCTCCTCGAGTCGGGCGCCGCCGAGTACCTGACCAAGCCCATCGACGTGAGGAGGCTCCTCGAGCTCGTGGACGCCGCCCTGGCTCGTCGCTGACGGCGGTCCGCGCACCTTCCGTCGCTCAACCGGCCTTCCCGTTCGTCCGATGCTTGACGGAGGAGCCCCATGAGCATCGACGAGCGGATGACCGATCGGATCGCGCGGGAGGCTCGGGTCGCCGGCCTGCGCGACTTCCGCACGCCCTCGCTCGAGGCCGTGGAGCGCCGGCGGCTCCAGCTGTGGGGCCTGACGGCGATCCTCCTCGTCTCGATCTCGCTGGGCGTCGTCTTCGTCTCGACCTGGCAGACGGCGGCCACGCGCACGTTCGCCAGCACGCCGGTGATGAGGATCGCGGTGGTGCTCCTCAGCATCGCGTTCTCCGTCTACGCGATCGAGAAGGAACGCCACCTCCGCAAGCTGTCCAGGCTGTTGATGGACGAGCGGGTCCTCACGACGGCGTTGTCGAACCGGCTCCGAGAGGTGGAGCTGCTCCTGGACGCCGGGAAGGCGATGAACGACGTGCTCGAGATCCCGGTCGTCCTGGACACGATCCTCCGAAGCGCCGTCGAGCTGTTGGACGGCGAGAGCGGCTCGGTCATGCTGGTGGAGGGGAACGAGCTCGTGGTGGCGTGCGCCCAAGGCAACGAGCATGCGGACGGGAGCCGGGTCCGTCTGGGGGAGGGGATCTCCGGTCACGTCGCCGAGACCCGGGAGGCGCTCCTGGTCCACGGCAAGGCGGATCCGGCCCACTTCCCGGGCTTGGTCCCGCACGCGAAGCCGGTCATGAGCGCGATCAGCGCGCCGCTGATCCATCGGGACTCGCTGCTCGGGGTGCTCAACGTCAACGCGTCCGGCGACCGGGCCTTCAGCGAGTTCGACCTGCGAGCCGTGTCCCTGTTCGCCGAACAGGCCGCGGCGTCGATCGCCAACGCCCGCCTCTACGAGGTCGAGCGGGCCCACGTCGCCGAGCTCACCCAGCTCAACCGCCTGAAGAGCGAATTCGTCGCGCTCGTGAGCCACGAGCTGCGCACCCCGATCGCCTCGATCGTCGGCGCCGTCTCGTCGTTCAGGAAGCCCGACATGCAGGACCATCGAACGGAGCTCGAGGACATCGTCCAGCGCTCGGCGCTCCGTCTGGGCGGGATGGTGGAGGACCTGCTCTCGGCGGCCGAGCTGGAGCGCGGCGAGGCCGTCAGGCGGATGGAGGCGGTCGATCTCGCGACGGTCGTCCGCGAGGCGGCCGCGGACCACGCCGTGCTCGGCCGGGAGGTGGACGTGGCCGCTCCGGTCGCCGCCGTGGTCGTGTGCGACCGCGAGTACGTGAGACGCATCCTCGACAACCTCGTCGACAACGCGTTCAAGTACGGCCGACCACCCGTGCGGATCGAGGTGACGGTCGAGCCGGACCGCGTCTCGCTGGCGGTCCTGGATGCGGGCAGGGGCGTCGCGGAGTCCGACCGCGAGCGGGTCTTCGACAGGTTCGAACGGCTCGACACGATGAGCGGGCAGGGCCTCGGCCTCGGGTTGTCGGTCGTCCAGGGCCTGGTGGAAGCGATGGGGGGCGACGTCCGCGTGGAGGAGGCGCCCGGCGGGGGCGCCGCCTTCCGGATCGGGTTCCCACGACCCGAACGGACCGTCGAGGGAGCCCTGCCGCAGGCGCTCCGCGGGAGCAGGGCCGCCCTTCCGACCTCTGCACCCGGCTCCGTATCCTGAGGGCGTGAGCCCCGCTCCGTCGAACGACCTCCTCCTTCGCGCGCTCCGGCGCCGGCCCGTGGACCGCACGCCCGTCTGGTTCATGCGTCAAGCCGGTCGCTACCTGCCCGAGTACCGGGCTCTCCGGGGATCCGCGGACCTCCTCGAGACGTGTCGGGATCCCGATCGGGTCGTGGAGCTCTCCCTCCAGCCGCTCCGGCGGATGCCCCTCGATGCCGCGATCCTGTTCTCCGACATCACGGTGCCGCTCGCGGCGATCGGCGTCCGGGTGCGCATCGACCCCGGCGCGGGCGGACCGGTCGTGGAGTCTCCGATCCGGCACGCCGACGACATCGGAGGTCTCCGGGCGCTCGACCCCGAGGCGGACGAGCCCCACGTCCTGGAATCGGTCCGGCTCCTGGTGAAGGAGCTCGAGGTCCCGCTGATCGGGTTCGCCGGAGCCCCGTTCACCCTCGCGAGCTACCTGATCGAAGGAGGCCCCAGCCGGACGTTCTCGAAGACGAAGGCGTTCCTGTACGAGGATCCGGCAGGCTTCGATCGCCTGATGGGATCGCTCGCGGGCGTCGTCACCGCTCACCTCCGGGCCCAGGTGGAGTCGGGCGCGCACGCGGTCCAGCTCTTCGACTCGTGGGTGGGCGCGCTGGACCGGGACGACTACCGACGCGCGGTCATGCCGCACGTGGCGGGGGTGTTCGAAGGGATCGCCGACCTCGGGGTGCCGGCGATCCACTTCGGTGTGGGGACCGGGCATCTGGTGGATCTGATGCGGGATGCGGGGGGCGACGCCGTCGGCGTCGACCACCGCGTGCCGCTGGACGAGGCGTGGGAGACGATCGGGGCAGGCCGCGGGATCCAGGGGA
>JBIOTM010000190.1:0-27271 GCA_044865955.1 Actinomycetota bacterium | reverse complement strand
ACATCAGCGAGTGCCCTGAGGGATCCTCGCCTCGACGCTGCACCTGACCTGACCCGCTGCGGCTCCTCAACTGGGGCCCGGTTCGCCGACCCTGTTCATGGATTTGACGAATGCCACGGTTGCTAGTTCGGCACGATCAGGGCCAGCGCCGCGGCGACCACGATGATCGCGAGGATCACGATCACCAGCGCGACACGGCCGATCAGGAAGCCGTCCTCCGCCCGAAGGTGTTCTTCGACAGGCGCCAGGATGTTCGTCATGCCCCAGCTGTATCCAGCGGGGGACGGCCGGAAACCTCCTCCTCCAGCCGCCAGAACGGGCCGGTGAGCCCGACCGACTCGAAGACGGCCTGGGCTTCATCCGGGGTCTTCCGACGCCACTCGGGCGAGAGCCGGTCGGCGAACCAGGCCCGCGCGAGCTGCCAGCCTTGGACCGGGGTCATCGTGGCCCCGCGCGCCGCGCCCCTGCTCTCGAGCCATCGATCGACGTGCCCTTCCGACCGGAAGAGGAGCATGCTCGCTCAGGTGGATCCGATGTCCTCCCACCACCGAGCGGCGGGCACGGCGAAGTGGATCACGCCGCCGGCGGGGGACGCGAGATCGCCGTCTCGGATGTCGAGGGGCAGCGGTTCCGCGCAGTCCGGGCACCAGGTCTCGATCCGGGCGTCCGCGTGCAGGCAGGCGGGGATCCCCAGCGCGTCCCAGACGCAGTTCCCCCAGTAGTCGCGATCGTTCGCCCGGACGACGAAGGGCGTGGGGATCGCGGAGAACGGGTTCGCCATCCATACGTACGGGGTCCCCGGCGCGAGGACGAGCACGTGACCGTCGGCGAGCCGGCGCAGCGTCGCCTCGACGGTCGGGACCGGCACCCCGAGCTCCCGAGCGATCTCCGGCGGCGTCGGCGGCCGGCCGTCGTCCACGACCGTCCGGTAGACGGCGAGACGAACGTCTCGATCCAGCGCGCCGACGTCGCCCCAGGCGACCATGACTCCGTTACGAGTAGAACTCGACGACGAGACGCTCTTCGAGCGTCACCGGGAGCGGGATCTCGTCGCGCTCCGGGCTCCGGGTGAGCACGCCCTTGATCTCGTCGGTGTTGCGATAGAGGTACGCGGGCGGATCCGGCGTGATCTGGACCGCCTCGCGGACGGGGATGAAGTCCCTGGCCTTGTCGGTGAGGCTGATCTCCTGGCCCGGCTTCACCTGGGCGCTCGGCACGTCGACCCGCCGGCCGTCGACGAGCACGTGCCCGTGCGAGACGAGCTGGCGGGCCTGACGGGTGGTGAGCGCGAACCCGAGGCGGAGGATCACGGAGTCGAGGCGGGTCTCGAGCTGCCGGAGCATCTCCTCGCCGGTCACGGCCATCGAACGGTGCGCGCGCTCGTAGTACCGGCGCATCTGCGCTTCGCCGACGGCGTAGATCGCGCGCATCTTCTGCTTCTCGACGAGACGGGTCTGGTACTCGGAGATCCGCTTCCGGCCGCGTCCGTGCATCCCGGGCGGATAGGGCCGCTTGTTGGCAGGACAGTTCGGGCGCCCGCAGAGGGGGGCGCCGACGCGACGGCAGATGCGGTGCTTCGGTCCGATCTTGTCCATGACGGCCGGTCAGCCTACCAGAGGGCACTCGTCGGATCGCCCGTCGTTAGGCTCCGACACCGTGGACGACCTGCGGGAACGCGTGATCGGGTGCGTCCTGGGGCTCGCGGTCGGCGACGCCTTGGGCGCGCCGTTCGAGTTCCGGCGGAGCGACGAGATCCCCGATCCGCTCCCCGCGTTCGAACAGGGGTGGATGGGCCTCCCGCCGGGGGCCTGGACCGACGACACCGCGATGGCTCGGAACCTGGTGCGGAGCCTGGTGGCCTGCGGCGAGCTGCGGGTCGAGGACGTCCTCGCGCGCCATCTCGAGTGGCTCGCGACGGGACCGCCGGACGTGGGGAACCAGACGCGCCTGGCGCTCGAGGAGGCGCGGCGCGGGACGCCGGAGGCGTCCCGCGCCGTCTTCGAACGCCGGGGCCCGGAGGTGAGCGCGGGCAACGGCTCGGTGATGTACTGCGGTCCCCTCGGCGCGTTCCACGCGACGCGGCCCGAGCGGCTGGTGGTCGACGCGCCGGCGCTGTCGACGATCACCCACTGGGACGAGCGCTGCCGCACGGCCTGCCTCGCCGTAACGCTCGCGGTGGCGGGCCTCGTCCGGGGGGAGCCGCACGCGCGGGCGGTGGGCGACGCCGTCGAGGCCGTCCTCGATCGGGAGGGCGGCGAGGAGCTCGAGTTCCTGGTGCCCGGGGCGGGACGGAGCCGCCGACTCGACGGCCCGGACATGGGTTTCACGCTCTTCGCGGCCGCGATCGCGCTACAGGTGGCCCTGGAGGGTCGTCCGTTCGAGGACGGGCTCCGGTACGTGGTGTCGCTCGGAGGCGACACCGACACGAACGGCGCGGTGGCGGGAGCGCTCCTGGGAGCGGCGCACGGACGGGGAGCGATCCCTCCCGGCTGGCTGGACGTGCTCGCCGAACGTAGCCCGATCGAAGACGAAGCCGGTGCCCTCGCGGAGCTCGCGCTCGCCTAGGGAACCTCCGTCCCCGGCGGCTGTAACGCATCGGGAGGAAAGCGGTACGGTCGGCTCATCGGGTCCTCGAGGGAGGTCGACGATGGCGGAGATCCTCGTCTACGGCGCGAGCTGGTGCCCCGACTGCCGGCGCGCGAAGAAGTTCCTGGCGGACCAGCGGGTCGCCTACGAGTGGCACGACATCGAAGGGGAGCCGGAGGGCGTCCGGGTCGTTCAGGAGTGGAACGACGGGAAGAACATCATCCCCACGATCGTCTTCCCGGACGGCACGCACCTGTCCGAGCCGACCAACGAGGAGCTGGCCCAGAAGCTCGGCCTCCAGCGCCAGGCGATGATGCACGTCTACGACCTGATCATCGTGGGCGGTGGCCCGACCGGCCTCACGACCGCGATCTACGCGGCGAGGGAGAACCTCGAGACCCTGATCGTCGACTCGAAGGGCCTGGGCGGGCAGGCCGGCGTCACGGAACGGCTGGACAACTACCCGGGGTTCCCCGAGGGGATCGGTGGCGCCGAGCTGGCCGACCGGTTCGTGAAGCAGGCCGAGCGGTACGGCGTGGAGATGCTCCAGGCCGTCTCTGTCACGGGGATCTCGATGGATCGCGGCATGACGGCCGACGGGGACGAGTGCGACGTCGAGACGGCGACCGGCGACCACTACCACGCTCGCGCGGTGCTGGTCGCGACGGGCTCCTCCTACCGGCGGACGAACGCGGCGGGGGAGGACGAGCTGATCGGCGCCGGCATCCATTTCTGCGCCACGTGCGACGGACCCTTCTACGAGGGCTCGGACGAGCTGATGGTGATCGGCGGCGGCAACTCCGGCTTGGAGGAGGGCGTGTTCCTCACGCAGTTCACCGGGAAGGTCACGATCGTGGAGCAGGGGGACACGCTCCGCGGGTCCCGGATCCTCCAGAGCAAGGTGATGGACCACCCGCGGATGGCGGTCGAGCTCCGGCACGCCGTCAGGGAGTTCCGGACGAAGGAGGACGGGTCGGGCAAGCTCGGCACCGTCGTCCTGGAGGATCTCGAGACCGGAGCGGTGGAGGAGCGCCACCCGGCGGGGGTGTTCGTCTTCATCGGGCTCGACCCCAACACCGGCTTCCTGGATGGGATCGTCGACCTGGACGAGCGGAGGTTCGTCGTCACCGACGGGATGTTCATGACGACGATGCCGGGGGTCTTCGCCGCGGGCGACGTGCGCCGCGGCTCCACGAAGCAGCTGGCCTCCGCCGTGGGTGAGGGGGCGGCGGCCGCGATCCAGATCCGCGCCTACCTCGACCGGCTGGACCAGCGCCGGCCGGCTCCCGTGGGAGGATGACCGATGCCGATGCAGCCGAACGAGATCTTCGAGCTGATCGTGAAGGCGGACGAGAAGCTCAAGTACGCCACGGCCGCGCAGAACGACACCCGGCGGCGGCAGGCGGCCGAGCTCCTGACGCAGGCCCGGGACGCCGCGCGCGAGATCGGCAACGACGGGCTCGTGCAGCAGGCGGAGCTGCGCCTCGCGGATCTCGGTTAGGCGGGGGTCCAGCCCCGGAAGGCTCCCAGCAGGGCGGTCCGCTGCTCCTCGGTGACCTGCTCCTCGGTGAGGCGGCCGGTCGCGCGGATCGTGGCCTCCATCTGCGCGAGGTGGCGGGTGCATCCGTCGCATCCGGCGAGGTGCGCCTCGAACCGCCGGCGCCGGCGACCGCGCAGGCTGCCTTCGAGGTAGTCGGTGACCAGCTCCACCAGCTCCTTGCAGGTCATCTCGCGTCCCATCACGTTCCCTCGCTCGCCAGATGGTCCTCCAGCGCCCGGCGCACGCGTGCCCGCGCCCGATGGAGCAGCACCCTCTGATTGGTCTCCGTCAGGTCGAGGGCGTTACGGACCTCCTCGGAGCTCCACCCGAGGGCGTCCCGCAGCCTGATCACCTCCGCCTGCATCGGTGGGAGCCCGGCGATCGCGCTGCCGATCACCTCGAGGGTCTCGTGGCCGAGCAAGCGATCCTCGGGGATCCCCGACCAGTCCGCCGGCAGGGTCGACCAATGCGCGCGCGGCGCGTGCTCGGGGGCATCGAACCGGTCGGGATCGACCGCAGGGGCGTCGAGGTCGTCGCCCGCGAGCGCGGAGAACGGGAGGCTGCGGCCCTCCCGCCGCCCCCGCGTCTTGGCGATGTTGGTGAGGATCCGGAAGATCCAGGTCCGGAGCGAGGATCGTCCCTCGAAGCTGTCGAGCCCACGGAGGACGCCGAGCCAGGCGTCCTGGACGACCTCCTCCGCGACCGCCCGCGTCGACACGAACATCCGGGCGACCCGCAGCATCGCCGGTTGGAGCTGTTCGACCAGCATCATGAACGCGATCTCGTCGCCTGCGCGGAGCCGCTCCACGAGCGCGAGGTCGTCGGCGTGGACGATCGACCGGGCCATCGGTGGGGGAGCCTAACGCCGGCGAGCGGGAACGAAGGAGCTAGCCCGGCCGCGCGGCGCCGACCGGAGGATCGTAGCCGTACATCGAGTCGTAGTGGACCGCGCCGTCGGCGCCGGGATGGGTGGCGTGGATGATCTGCCCACCGCCGACGTACAGCGCGACGTGGCTGATCGGCGAGTAGTAGAAGATCAGGTCGCCGGGCTGCACGCTGCCGAGCGGCACGTGTGGCAGCGCGGAGTACTGGGCCGCCGACGAGTGCGGGATGTACACGCCCGCCTGCGCCCAGGCCCACGAGGTCAGGCCGGAGCAATCGAAGCCGACGCTCGGGTCGGCGGAGCCCCAGACGTATCGCGTCCCCAGGACCGACCTGGCGGCATCCACCGCGATCTGCGCGGCCGACGCGTTGACCGGCGGGGTGTAGCCCGTGTTCTCGGTGGTCGTCGTCACGACGACGGACGCCTCCTGGGCCGCCTGTGCCCGAGCCCGCGCGAGCGCCGCTCGCTGGGCCGCCAGGGCCTCCAGGTAGGCCTGCCGGTCCCGGTTCAGCTCCCGGTACAGGTCGGCCTGCTGATCGATCATCGAATCGAGCCGGTCCAGCTGGGTCTCGATCGCCGCGACCTGCTTCTGCCGCTCCGCGACGGCGTCGGCGTACTGCTCTGCCGCCCAGTCGGCCTCCTGCCGCGCGTTCTTCGCATCCAGCGCGATCCGGGCATCGCTCTCCGCCATGGCCCCCAGGAACACGAGCCGGTCGGAGAGCTCGGCGATGCTCTCGGCTCCGAGGAGACCGTCCATCTGCGAGCCGGTGCCGACGTAGGCCTGGACCGCTCGCTCGGCCAGGCGGTCCTCCGCTCTGGAGGCCTTCTCCTCCGCCGTCCTGCGTCGATCCCTCGCTTCGGCGAGCTTCCGCTCGGTGAGCGAGAGGCGGTACTTCGCGTCGTTGTACTGCTCGGCGAGGATCTCGAAGTCGTGCTGGAGCCCGGCGAGCTTCTGTTTGGCGGCCTCCACGTCCTCGGCGGACGGCGCCGCGAACGAGACGAGGTGGAGGGAGGAGAGGGCGATGGGAAGGACGAAGACCACGGCTGCGACGAGCCGTGCGATCCGCGTTCGCGTCCCGGTCATCTGCTCCTAGGTCCGAGTAGCACGAAGGCTCCGTTGCCGGAGCCGTCGGCCGAGGCTATCGGGGTACCGGCACCTCGTCAAACCTCTGGGGTTGCCCCGCAGGGAAATCCGAGGGGCGGGCTCCTCGAGCCCGCCCCTGGGTTATCGGTGTCGGGACGGCGGGATTTGAACCCGCGACCTCAGCGTCCCGAACGCTGCGCGCTACCAAGCTGCGCCACGTCCCGCGGACCGGAGTCTAGCGGCTCGCCCGGGCGCGCAGCTCCAGGATCGTGGCCTCGGGCCGGCACCAGAAGCGGAACGGCGCGTATTTGCTGGTCCCGAGCCCCGGAGAGGTGTGCAGGACCCCTCCACCCATCCGGATGAGGCCGGAGACGAGACGGCGGGGCATCGAGGAGTTCGTGACCAGCGCCCCCAGCAACGGGAGTCGCACCTGACCCCCGTGGGTGTGACCGGCCACCATCAGGTCGTACCCCAGGGCCGCGGCCTCCGGGGCCGAGTCCGGCGAGTGCATGACCGCGACGCCGAACCGCTCCGGCGCGCGGCGGGGCGCCAGCCGGAGGTCGTGGCGACGCATGTGGGCATCGTCCATGCCGAGCAGCTCGACGGGGAGCCCGTCGAGCGCGACCGGCCGGCGGACGTTCGTGAGGTCCTCCCACCCGTCGGCGATCAGCGCGCGCGCCAGCTCCTGGGGCCGACCGCGGTGCGCGACCCGCCGCTTGCGGCGCTTGCGGAAGTACTCGACGTAGTTCAAGGGCTTCGGAGCGAGGTAGTCGTTGGAGCCGAGCACGAACCACGACGCCAGCCGGCCGCGGTTCGGTCGAACGCCTTCCACGGCCGCCCGGATCCCCTCCGGCTCCGCCAGGAAGTCGCCGGTCACGATGGTCACGTCGGTCGGCGGCAGGCCCGCGAGGAACCGGGCCTTCTTCGGGTCGCGCCGGACGAAGTGCAGGTCCGAAAGGTGCAGCACCGTGAGGGTGGCCGGACCACCCGCCGGTAGGATGTCCAGCCGGTGCCGCACCACCCGGTACCAGGACCGCTCCACGAAGATCCCGTACAGCACGCAAGCCACGCCGAGCCCGGCGATCGCGAGCAGCACGGGAAGCACGGAGGAAGTGTAGTGAGCGACCCCACGCTGAAGGAACGGATCGCGACCGAGATGCGGGCGGCGTTGAAGGCCGGCGAGAAGGTCCGGTTGGGCGCGTTGCGGATGCTCTCCGCGGCCGTGACGAACCGTGAGAAGGAGGTCCTCCACGACCTCAGCGACGACGAGGTCCGCGAGGTCGCCGCGAAAGAGGTCAAGAAGCGCACCGAATCGATCGAGGCCTTCGAGGGCGCCGGTCGCCGCGAGCTCGCGGAGAAGGAGCGGGCCGAGCGGGAGGCGATCGCCGCGTACGCCCCGGCGCAGCTGAGCGAGGTAGAGACGGACGCCCTGATCGACGAGGCGCTCGCGGCGACCGGCGCCACCTCCGAGAAGCAGCTCGGCGCGGTGATGGGGTTCGTCATGGGCAGGGCGAAGGGAGCCGTCGACGGGAAGGCGGTGCAGCGGAAGGTTCGCGCCCGGCTCGGCGGGGAGGTCTAGCCGCCCCCGCCGCCGCCGTTCCCGTTGCCCTTCGACTTCGTGCCGACGACGATCGTGACGGTGCTCCCCTCGATGACGGTGGTGCCGGGCGCCGGCGCCTGATCCAGGACCCGGCCGACCCTGCCCGGGACGTGGGCCTCGGACTTCTCGACCACGACGACCAATCCCTTCGACTGCAGGAGGGACTGAGCCTCCCGAGCCTCCATCCCGATCACCTTGGGGACCACGACCTCGGGCGGGATCCCGGTCGAGACCTCGATCGTGACCACGGTCCCGAGCGGCGTGATCGTGCCTCCGCCGGGGCTCTGCGAGACGACCTCTCCCTTCGGAGCGAGCGAGTCGACGGACTCCGGCGAGGCTCGGAATCCCGCCTTGCCGAGCGCCTGGATCGCGTCCTTCCTGAGCATCCCGACCACGTTGGGGAGCGGGGCCTCCGGCGGCTTCGGAGGCTCCGGGAACCCGATCTTGGGGAAGCCCTGCATGATCCGGGACATGAACTCGACCCAGATCGGGGCCGCCACGGTGCCGCCGAAGACGTGTCCCATCGGGTACGGGTTCCCCGGTGAGCCGACCCACACGACCGTCGTGAACTGCCGCGTGTAGCCGCCGAACCAGACGTTCGTGTTCTCCTGCGCCGTCCCGGTCTTGCCCGCCACCGGACGCGTTCGGTCCCAGCCGCCGGAGGAGAACGCGCTCGAGGCGGTTCCCGAGATCGGCACGGCCTCGAGCAACGCGGTGATCAGGTGCGCGTCCCCCGCCTTCAGCACCGGGTCGCAGGTCCGCTCGTGCTCGAGGAGCACCTTCCCGTCCCGTTCGATCGACTGGACCGTGTACGGCTGACAGTGCCGACCGTCGTTCGCGATCGTCTGGTAGCCGGCCGCCATCTGCACGGGTGAGATCGCGACGGAGCCGGTCGCGAGCGCCGGGACCGGGGTGAGTCCTTCGGTGCGCGGATCCATCCCGATCATCCGCTCGGCGATACTCGCCACCACGCTCGGTCCGACGTCGAAGATCAGCTGGGCGAACACCACGTTGATCGAGTCTTCGGTGGCGGTCCACAGGTCCACTAGACCGTGGCCGCTGCCCTCCGCGTTCTCCACGCAATGGTCCTCGTCGTCCCACACCGGCGAGCACCACGGCGACGAGCTCGAATAGGTCTGCGTCGGCGGGATCCCCTTCAGGAACGCTCCCGCCAGCACGAACGGCTTGAACGCCGAGCCCGGCTGGTGGCCGGTCGTGGCCAGGTCGAGCTCGTCCTTCCGGTAGTTCCTCCCGGAGAGGATGACCTTGACCGCGCCCGTCCGGTTCTCGATCGTCACGATCGAGACGTCGGGCGGCGGCGACCCCTGGGGAGGATAGATGGGGACCCGGAGCGGTTGCCGCGCAGCCTGTTGGGCCCAGTCCTGCCACGTCGGCTGGAGCGTCGTGTGGATGTCGAGCCCGCCTTCGTACAGCGCCCGCCGACGCGCCTTCTCGGTCCTTCCCAGCGCGTCGAACTGGCCGTCCTGGTTCTCGATGATCTGCTCGGTCAGGTACCGCACGAAGAACGGCGGGTGCCGGCGGAGGAGCTTGCCGGAGTTCTTCGGCAGCATCAGCGGCTTCGACTTGACCCGATCTCCGCGCGACTGGGGGAGCCACCCGAGGCCGACCATGCGGTTGATCACGTCGTTCCGACGGAGCAGCATCTTCTTCGGCCGGTCGAGGGGGTCGTAGTACTCGGGTGCCCGGATCATCCCGGCCAGGGTGGCGCCCTCGCGGAGCGTCAGCTCCCTCGCGGGCTTGCGGAAGTAGAACTCGGACGCGGTCCCCAGCCCGTACACCCCGTTGCCCATGTAGACCTGGTTGAGGTAGAGCTCGAAGATCTTCGCCTTCGAGTAGCGCTGCTCGACGCGGATCGCCAGCGCCAGCTCCTGGAACTTGCCCTCGATGCTCTGGTCGAAGCGGTGGACCCCGAGGGTGCTGCCGACGAGCTGCTGCGTGATCGTCGATCCCCCCTGGACCACCTCGCCCGCCCGCGCGTTCTGGATCATCGCGCGGATCAGCGAGGACCAGTCGAGCGCGCCGTGCTGGAAGAAGTCGGAGTCCTCGATCGCGAGGACGGCGCGCCTCGTGATCGGCGAGATGTCGGACAGCGGTACGATCTCGCGGTTGTCCAGGTACACCTGCGTGAGGATCGACCCGTCCGCCGCGTAGATGGTCGATCGCTCCGGGAACCGCGGGATCCGTCTGAAGTCGGATCCCAGCGCGTCCAGCCGGGACTTGATCTCGTTGACGCCGAACCCGGCGGCCGCGAAGGGCGGGGCCAGGACGGCGGCCGTCAGGACCGAGGTCGCCAGGATCACCGGGATCAGCAGCAGCGCGGCGATCGGCTTGAACGACACGCGGTCGTGGACGGAACGGGGGTCGCGCGGCCGACGATGGCCTGGCGAGCCCCCTGGAGGCGGAGATCCCGCCGGGCGGCGACCGGTGTCCACGGACATGGGTGCCGCCAGGATACGCCCCCTTCCACGCTGGGTACGATGCGCCCCCATGCGTCCCGCGCTCCGGTTCCCGCTGCTCGCGGCGGCCGTCGCGTCCTCGGCGCTGGTGGGGCCGTCGGCGGGCTCGGCATCCGCCGAGCCAGTGACGAAGGTCCACGTCATCGAGGTGGACGGACCGATCGATCGGCCGCTCCGGGCGTACCTGGAGGGGCGGTTGGCGGAGGCGGAGCGCGCCCACGCGGTGGTCGTGCTGCAGCTCGACACGCCGGGCGCCCTCGGCCAGGACGGCGTCGCCCTCGCGCAGCGGGTCGCCGACATGGAGGTGCCGGTGCTGGCGTGGGTGGGACCGACGCCGGCAAAGGCGGCCGGCGCCGGGCTCCTCCTCATGCTGGCCTCGTCGCTGGCGGCGGTGTCGCCGGGCTCGCAGACGGGCCCGCTCCTTCCGGTCGACGTGCTGCACCCGGAGCGAGCCCACCGGGGGCTCGACGCGACGGTCGAGGGGTGGCTCCAGGAGCACGGGAGGGACGCGGACGTCGGGGCTGCCTCCCGAGCGTTGACGGCTCAAGAGGCCGTCGACACCGGGATCGCCGCGGCGGCCGCCTACACGGTCCCCGAGCTCCTCCGGAAGGTGGACGGGACGACCGTTCGCACGCCCACCGGCGAGGTGGTCCTGCGGACGCGGGTCGCGACGACGCAGGCCGAGGCCGCCGAACGGACGGTCGAGATCAGGTTCGACGAGCCGGGGGTGAGCACGCGGGTGCTCCACGCGGTCTCGACCCCATCGATGGCATATCTCCTCCTGGTGCTGGGGCTGGCCGCGCTCGCCTTCGAGCTGACCCAGCCCGGGTTCGGGTTCGCCGGCTTCAGCGGGATCTTCCTCCTGACGCTGGCCGCCTACGGGCTCGCGGTGGCCATCCCCTGGTGGCCGGGGCTGGCGCTGCTGTTGGGCGGGGTGGGTCTCCTCGCGATGGACGTGCGGCTCCGGAGCCTGTCCTGGCCGACGTGGGTCGGCCTCGCGGCGTTCGCGGCCGGGTCCGCGTCCGCGTGGCGGGACGTCGACGTGGCGATCCGCATCAGCCCCTGGCTGATCGGGGGCGCGGTCGCGGGCAGCCTCCTCTACTACGGCTTCGCCCTCACCGTGGCGCTCCAGTCCCACGACCGGGTCGTGAGGACGCAGCGGGGGCTGATCGGCCTCGTCGGGGAGGCGCGGGGACGGCTGGCGCCCGACGGACCGGTCTTCGTGAAGGGCGCTCTGTGGCGCGGACGGAGCCTGAGCGAGCCCATCGAGGCGGGGACGGCGATCCGCGTCCGCGGGGTGGAGGGGTTGATCCTCCGGGTGGAGGCTGACGAGGTCGGCCCCGCCGAACCGGATGGGACGCAAGAGACATGACCTCTCGTACGAACCTGTGACGATCCGGCGGCCGGGCGTGGGGAGGAATCCCGGCGCCTCTCTCCTGCGAACAACCAGGTAGATGCTGTTCGAGGACACGATCGCGTCGTGGCAGCGGCTCGCGGCCTGTCGCGGCGAAGACTCCGTGTACTTCTTCGCCCCCAGCTACTTCGAGAAGCGGGGGGAAAAGTTGGCCCGGGAGGCGGTCGCGAAGCGGATCTGCGCGACCTGTCCGGTACGCCTGCCGTGCCTCGACTACGCCCTCACCACCCGCGAGGCCCACGGCGTCTGGGGAGGGTTGAACGAGACCGAGCGCCGGACGATCCTGAAGCGCCAGGCGCAGGCAGCCAGCTGACGGGGCGACGGCGTCGACGTTCACGGTCTGGGAGGATGCGGCCGTGAACGACGCCGAGATCCTGCAGCGGCTCTCCGCGCGGGGTCTCGAGATGCCCCCGTCCCCACAGCCCGTCGCGGCGTACGTCCCGGTGGTCCAGGTGGGCTCGCTCGTCTTCGTCGCCGGCCAGGTCCCGATGGAGGGCGACCAGCTCATCCACCCGGGCAAGCTCGGGAAGAACGTCTCCGTCGAGATGGGGCAGGACGCCGCGGCCCGCGCGGCGCTGCAGGCCCTCGCGGCGCTGCGGGCCTACCTCGGGGGCACCCTCGATCGGCTGGCCCGGATCGTGCAGCTGACCGTGTTCGTCGCGGCGGACGTGGAGTTCGTCGAGCATCCGAAGGTGGCGAACGGTGCGAGCGAGCTCCTGACCGAGCTGATGGGAGACGAGGGCCGCCACGCGCGGGCCGCCGTGGGCGTGGCGTCCCTGCCGCTGGGCGCGAGCATCGAGATCGCCATGACGGCGGAGGTCTCGGACTAGGACCGGGCGAAACGCAGGTCACCCTGGCGCCGGGTCACGCCGCGCTGATCGAACCACTCGAGGAGCGGCAGGGCGTACTTCCTGCTCGTCCCGAGCGCCTCCCGGAAGGCGCTGACCGTGATGCCGCCGGCGCCGGACCCCTCGACGATCGCCGTCGCACGGTCCACGACGCCCCGTGAGAAGACGAGGTCGGAGGAGACGCGCACCACGAGGCCGGCGCGGGCGGCGGCGTCGATCACCTCCCGCGGGATCCCCAGTCCGACGAGCTCACGGATCGTCGGGGGTTGGGCGGGGTTCCCGCCCTCGATCGACGTCAAGAGGCGCCGCACCATCGGGTCGTCCTCTTCCACCACCGCCCGGTGCGAGGGGAGCCGGACCGACGTGCTGGTCGTGGCGACGGCGCCTCGATGGGCGAGCTCGTCGAGGATCGCCTCGACGAGCCCCGCCGGGGGGCGGCCCGCGAGGGGTCGGAGCGTTGCGTCGAGCGCGCCGCGAGCCGCGGCGAGCGGCGCCCCCTCGTCGAGCGGGTGGTCCCGATGGGCGGCGGCCAGGTGCCCGGTGAGCGCGGCCTCCGCGGTCTCCAGGAGACCGTCCCGAAGGAGCCACGCGCCGGCCTGCGGAGCGACGGCGCTCGCGCCCGTGAGTGCCATCGCGTCGTCGGCCCGCACCGCGCCACGTTCCTCCGCGAGGATCGTGGGGAGGTCGTCACGGCCGGCCGAGGCGCGCCGAGCCAGCCGCGCCTCAGGCGCGGGTCCGGCGCGCCGCGGAGGCGCCGGATCCAACACGATCCCGCCCCCGACGGTCTCCTTCCGGCCAAGATCCCGCAGGACGAATCGATCGAACACGTCCAGGACGAGCGGACGGGCCGTCCTGATCCGGACGTACGTCTCGCCGGCCGGCTCGAGCCGCGCCCCTCCGTAGATCCGCAGGCGTGCGTCCGTCTCCGCCGATCCCGCGTGCACCTTGAAGGCGCCGCGCGCGGTGATCGGATGGGCGAGGCCCCGGACGGGACGCAGCACGGCCTCGAAGACCGACGTGGGTCTCCAGGCGCCCGGCGTCCCGAGGACGTCTCCGCGCTCGAGGTCCCCGCGTCCGGTCCCCGCGAGGTTCGCGGCGACCCTCGTCACGGGGCACGCGCGGTCCTCGCTCCGCTTGTGGGTCTGCAGGGATCGGATCCGCGCTGTGCGGCCGTGCGGATAGAGCTCGACCTCCTCGCCGGCCTCGAGGCAGTCCCCGCCGAGGGTCCCGGTCGCGACGGTCCCCGCTCCGGCGATCGTGAAGATCCGGTCGACGAAGAGCCGGGCGCGACCGTCCTCGGGCGCGGGGGCACGGGCGGCCATCTCGTCCAGCGATGACCTCAGCTCGTCGAGGCCCTCGCCCGTCGTCGCCGAGACACGCACGACCGGGGCGTCCTCGAGCGCCGTGCCCTCGACCCGTTCGCGGATCCCCTCCTCGACGAGGTCGAGCGCATCGGGATCGACCAGGTCGCGTTTCGTCAGGGCGATCACCCCGGCGGCGACGCCCAGCACGTCGAGGATCGCGAGGTGCTCCTCCGACTGCCGACGCCACCCCTCGTTCGCCGCCACGACGAACAGGACCAGGCGGACGGGCCCGACCCCCGCGAGCATGTTCGCGATGAACCGCTCGTGTCCGGGGACGTCGACGAAGCCGACCTCCCGGCCCGACGGCAGCGTGCACCAGGCGTATCCCAGGTCGATCGTGAGCCCCCGCCGCTTCTCCTCTTCCCACCGGTCCGGGTCCATCCCGGTGAGACGGACGATCAGGGAGGATTTCCCGTGGTCCACGTGGCCGGCCGTGGCCACGACGCGGAGCTCCCCCATCTAGGTGTCGTCGAAGCCGAGGCTGGCGACGTCCTGGCGATCGTCGCCGTGCAGGTCGTGGCCGTGCTCGTCGTCGCCCTCGAGGGCGTAGTGCACGGCCCTCGCGAGGTGACGGACCTGGTCGTCCGTCACGGTCCGGCAATCGAGCAGCACGCGATCGTCCTGGATCCGACAGAACGCGGAGGGCGTCCCCGTTCGCAGACGGGCGGCGAACGCCGGCGCGTCGGGGATCTGGATCCGCACGCCCCACGATGGGAGCCCCGTGCCGGGCATCGAGCCGCCGCCCACGGCGGACTCGCACCGCACGACGCGTGCGCCTTCGAGCTCTCCCCCGATCGTCTCCGACAGGGCCTGGGCGCGGAGGCGGACCGCGTCGGCCGATTCGCGCAGCATCCGGAACACGGGCAGCTGGTCCTCGCGGCCGGCCGCGATGATCGCCAGGACCTGCTCGAGCGCCGCCATCTGCATCCGGCCGACCCGCACCGCGCGAGCGATGGGGTGCCGCCGGAGGCGCTCCATCAGGTCCGCGCGCCCCACGACGATCCCCGCCTGCGGCCCCCCGAGCAGCTTGTCGGCCGAGAACGTCACCAGATCGGCGCCCTCGGTCAGGGCGTCGGAGACGCTCGGTTCCCCGTCGGGGTGGCCGTGCCCGTGGTGGACGAGCCCCGAGCCCACGTCGTAGAGGAACGGGATCCCGTGTTTCCGCGCCAGCGTGGCGAGGTCACCGGGGGCCGGCGACGCGGTGAACCCGACGAGCCGGTAGTTCGACGGGTGGACCTTGAGGATCAGGCCGGTGGCGTCCGTCACGGCGGCGCGGTAGTCGCCGATCCGCGTCCGGTTGGTGGTCCCGACCTCGGTGAGCTTGGCGCCCGACGCCGCGAGGATGTCCGGGATCCGGAATTCGCCGCCGATCTCGATGAGCTCCCCCCGCGACACGACCACCTGCTTGCCCTTGGCGAGCGCGGCCATGCCCAGGAGGAGGGCGGCGGCGCAGTTGTTGACCACCATCGCCGCCTCCGCGCCGGTGATGGCGGTGAGCAGGATCTCCGCGTGCCGGCCGCGCTTCGAGCGGCGGCCGGTCTCGCGGTCGATCTCGACGTCCGTGTAGGAGCGGGCGGCGCGCGCCGCCGCCCGCGCTGCGCGCTCGGGCAGCGGCGCGCGCCCGAGGTTCGTGTGCAGGATCACGCCGGTCGCGTTGATCACGGGCACCAGACCCTGCGCCGCCTGGGAGGCGCGGCCCAGCGCCCGGGCCAGCAGGATCTCGTCGGGAGGGGGTGGCTCGCCGTTCGCCGCCGCCTCCCGCGCCTCCGCGAGCACGTCCTCGAGGGTTCGCTTCAGGAGGGGCCGGCCGAGCGACGACGCCGCCCGGCGCGCGGGGTCGGAGCGCAGCAACGCATCCACCGAGGGGATCTTCCGGCGGACGTCGACGTCCATCGCGTCGGGGAGCCTATCGCCTGGGCGTGGCGCCACGACCGGCGCCTCGCGCTCGACGAGGCCCGCTAGGATTGGTCGCGGATGGACGTCCGCGAACGACCGGCCTTCGAGAGCTCCCAGGTCACCTCCATGATCCGAGGCGGGGGCCTCGAGGTCGAGGTCCGTCGCACCGGGGACTTCTCCACCGAGGAGATGATCCTCAACATCGGTCCGCAGCACCCCTCGACCCACGGAGTGCTGCGGGTGGTGCTCGAGCTGGACGGCGAGGTCATCGTCCGCGCCGAGCCGGTGATCGGCTACATGCACCGGGCCGCGGAGAAGCTGGCGGAGTACCGGGACGCGCGCCAGGTCCTCGTCCTGATGAACCGGCACGACTGGATCAGCGCGTTCAACAACGAGCTGGGGTGGTCGATCGCCGTCGAGCGGCTGGCCGGGATCGAGGTCCCCGAGCGCGCCCAGTGGATCCGGACGATGTTCGCGGAGTGGAATCGGATCCTCTCGCACCTGATGTTCAGCGGCTCCTACCCGCTCGAGCTCGGGGCGATGACCCCGATCTTCTACGCCTTCCGTGAGCGGGAGATGATCCAGGACCTGATGGAATCCGCGACGGGCGCGCGGATGCACCACTCGTACTGCCGCGTGGGCGGCTTGAAGGACGACCTGCCGCGAGGCTTCCTCCAGCAGTCGGCCCGGGTGCTGGCGCAGACGCGCAAGCGGATCGGCGAGTTCGAGACCCTGATCATGGGGAACGAGATCGTCCACGCCCGGACCCGGGGCGTGGGGCTGCTGCCGGCCGAAACGGCGATCGCGTACGGCACCTCCGGACCGGTCCTGCACGCGAGCGGCGTCCCGATGGATCCCCGGAAGGACGAGCCGTACGAGAAGTACGGCGAGGTCGAGTTCGAGGTCCCGGTCGGCGCGCACGGCGACTGTTACGACCGGCTGTGGGTGCTGGTGGAGCGGATGAAGCAATCGTGCGACATCATCGAGCAATGCATGGATCGGCTCCCGGCGGGTGAGTTCCGCGCCGCCAAGCTCCCGAAGACCCTGAAGCTCGAGGGCGAGGTGTACGTCCGGACGGAGAACCCCCTCGGACTGATGGGCTACTACCTGGTGGGCGACGGCAAGAAGCAGCCCTACCGCCTGAAGATGCGGACGGCGTCGTTCTCGAACGTGAGCGTGATCCCGGCGATGTTGCCGGGCACGCTCGTGCCCGATCTCATCGCGATCCTGGGCTCGATCTTCTTCGTCGTCGGCGACGTCGACCGCTGACGGCCGTCGTCACGCCTGTTCTCCGGCTCTTGCGCCGAGCACGCGCCCGACCTAAGCTCGATATCTCTTTCGATATCGGAGCACCTATCGTGCCAGCCGACGACCCCGACCGCGCCGCGAGGCTCCTGCTCAAGGCACTCGACTCGCTGTCGGAACGAGACAGGGCCCTCGTGCTCCGGAACCTGCTGACCGGACGCGTCGGCGCGATCCAGGGCGAGGAACATGTCCCCGGCGGGCATCCCCGGCCCAGCGTCCGGGAGCCGAGGTTCGGCATGCAGCTGACGCACCAGGTCGAGCAACCGCTGCTCGTCCGTCTGCCGGCCGATCTGCACGCCCGCTTCCGTCGGTGGGCGACCACGCACGGGTTCAGCATGGCGGGCGTGGTCCGGGGCCTCGTGGAGCGGTTCCTCGACGAGCAGGAAGGCCAGCGCCGATCGGGCGCCCGAGGTGGCGGCCGGGCCTGAACCACCGGCGCACGGCGCTCAACCCGGCTTCCCGTCCGGCCGATACATCATCGGGGATGGACACCGAGCAGTTGGGCTCGTTCCGCACCCGCCCGACGGGTGACGGCTCGCTGGAGGTCTGGGCGCGTGGCTGGCGCTTGGAGTCGCAGCTCTACGCCCTGATCCCCATGGGACTGTCACTGATGTTCCTCTTCGCGCCGATGGCGGCGGGCATGCGTGTCGTCGGAGCCTCCGTGATGCTGCTCGCGACGGTGTTCGTCTTCCGGATGACCAAGCCGGGGCTCCTGCTCAGCGGGGAGGCCGCATCGATCGTGAGCGTCGTCCGCACCCAGCGGTATCCCTGGGCCGAGGTGGGCGGATTCATGGGGGAGCGCCGGCACGACGAAGGACGCGTGCTCCTGGTGCTCGAGGACGGACGGCAGATACCGCTCCCGGGGACGCTGGATCCAGGTGAGCTCGACCCCTACGGTGACGAGGGAGAGGTGCTCTCCGCCGTCGACCAGCTGAACAGGCTGGGGGAACGTGCACGGGCGGGCGAGCTGCCGCGCCCGGTCGCGCCGGCGTCGGTGCCGCTCCGTCCCACGGACGACGACCCGACCCGCAAGACGTTGCGAGCCGAACGCAAGCAGATCCGCGCCGCGTTGAAAGCGGTCCGGCTCACGGCGGATGGGACGCCGGAGCGGGAGGTCGAGCCGGAGGCGGAGCCGAAGCGGGAGCGCCGGTTCGGCCGGAGGCGGGCGACCGAGCCGACGCCGGAGCTCACGCAGGTCCAGATCGCGGAACCGCAGCCCACTGCTCCCCGGCGGGAGCCCGCGAAGGAGAAGAGCTCGGGTCTCCCTTCGTACTACCCGACGCCCACGTACATCCCCCAGGCGGAGTACGCGCAGATGCTCCGCGACCAGAAGGCGGCCGAGAAGGCCGCGGCCGCCGCCGCCGCCGAGCTGCGAGAGCTGGCGGAGCTGGACGAGCTCGCCGAGAAGGAAGAGTTCTCGGACTGGACCACGTAGCCCCGGCGAGCGTCCCGGATCAGATCCAGGAGGGTCCCGGGAGCCCGGGGGTCGCGAGGAGCTGCCACCGGAGGCGGCCGAGCGCCGTCGGATCGACGAGGAGCGTGGCCCGGCTCCGTCCGCTCCATGTGCGGACGGCTTCGATGCCCTCCCGCGCGTCCAGGAGGGCCGCCTGGCGCCCAAGCTCCTGATGGATCCATCGGTCGAAACCGAGAGCCGTGAGCGCGTGGCGCTGGGTGACGCTGGGGAACGCGAGGAGCCCGCGCTCCTCGGCGCGTCCGGCGATGAGCGCGAAGTCGACCCCGGCGGTGATGTCGGTGGTTCCGGGCCCGGCGAGGAGCTCCGCCACCGGCCGGTGTCCCCGATAGCCGTGGACCGGGCCGTGACCTCGTCCACGAACACGAGGGCGCCCACGGGGACCACGGTCTCCTCCCCGTCCCCGAGCTCGACGTCGGCATCCGTGGACGGCTCGGCCAACCGCTCGACGAACCGGTCCCCGTCGAGGCCGACCATCACCTCCTTCGTTCCCGTCTCGGTCCCCCGGAGACGCCGGAACGGGAGGTTGTCCAGCAGCTCGTTCGCCAGCACGACGTGGGGCGCATCTCCCAGGCGGTCGGCGATCTCGATCCCCTCGATCGCGCCGAGTGCATCGCGGGCTCCTTCGCTCCGTTCGACGGCGGTGTAGCGGACGTCCGGCCGTCCGAGGTGATCGATCAGCTGCCTCGCGAGCGTGCCGTCCCCGGCGCCGGCCTCGGCGACGCGGAACGGTGCGGGCCGCCCCAGCAGGTCGCGGAGCTCGGCGATCCCGCGCGCCAGCAGCTCGGCGAACACGGGATGGATGTGCGGGCTCGTCACGAAGTCGCCGTCGGCGCCGACCGGCGGGTGTTCGTAGAAGCCACCGGGGCCGTAGAGCGCGAGCTCCATGAACTCGGCGAACGAGATCGGGCCGTGGTGCCCGATCGCGTCCGCGATCGCTCCGCGCGCGTCCACGGACCGCAGGGTACGGCCCGGTGGGTAGCATCGGGCCACGTGAGCGACGAGATCCGCCTCGCGGCGTCCCTGATCGGGGTCCGCGACGGCCCCGGCGGCCCCGAGGTGCTGGTGATCGAACGGACCCTCGACCATCGATTCCTGCCCGGATACGCGGCGTTCCCAGGCGGAGCCGTCGATCCGGGCGACGGGCCGCTGGCGGAGCGATGGTTCGGGCGCGCCGAGGAGGCGCCGCGCGCCGCCGCGCTCCGCGAGGTGGCCGAGGAGGTCGGGCTGGCGGTGACCGGGGCGACCGTGGTCTCGGCTGATCCGGACCGACCGCTCGCCGCGATCCACGACGACCCGCCTCTGGTCGAACGGGTGCCGGAGATCGCCAGGTGGGTGGCTCCGGCGCGCGTGCCCGTCCGGTTCGACGCTCGCTACTACGCCGTCAGGATGGACGATGCCGCACCGCCGGCGCCCGACGGCAGCGAGGTCGCCGCGGCGTGGTGGGAATCGCCCCGTGCCTTGATGGCCGCGTGGAAGTCGGGGGATCGGCTCCTGTACTGGCCCACGCATTTCACGATCCGCGCGCTCGCGGAGTGCGGCGACGCCGAAGCGGTGCTCCGCCTCGAGCTCGCCACGAGGGAGCCCGACGCCGCGGAGATCGAGCGGATGCCCCGGTCGGTCTTCTTCCAGGATTGACCCATGGGTGCCAGGAGTGATGGTGAAGGGCTGATGGTGCCGATCACCAGGATCCTCGCTCCCAACCCCGGCGTGTACACGCTGGAGGGTACGAACACGTGGATCGTCGGTCCGGAGCCGACGTTCGTGATCGATCCCGGCCCGGACCTACCGGAGCACCTGCGGGAGGTGGAGCGCGCGGCGGGACGCGTCGCGTCGGTCCTGGTGACCCATGACCATCCCGATCACGCGCCGGGCGCGGCCGCCTTCGCCGCGCGGTGCGGCGCCTCGCTGCACGCCTTCCGGCTGGCCGGGGCGGAGCACCTCCGCGATGGCCAGCGGCTGCGCGCCGGTGCGACGGAGCTCATCGCGGTCCACACACCCGGCCACACCTCGGATCACGTGTGCTTCTTCGAGCGCCGGAGCGCCTCCCTGTTCTCCGGCGACGCCGTCGTGGGGCGCGGGACCAGCTTCATCGACCCGCCCGACGGCGATCTCCGCCGGTACGTGCGTTCGCTCAAGCGCATGCTCGACCTGGCCCCGCGCACGATCTACCCGGGACACGGTCCGACCCTCCTCCGAGCGCAGGACACGCTGCGCGAGTACCTCGCCCACCGCGAAGAACGGGAGGGACAGATCCTCGCGGCGCTCGCCGAGGGACCGCGGACGATCGCCGAGCTCGTCGGGACGATCTACGCGGAGTATCCGATCGAGGTCCACGCATTGGCCGCGCGATCGGTCCTGGCGCACCTGCTCAAGCTGGAGGACGAGGGCAGGGCGGAACGCGCCTCGAGGAAGGACGACGCTCCCTGGGTGGCATCCGTCCCCCGCACCTGCGAACGGTGCGGCCGCCGGGTCAAGGGCCGGGCCCGCTACTGCAGCTCCTGCTCGCTGGCGATGCTGCAGTCGGAGGGCTGAGCTCGTCGGCGACGTCGCACGCGGCCGGCCGGATCACGTAGCGCCCGCTCTCCCTGCCGACCCGCCCGAGCGATGCGAGGTGGACCAGCGCCCGGTTCACGCTCTCCCTCGTGGCGCCGGTCAGGCCGGCGAGGTCTTCCTGGCGAAGGGGGAAACGGAGGACGGCCCCGCCGGGCACCGGTTGGCCGAACCGCGCCGCCAGGTCGTCCAGGCGGGCCGCGACCCGGTCGGCGAGCCGGTCCCAGGCGAGGGAGCAGCCGGTCCACGCCAGTCGCTGCGCCCGCCGGGCCAGGCCGTCGCGGAGCTCGGCCGGCCCGGCGGCCACCAGCCGCGACGTGAGGAGCGCGCGGAACGACGCCTCCGCGGTCCAGCCGGGAAGGCCGCCCACGAGATCGCCGCGCCCCAGCACGTCGAGCGCGAATCGGCGCCCCTCGGGGTCGACCGCTTCCATCAGCAGCGCTCCGGACCATACCGTCCACGCGCCGGGATACGGGTCGCCCTGGCGGATGACGTCGCATCCGGGGCGCAGCTCGATCATGAGGGGGAGCGGGTCGTCGGCGATCCTCACGGCGGCACCACCCCTTCGTGCGGGGCGAGGGTAGCCCGCGGCACCGACATGCGGAACGCCGACGGACTAGGCTGACGGATCGCGGCGCTCGGAGGAGGTCACGGTTGCCGAAGGCGAAGCTCGACGCGGTCATCGCGACGGTGCCCCTGTTCGAGTCCTTGTCCAAGCGGCATCTCAGGAGGATCGGGGGGCTGACGTCGACGGTCGAGTACGAGGCCGGGGACACGGTGATCCAAGAGGGCGAACCCGGCGATTCGTTCTACGTCACGATCTCGGGGCAGGCGCGCGTGCTCTCCGGGGGGAAGACGTTGCATCGGGTGATCCCCGGCGATCACTTCGGTGAGATCTCGCTCCTGGACGGCCGGCCGCGATCGGCCTCGGTGGTCGCGGAGACACCCCTGTCGCTGCTGCGGCTCCCACGGTCGTCGTTCCTGAAGATGGTCAAGGAGGACGCGGACCTCGCACGCGCGCTCCTCGCGTCGCTCGCCCGGATGGTGCGCCGGGTGGACCGCTCGCTCGGACGGTGAGCCCGCTGCGGGTCGAGTTCCACCATCCCCCGGATCCTCCGGCACCGGACGCGGAACCCGCTCCGCCGGGACCGCCCCCGCCACCGCCTCCGCCCGCGCCGGCGATCGCGTCGGCCACGTGGCGAGACGGTCGCGTGATCGTGGAGACGAACGACCCGGAGCTCCGCGCATCGCTCCAACGGGCGTTCCGCCCGACGCCGGTCGTCGTCGACGACGCGTCGCTCCGCTCCCCGGGCACGCGGGGCGAGTCGGTCCTGCAGCCGGGCGACCTCGAATGGTTCCGGGCCGTCGCACAGGTCCGCGTGCGTGCCGAGACGGGACTGGTGGCTCGCTTCGTCCCGGGGGTGACCGTCGGCGGCTACGATCCGGCCGCGAACTACCGTCGGTTCGAGGAACAGATCGAGCGGCTCGTGGAGGGGCCCGGCGACTGATCCCTCATCCGCTCGCGGCGACCCACGCGCGGCCGGCTTCGCAGAACGACAGGAAGTCGCAGTGGTGACACCACGTCCCCGGGATCGGGTCGAACGCCGCCGAGCCGATCGATCGGAGCGTGTCGATGACCCGTCCCCGCACCTCGTCGGGGTCGCCCATCGGATGTGAGACCTCTTCCGCATCCGCCAGGTAGAGGTAGGTGAGCGTGAGGTCGTCGGCGCGTTTGCCCCAGATCTCGATGCAGGCGAGCCCGTAGAGCTCGAGCTGGAGCCCCGCGAGCGGATCGTCCGCCGGCGGTCGACGCCCCGTCTTCCAGTCGACGATCTCCCAGGGACCGTCGGCGTCCTCGCCGAAGACGGCGTCGATGCGGCCGGAGACCGCGAACCCCTCCATGCGCAGGATGAAGGCGCGCTCCGCGAACAGGGGCACGCGGCCGGCGAAACGGCTCGCGAGGAACGCCTGTCGTAGCCGGTCGACCTTGCCCGGTTCGCCGGCGAGCTCCTCGGCGGTCAGGTCGGGGGCGTCGTCGACCTCCAGGAGCTGGCCCTGTCCCGAGGAGCGCCGTTCGATCCACCGGTGCACCTCGGTGCCGATCCGCGCGGCCGGTCCGGAGAAGCGAGGGAGCGGACGTACCGACGTCCAGTAGAAACGCTTCGGACACCTCGCGTAGTCGATCACGCCACCGACCGAGACGGTCTGCGGAGGCGCGAGCTCCGCCCCTCCGCGGTCGGCCTCCTCGCGTTCCCTCAGATGGAGCGCGAGGCCGCGCCGGTCTGCGGTCAGCCGGTCCAGCACCCGACGGTCCTCGGCGTCCACCGATCCGAGGAGGGTCTCCTGCACGCCGCCGACGTCGCTCGCGACGGCGGCGGCGTGCCGCCACCCCTCCGGGAACACGGCGTCGGATTCGTCCGGCACCGCCGGCCCGGGCCAGTCACGCACGAACCGCTCGCGGTACCCCAGGATCGGGTTGTTCTCCTCGTCGATGTCGGCGCCGGGATCCCACGTGGCGTGCTTCGTCTCCATGATCCAGTCCTTCAGCTCCCGCAGGAACGGGCCGGCCTCCTTCGCCCGGAGGTTCTCGGCGTACCAATGGGCGCCGGTCACGTGCAGGGTCCTGCGAGCGCGGGTGAGCGCCACGTACGCCGTTCGACGTTCCTCGTACTCCTCCTGCTGGCGGAGCTCCTTCTTGAAGGCCGAGAGGTTGCCCTCGTAGCGCGGGAGGTACGACGCGTCGCCGCGGAGCTCGAAGTCCATCGACTTGCCTCGCTCGGCCGGGTTGTGCTGGATCGTGGTGTTGGGCAGCAGCCCCTTCGCCAGACCCGGCACGAAGACGTGATCGAACTCGAGGCCCTTCGCCACGTGGATCGTCATGACCTTCACGGAGTCCTCTTCCGAGGGCTGCACCGGCGACCACTCCTGCTTGTCCAGGTTCTCGACCGCGTCCACGTACTCGAGGAAGGCCCGGAGCGTGAGCTCGCCCTGGACCGGGGCGAACGCGTGGACCTCGTCGAGGAACGCGGCGAGGTTCCGCCGCGCGGCGGTCGCGGCCGCCGTGTCGAGGTGCGCGTCCAGCTCGGTCAGGATCCCCGTCCGCCGGATGATCTCGCCGAGGAACTCGCCGACCGGGCGACGAGCCTCCACGCGGAGCGCGGCCAGCTCCCGGCGGCACTCCTCGAGCCGAGCCCGTCCTTCGTCGGAGAGCCCCTCGACCTCGTCCAGGCGTTCGAGCGCCTCCGCGAACAGGAACGGACTGGCCTCTCCCTCGGCCTCGTCCTCCTCGCGGAGCGCGTGGCTCCTCGATCGCGCCAACGAAGCCACCAAGGCCAGGTCCTTGAAGCCGACGCGGTAGCGCGGGCCGAGCAGGATCCGGCCGAGCGCGACGCTGGCCAAGGGGTCCAGCGTCGCGCGTGCGTAGGCGAGCACCTCGACCACCTCGGGCATCTTCAGCAGCCCGGCCAGCCCCAGGATCTCGGCGGGCACGCCGCGTTCGTTGAGCGCCTGCTGCAACGAGAGGAACAGCCGCGAGGTCCGGCAGAGCACCGCGCAATCGGACCACGCCGCTCCCTCCTCGTGGAGGGCGACGATCCGGTCCGCGATCCACGCCGCCTCCATCACCTCGTCGGAGATCCGGGCGACGTGGACCTCGCCGAGACCGTTCTCCTCCCACGGCACGAGACGCTTGTCCGGGTCGGGCCGCTGCCGAGCGGGGAGCTCGCCGATCAGCACGTCGGCCGCCTCGAGGATCCGCGCGCCCGATCGGAAGTTGGTGTAGAGGGGGAGCTTGGTCGCCGGCCCGCCGTCGGCCTTCCTGAACTGGTTCGGGAACTCCAGCAGGTTGAACAGGGACGCGCCGCGCCAGGCGTAGATGTTCTGATCCGGGTCGCCCACCGCCATCACTGGGTGGCCGCCGCCGAAGACCCCGGCCATCAGCCGGGCCTGGGCCACGTTGGTGTCCTGGTACTCGTCGAGGAGGACGGCGCCGAAACGGTCGCGGTACTGCTGGGCGACGTCGGGGTGCCGCTCGACCACCTTCAGCGCGAGCTCGATCTGATCGCCGAAATCGATCACGCCGAGCTCGCGCTTCAGCTCGCGGAACACCGCGCAGGCCTGGGCGAGCTCGATCCGCTCCCTCGCGGACGCGTACGCGCGTTCGGAGCGGTGGTCCTTGAGCTCTTCGAGCCGGTGCCGGTTGAACTCGACGATCTCCTCCGGGGACCGGAAGTGGTTCGCGGCCTGGTCGTCGAGGGTGAGGATGCGGTCCACGACGCCGGGGAGGCGCTGCGCGTCGACGACGTCGAACGTCATCCGGTCGAGGACCCTGGCGCAGAGCTCGACCCGCTGCGCCGGGGTGAGGACCCGCTGGTCCGGCTCGATCCCGATCAGCATGCCGTGGCGCTCCAGGAGCTGGGCCGCGAACCCGTGGTAGTTCAGGATCTCGGGCTCCTCGCCGTCGGGGAGGTCGAGGCCGGCGAGCGCGTGCCGAACCCGATGCTGCAGGTTCTCCGTGGCCTTGTTGGTGAAGGTGAGACAGAGGGCGTTGCCGGGCAGCACCCCGGCGTGCTCCGCGGGCAGCCGGCCCAGGGCTACGAGCGCGAGGTAGACGACGCGCCCGGCCATCACCGACGTCTTCCCCGAGCCCGCCCCCGCGACCAGCACGTACGGCTCGAGCGGCCAGGTGATGGCGCGCCACTGCTCCTCGGTGGGCGGTCGTCCCCCGAGGACGTCCAGGATCTCCTGCGGGTACGTCGCGGTGGCGCTCATGGCCGCGAGGCCGACGATGCCCCCACGTCGAAGAGCGGCCGGCCCTCGGGGAACAGCGGACAGAGGGACTGGAACTCGCAGAAGAAGCAGTCGGCCTGGTGGTCGGGGCGGTACGAGCCGACCTCGTTGAGCCGCTCCAGCTCCCCCACGAGGTCCGAGAGCTTCTCCCGCATCCCCTGCTGATAGGCCTCCTCCCGGTCGGCGGTCCCCACGGTCCACTCCCGGGTGACGAGCTCGCCGGTCCGCCAGTCCCCCTTCAGGTAGGAGAGCTCCACGCCCGAGACGGGCTGGAACTCCCTCAGCTCCTCGGCTTCGAGGACGGCGAGGTAGTAGATGCCGAGCTGGAGGCTCTCGTTGGCCTTCGGCGCGCGGTCGGCGCTCCCGGTCTTGTAGTCGGTGATCCGCATCCCCGGGAACCCCGCCGGATCCGGGCCTATCCGGTCGATGTAGCCGACGATCGTCGCGCCGTCGTAGTCGAACTCGAACCCGCGCTCCGTCGCGGCGGCGGGGTGGGCGCCGTAGCGCTCGAACCAGTTCGGCAGCATCCGCTCCTTGGCGAGGGCGCGCCACGCCTCCGACACCGCCGTCGCGGGGAACCTCTCAGGCTGCCATCGCCGGTCGACCTCGGACGTGAGGGCGTCCAGGTCGCGAGGGAGACCCCCCTTCTCGCAGTCCTCGATGATCCGGTGCACGAGCGACCCGACCCAGGCGTGGTAGCCGACGGGCTTGCCGAGCCCGAGCTCCGAGGCGAGCACGTGCTGCAGCTCGCAGTTGTCCAGGACGTCCAGCTTCGAGTACGAGGCTCGGATGTGCTCGTGCAGCGGCCGGCCCGTGTCGGTCCAGCCGCGTTGGAACCACCAGCGACCGGGATCGACGCCGAGCGCCACCAGTCCTTCGAGCGCCGAGATCCGCTCGGCTCCGGGGAGCGTCCGGTCCGCGAGGGTGCGACGCCAGGACGCCGCCGCCTCCCGGACCGAGACCGGTTCGGCGATCGCGGGGTCCGGCGCCGGGGACCACTTCAGCCCCAGCTCCTCCACGAACCTCGAGCCGGTCGACGCCTCGTCCGCGTGCGCGCGGCTCGCCATCAGGACGACGCGATGCCGCGCGCGACCGACGACCATCCGGAAGAGCCGCCGTTCGTCCTCGAGCCGCGCGCGGTTGCGGTCGGACTGCGAGACCGCTCCGTCGAGCGCTCCGAGGTCGAACATCGGCTCCGGGCGCGACAGGCTGGGGAAGTTCCCTTCGACCGTCCCGGCCACGACGACGGTGTGGAACTCACGACCGGCGGCGCCGTGGGCGGTGAGCACATGGACCGCGTCCGCGTCCCGGCGTTCCCGCGCGGACGATCCCGGTCCTCGTTCGCCTGCGTCGAGCGAGGCGAGGAACGCTTCGACGGAGGGGTCGGCGGCGGACCCGGCGTCGGCGACCGCGCTCGCGAAGGCGACCACCGAGTCGAGCTCGCGCCGCGACTCGACGGACG
>JBIOTM010000189.1:0-2669 GCA_044865955.1 Actinomycetota bacterium | reverse complement strand
CCTCGAGGACATCTACCGCAAGCTCCGGCCGGGCGAGCCGCCCACGGCGGAGTCGGCGCGCACGCTCCTGGAGAACCTGTTCTTCAACCCCAAGCGCTACGACCTCGCGCGGGTCGGGCGGTACAAGGTCAACAAGAAGCTCGAGGCGGCCCAGGGGATCCTTCTGGCCCAGCTCAAGACCCGCGCCAAGCAGCTCGCCGCGCTGGATAACCCCGACAAGAAGGGATGGGACCAGCCGCGGTTCCGCGTGTGGGCGGAGCTCCAGAAGGACGAGCAGGGCGAGGGCGGTCCCAAGTACAAGGGGATCCTCGCGTACGAGGACATGCTCCGGACGGTCCGCTACCTCGTGAAGCTGCACGCGGGCGAGGAGGGCTACGAGCCCGACGACATCGACCACTTCGGCAACCGGCGCCTGCGCTCGGTGGGTGAGCTGATCCAGAACCAGATCCGGATCGGCCTGTCTCGGATGGAGCGGGTCGTGCGCGAGCGCATGACCACGCAGGACGTCGAGGCGATCACGCCGCAGACGCTGATCAACATCCGGCCGGTGGTCGCCTCGATCAAGGAGTTCTTCGGGACGTCCCAGCTGTCCCAGTTCATGGACCAGACGAACCCCCTGGCCGGGCTGACGCACAAGCGGCGCCTGTCCGCGCTTGGACCCGGAGGCCTCTCGCGCGAGCGCGCGGGATTCGAGGTCCGCGACGTGCACCCCAGCCACTACGGGCGGATGTGTCCGATCGAGACGCCGGAGGGGCCGAACATCGGCCTGATCGGCACGCTCTCGACCTACGGGCGGATCAACCCGTTCGGGTTCATCGAGACGCCGTACCGTCGTGTGACCGGCGGCAAGGTGACCGACAAGATCGACTACCTGTCGGCCGACGAGGAGGACCAGCACGTCATCGCGCAGGCGAACGAGCCGCTGACGTCGGACGGCGGCTTCGCGAACGCCCAGGTCCTCGTCCGCCGCAAGGGCAGCGAGGTCGACTCCGTCGTCCCCGACGAGGTCGACTACATGGACGTGTCGCCCAAGCAGATCATCTCGGTCGCGGCCGCCCTGATCCCGTTCCTGGAGCACGACGACGCCAACCGCGCCCTCATGGGCGCGAACATGCAGCGCCAGGCGGTGCCGCTGCTCCGCTCGGAGGCGCCGCTTGTGGGGACCGGCGTGGAGTTCCGCGCGGCGGTGGACGCGGGCGACGTCGTGCTGGCCGAGGAGGCCGGCGTCGTCGAGGAGGTTGCCGCGGACGAGGTCCTGGTCCGCGAGCGGACCGGGAGCCTCCGCACCTACCGGCTCGAGAAGTTCCGCCGGTCGAACCAGGGCACGTCGATGAACCAGAAGCCGCTGGTGCGCGAGGGCGACCGCATCGCTCGCAACCAGGTCATCGCCGACGGGCCCTCGACCGAGTCCGGCGAGCTCGCGCTCGGCCGGAACCTGATCGTCGCGTACATGCCCTGGGAGGGCCACAACTACGAGGACGCGATCATCATCTCGGAGCGTCTCGTCAAGGACGACGTCCTGACCTCCGTCCACATCGAGGAGCACGAGGTCGACGCCCGCGACACCAAGCTCGGCGCCGAGGAGATCACGCGGGACATCCCGAACGTCTCCGAGGAGATCCTGAAGGACCTCGACGAGCGGGGGATCGTCCGTATCGGGGCCGAGGTGAATCCCGGCGACTACCTCGTCGGCAAGGTCACTCCGAAGGGCGAGACCGAGCTCACACCGGAGGAGCGCCTGCTCCGCGCGATCTTCGGCGAGAAGGCTCGCGAGGTGCGCGACACCTCGCTGAAGGTGCCGCACGGCGAGAGCGGCAAGGTGATCGGCGTTCGGGTGTTCACGCGGGAGGAGGGCGACGAGCTCCCGCCGGGGGTGAACCAGCTCGTGCGCGTGTACGTCGCCCAGAAGCGGAAGATCAGCGACGGCGACAAGCTCGCCGGCCGACACGGGAACAAGGGCGTGATCTCGACGATCCTGCCCGAGGAGGACATGCCCTTCCTCGGCGACGGGACTCCGGTCGACATCATCCTGAACCCGCTCGGCGTGCCCTCGCGGATGAACCTCGGGCAGGTGCTCGAGGCCCACCTGGGCTGGGCCGGCCTGGTCGGCTTCCGCAAGGACGGCCAGGACCACGAGGGCCCCGTCTACGTCAGCACGCCGGTCTTCGACGGCGCTCGCGAGAACGAGATCCTCGAGGCGATCCGCGGCGCCCACCCGAACGCGGACGGCGTCCGCCTGGTCGACGAGGTCGGCAAGGCGGTCCTGTACGACGGGCGCAACGGGGAGCCGTACGAGGAGCCGGTCACGATCGGCGTGGGGTACATCCTGAAGCTCCTGCACCTCGTGGACGACAAGATCCACGCCCGGTCCACGGGTCCGTATTCGATGATCACCCAGCAGCCGCTCGGCGGGAAGGCGCAGTTCGGCGGCCAGCGGTTCGGCGAGATGGAGGTCTGGGCCCTCGAGGCCTACGGCGCCGCGTACGCCCTCCAGGAGCTGCTCACGATCAAGTCCGACGACGTGCTCGGCCGGGTGAAGGTCTACGAGGCGATCGTGAAGGGCGAGAACATCCCCGAGCCCGGGATCCCCGAGTCCTTCAAGGTCCTGATCAAGGAGATGCAGTCGCTCTGCCTGAACGTCGAGGTCCGCTCGGCGGAGGGCGAGGAGA
>JBIOTM010000188.1:0-2138 GCA_044865955.1 Actinomycetota bacterium | reverse complement strand
GCGATCACGGTCCGGTTCCCCACCTCGTGGCTGCAGGAAGAGGCTCCGCCGGTGGCGGAGAGTTCGGACCGCGACTCTGCCCACCGCGACGATGCTTCCCCCGGTACGGCTCCGAAGCCGGCTGGCTCGACGGAATCCGTCCCCGCATAGTCGCGATCGTCAGCCAGATCAGTCCCGAGTACTGAAGGACGTCGCCCAGGCTCACCGCCTGACCGACCGGCTTCGGCACCCCGATCACGTCGGCGAGGAAGGTCAGCACGTCGCCGTCGTTCATCAGATGGTGCTTGTCCGCGCCGCCCGCCCGGAGCTCTGAGATCAGAGCGGCCTGCCCCGAATCGCGGAGCGCGGCCTCGCTCACCGGCATCCCGCCGTTCGCCACGATCACGATCAAGTTGGCCGTCAGCCCGATCAGGACGAGCGCCATGCCCGGCAAGCGAACGTTCGAGAACGCGAACACCACGAGCAACGAGTAGGAGATCCCGAGGACCGCCGTCCGAACGAACAGGTCGTTCCCGGCGGCTCCCTCGGGGAGCGGGAGGAACTGAAGCGCCAGGCCCGCGATCGCCAGACCCCACCAGCGGAGCCGAAGCTCCTGGAATCCCTCGAGGCGGCCGCCGAGCGCGTAGCCGAGGACGATGCCGAGGGCGATGACGGAGACGAAGAGGATCATGTGTAGGCGAGGGAGAGGAAGACGGGCGATTCTCCCGTCTCCGCGGCTCCGTGTCCAGCGCGGTCGCGACCGACCCGCACCGGCGACCACGTGCACCCCGCTGCTACGGTTGATCGATGCCGACGGACGGCGACATCGGGTACTTCGGCCCGCAGTCCGTCTCCTGGCAGGTCCAACGCGAGGTCACGGTCCTGTTCGGCGGAGCCCGAGCCGTGCTCATGCATGCCGCCCACCCGCTCGTGATCGCGGGCGCTCGCGAGAGTGGCTTCTACGAGCGCAACCCGTGGCGACGGCTCCAGCGCACGCTGATCCTGACGTACACGATCACGTTCGGAACGAAGGACCAGGCCCGAGCCGCCGCCGAGCTGATCAACGAGGTCCACGCGAGGGTCCAGGGCGTGGACGCCGCCACTGGGTTGCCGTACGACGCCCTGGATCCCGAGCTCCTCCTCTATGTGCACGCGTCGCTCGTGGAGAGCGCCCTTCTGTTCGAGGCGCTCACGGTGGGCAAGCTGGACGATGAAGGGCGTCAGCGGTTCCACGAGGAGCAGATGCTCGCCGCCGAGATGGTCCTGGTTCCACGGGGGAACATCCCGCCCACCGTTCCGGCCCTGCGCGCCTACCTGAGGGAGGTCGAGGACTCCGGCCTCCTCCGCGTCACCGAGGCGGCGGAGCGGGTGGCCGCCCTGTTCCGCGATCCGCCCAAGGAGGCCGAGTGGCGCCCGGTGCTCAAGCTGGTGTCGCCCCTCGCGTTCGGGACCCTGCCCCGGTCCATCCGGGAGATGTACGGCGTCTCCCTCACCCCGGTCCGTCGCTCGGCCATGCGGGCCGCCTTCGCCGCGCTCCGACTCGCGGGGCCGCTGCTCCCGCCGCGCTTCCGGTTCATCGGGCCGTATCAGGAGTGGCGCCTGCGCGAGCGCGGCCTGCAGCCGGGGGCCCTCGAGCGCGTCCGCCGCCGGGCCGGGATCGATCTGGATCGCGCGAAGAGCCTGCACGACTAGACTCCGCGCGGTGGCGGAGATCGACGGCGTCCTGCTCGACATCGACGGCGTGCTCGCCGTCTCGTGGGAACCACTTCCCGGCGCCGTCCAGACGCTGGAGTGGCTTCGGGAACACGACGTTCCGTTCCGGTTGATCACGAACACGACGACCCACACCCGCGCCGATCTCTCGCGGACCCTTTCCGACGTGGGCCTGGTCGTCTCGCCGGCCGAGGTGGTGACCGCGGTCGTGGCCACGGCGGCCTACCTGCGCGACGCGCATCCGGACGCTCGCGTGTTCGTCCTCTCCGACGGCGACGCGCGAGCGGACCTCGAGGACGTCCACCTCGTCGAGGACCATGCCGACGTCGTCGTCCTGGGCGGCGCGTACGAGGGATTCGACTACGCGACCGTGAACCGCGTCTTCCGGATGCTGATGGAGGGAGCGGCGCTCGTCGCGATGCACCGGAACCTGTACTGGCGCACGA
>JBIOTM010000187.1:0-14500 GCA_044865955.1 Actinomycetota bacterium | reverse complement strand
GCCTGCATGATGATGTCGTAGCCGGGCCTGCCGGCGGTCTCCGGGATGTCTTCGTCGAACGCGGCGAGGGAGCAGGTCACCAGCCTGGGGCTCTCCGACCGGAGATCGTCCAGGTCGAGGTCGAGCTCCCACATCAGGCCCGGACGGAAGTTCTCGATCAGGACGTCAGAGGCCCCCGCGAGGCGACGGACCGCCGCCCGACCTTCGGGCGACTTGAGGTTCAGGGCGACGGAGCGCTTGTTCCGGTTGAGCGCGAGGAAGTACGCGGCGTCGTCGCCGACGAACGGGGGACCCCAGTGCCGGGTGTCGTCGCCCTCCCCCGGCAGCTCGATCTTCGTGACCTCGGCGCCGAGGTCGGCCAGGGTCTGGGTCGCCAGCGGGCCGGCGAGCACCCGTGACAGATCGAGGATTCGGACCCCGGCGAGCGGCAGATCGTCCACCGCGCGCAGCCTACCTGCCTCGCGCAGAAGATCGGCATGTCCGCGAACCGGACGTCGTTCCCACCCATCGTGATCGTCACGAGGACCACCGGCGGCGACAACCCCGGTGGACCGGCTCGGTCGACTGGACGAACACGAGTGCACCGGGCACGCCCATTCCACGGATCGGTGACAGCGATCGCCAGCCGGGATGTCTTCCGTCCCGGGCTCGTACGCCGGGAGCCCTCACCCGCCGAGTACGGATCCCCAAGAGCGACCCCCTCCTCGTAGTGGGAAAGGACCGCGATATGATCCACCAACTCCTCAGGTTGTAGGAGGAGGCTCGGGTCCCCCAGGCTCGGGTCCGTGGGTCAAGCGACTATTAGTTGCAGTCATCGGGCTCACAATCGCGTACTTTGCGACCAAGCACGGAGTCGAAGTCGCTCCATGACCAGCCACCTCCTCCAAGAGAGCTCCCCCCGATGAGGGCGGCGGAGTTCGTGCTCGCGGCCGCCTGCGGGCTAGCTGCCCTTCTCTTGGCCAGCCGGGGATGGACTAGGTGGCGCGACCTTCTCATGATGTGGGCCACGGTCTTCCTCGGCATCGTGGTTCTCAGCGCAGCACGAGACGCGCTGCCGTGGGGACTTGCGCCCGCATCGGCGGTAGCCCTCTTCTTCGCTCTCTTTCTCAGGCAAGTTCCAAGAACCATCCCTCCACCCAATCGCGAGAGAATCAGGTCGCTGCCTCCACGCAATCACAAGTTACTCGAGTTTCTTCAGCTCGCTGCGGCCGGCATAGGCGGCGGCATCCTAACGGTCGGAGAGTCGTCGGTGCCCATATCGGGCATACTCCTGACCGCCGCCTCCTACCTGTTGGTCGCACTCGAGCTAATCTCTCGCCTATCATCCAGACGCTTGGCTGAAGACGAGCGCTCTGGTTGAGCCATCGGCGAACAGGCAAACGTCGCCTTCTCCCCCTGATCGACTCCATCAGTCGTGTGTCTCGACACTCGAAGGGCCACGAACATTGGCGGCATGCTGCCCATGCCGAACCTTGATGTGGATCGGAGAACGATGGAGTTCCATGGCTGAGCGTCAATCCGGGATCAAACTCCGATCAAGCGACCACGCCGTCCACCCGGCGAATGGTGAACCGCCCGTGTATCTTGGAGGCTCCCCTGCCACGACAGCGTCGTAAGGTTCGAGCAGGTAGCTACGTGTACGTCGGACGTATCGCGGGCGGTGACGCCACCCAAGTCCTTGTCCTGAACAGGCAACATGTTAGATGTACTCGTGACCGCGGGGTTATCGTCGCAACCATGGCATGTCGACGAGCAAGAGTCGAGTCGATCGACCCTGATGCTCGCTCTAGCGAGCTGCCCGAGGTGGCGGGCGAAATCGTAGGGGAATGCCTAAGCGTCGAGGGATGGGTGGCGCTCCTGCTACGCGTCGATACCCCGCTCCCCGCCGACTTCGACCCATTGGGGTCTGGGGCTCACGCTAAACGAACGGACCTACACGAGATCCGATGCGTCATTCTCGCGCCCGCGCCGAACATGCCCGATCGTGAAGTTGACGCTGGATACCTTCGCAGACGCCTTGAGTCATCGGAACCGGCCGAAGTCGATGTCCTGCTCGGGACCATCCCTCAGGAGCTGCCAGACCGGTTGCCGTTCCTAGATGACGAGAGAGATCCATTCGGGTGGTTCGCTGGAGGTGTAGCTCGGTGTATCGGGTAGCGAACCTGAGACGATGCGTGCATCGTTCCTCACTTGCCTTGAGACGGAAGGGGTAGATGTGATGTTCGAAGGCTGTGACCCATGGCCGGAGAACAAGCAGCTGGTGGAGCTCCTAACTCCCAGGGCGTGGTCGACCTTCACAACTGGGCGTCCTTCGAGGGCTTCAGTTTCCGGCTTCCAGAGACGTTGATCCTTCAGTTCGATTTCGACCCTTCCTGGGGAGGTTTGCGAGACGACCAGGGCTCGAAGTGCATCCAGCTGCGCTTCGATGGAGTCCGTGATCTCCTGGTTCGAACCGTCGAGCCAGAAGGTGGGTACGAGAGCGATACCCTCAGCGACTTCGCTACCGAGAGGTCAGGCCTGGCGTGGGATCGGTCACGTTCACGATGATGGACGGTCTTACCATCCAGTTCGAGGCCGGGGGCGTGATCCTGGAGGAGATCTGACCTCCTGGATGGGAAGATGGATCTCTCATGTCGGTGGGAGGTGCTCTTCGGTACAACTGGCGCTCGACGACAGTCCTCGGGCACAATGGGCCGCAGTGAACGAGCAGAGTCTGGATCGAGTCAATGCCTTCCTTCAGGCGGTCGCGTCCCGCACGGAGAAAGGTGAGCTGTTGGAGGCCACGCCGGCAGAGCTCGGCAGGGAGCTGGGGTTCCCCGACCCGCTCTCGATCGCTCGGGCCGTGAGGGCGCTCGTGGCGCGCCGACGTTTGGAGCCGGCTTCCGGCTCCTACCGGCTCCTGGATCCCTCCCCGGTGGCGCAGGGCGAGCGCGAGACGATCGAGCGCAAGGGCAGGCGGTCCCGGAAGCGTGGCGAGGACGGTGGGCGGCCCGGCCGCCGGGGGGGTCTCGCCTACTCGGACCTCGGACGGGCGACGGTCGACCGGCTCGTCGAGCTGGGCCAGGAGGTGTCCCAGCTCAGGGCGCAGCTCAAGGTCTCCCGCGAGGAGGCGCGCGAGAACAGGGATATGCGGGCGGATGCCGAGCGGCGCGCGCGGACGCTCGCCGAACGCGCCCGCGAGCTGGAGCATCGTGTCGAGATGGCCGAGTCGAACCTCAGGACGTTGCTCGCGTCCGCGCGCGCCACCGGGATGCATCCCGACCAGCGGCTCCCCGACTCCGAGATGGAGGCGATCCTGGGGGTCCTGAAAGGCAACGGCGAGCAAGCGCAGGACGAGGAGCCGTCGGCGCCGGAGCGGGCCGAGGAGGTCTAGGGCCGCCGGAGCGAGGCCTCGTAGCAGGCCGCGAGATGTCCCGGCGCCAGCTCCTCGAGGCCGAGGTCCTCTCCCCGGCACCTCGCCTCGATGCCGAGCGTCCCCGCCTCGCCCGACGCCACGACCGGGCAGCGGGGATGGAACCGGCATCCGTCGGGAACCCGCGTGGGATCGGGCGGCTCGCCGCGCAGGATCGGGCGATCGATCCCTCCCGCTTCGGGCACCACGTCGAGGAGCGCCTTCGTGTACGGATGGCGCGGCCGAAGGAGGACGTCCTCGGCGGGGCCGATCTCGACGATCCTCCCCAGGTACATCACGGCGACGCGATCGGCCACGGTCCACGCGAGGCCGAGGTCGTGCGTCACGATCAGGATGGAGAGCCTGAGCTGGTCGCGCAGCCGCATCAGGAGCCGCAGGATCTCCCCTCGGACGGATGCATCCAGGCTGGACACCGGCTCGTCGGCCACGATGACCTTGGGGTCCAGCACCAGCGCCCCGGCGATCACGACCCGCTGGCGCTGTCCGCCGGAGAGCTCGTGCGGATACAGGAGGTAGAAGCGCTCCGGGGGCCGCAGGCCGGCTCTCGAGAGCGCCTGTGCGACGAGCTGCTCCTCGGTCTCCCCGTTCGGACCGGCATGGATGCGATGGATCCGGAGCCCTTCGGCCACCGCCTCGTAGATCGTCTGCCGTGGGTTGAGCGACGCCGTCGGGTCCTGGAAGACCATCTGCACCTCGCGCCGGTACGCGCGGAGCCTCCGTCCCAGCGGGACACCCCGGAACGCGATCCGGCCGGCGTTCGGCCGGATGAGCCCCATGATCGCCCGCGCCGTCGTCGTCTTCCCGCACCCCGATTCACCTGCGAGCGCGAGCACCTCTCCTTCGTGCAGGGTCAGGTCGACCCCGTCGACCGCGGTCGCCCCCGGCGCCCTCTTCCCCATCAGACCCTTGATGAGCGAGACCCGGCCGGCGAAGCCGACCTCGAGACCCCGGACCTCGATGACCGGCTCCCCCAGGACCGCGGTCCGATGCTCCAACCCGGTCTCGCTCATCCTCGAGCCCTCGTGAGCGAGGGGGCTCCGTCGACGTGGATGCAGGCTGCTCGTCGGCCGTCCCCGGCCGGCCAGAGGTCCACCGCGAGCGTGGGACACACACCGATCGCCTCGGCGCACCTCGGGTGGAACGGGCAGCCGGAGGGGATGTGTGCCGGATCCGGCGGGTCACCCCCCAAGCCCGACGGCTTCCCTCGGAACCGAACGTCTCCGATCTCGGGGAACGCGCCGGCGAGCGCCTTCGTGTACGGATGGGCCGGCTCCCGGAAGACGCGTCCCGAGTCACCCTCCTCCACGATCAGCCCGGCGTACATGATCGCCAGGCGATCCGACACCTCCACGAGGACCGAGAGGTCGTGGGTGATGAACAGCATCGCGAGCCCCAGCTCGCGCTGGAGGCCTTTCAGGAGCTGCAGCACCTGCGCCTGCACCATCACGTCGAGCGCCGTCGTCGGTTCGTCGGCGATCACGAGGGAAGGGTTGCAGGCCAACGCCATCGCGATCATCACACGCTGCTTCTGTCCGCCCGAGAGCTCGTGCGGGTAGTCGTCGATGCGACGCGGGGGCAGGCCCACCTGCTCGAGCAGCTCGGCGGTGCGGACCCGCGCCTCCTTCTGCCCGGCGAGCTTGTGGACCGTGATGGCCTCGACGATCTGGTCGCCGACCCGCCGGACCGGGTTCATCGCGTGCAAGGCGCCCTGGAAGACGATCGACGCGCCGGTCCACCGGAGGGCCCGCAATCGGCCGGGCCTGAGCGAGAGCACGTCCTGCCCGTCGAGGACGATCTCCCCTTCGATCAGCGTCTTCGCGGAATGCAGCCGAAGGATCGCGCCCGCGATCGTCGATTTCCCGCAGCCCGATTCGCCGGCCAGGCCGAGGACCTCGCCCTTGTCGATGTCGAAGCTCACGCCTCGCACGGCGGGCACGTCGCCCCCCTTCGTGCGGTACGTGACCACGAGGTCGCGAACGGAGAGAAGGCTCATCGCTCGCGGATCCTCGGGTTCAGGACCTCGTCGAGGGCGTAGCCGCACATCGTGAACGCGAGCGTGACGAGGCAGATGCACACCCCAGGCGGGATCAGCCACCACCAGTAGCCCGCCGTGAGCGCCCCCGCGAGGAATGCGTCGTTGATGATCCCTCCCCACGACACGTTCCGCGGATCACCGAGCCCGAGGAGCGAGAGCGTGGTCTCGGAGAGGATCGAGAGCGCCACCGTGAGGACCGTGTTCGCGAAGATGACCGGCATCACGTTGGGGAGGATGTGCCGCGAGATCAGGTGCCAATCGCCGGCACCCAACGCGCGGGCCCGCTCCACGTACGGGCGTTCCTTCACCGAGAGCGTGTCGGCCCGAACGAGTCGAGCCGTGCTCGCCCACGAGGTGAGCCCGATCACGAGGATGATGTTGAACAGCGATCTTCCGAGGATCGACGTCAGCACGATCGCCAGGGCGATCCACGGGATGACGAGGAACCAGTTCGTGAGCGCGTTCATCAGCGTGTCGATCCGGCCGCCGTAGTACCCGCCCGTGATCCCGACGGCAGCGCCCGCGATCATCGTGACGGCCGTCGCCGCGAACCCGACGATCAGCGAGATCCGTGACCCGTAGATCACCAGGTCCAGGACCGAGCGCCCGAAGTCGTCCGTCCCGAGCAGGAATCGGCTGGGGGCTTCGAACGGCCTCCCGGGCGGCGTGGACACGTTGAGGTCCGCCCGGCTCACGAGGAGCGGCGCCGCGAGCGCGGTCACGATGAACAACAGCATGATGACCAGGCCCACCATCCCCATGCGGCTCTGTCGATACGTGCGCCAGAAACCGACCAGCGATCGACGTCGCCGAGCCCAACGGATCGCCCTCGGGCTCCTGGGGGCTTCCGGCGCGGGTGCCGGCTCGACGCCGACGTCTGGAGTCTCGTGCGGCGTCTGGATCACCTCAGGACTCCTTCACCCGGGGGTCCAGGTATCCGTACAGCACGTCGGCCAGCAGGTTGAACAGGATCACGGCGAAGCTGAACAGCAGGAAGATGCCCTCGATGACGGGGTAGTCGTTCTGATCGATCGAGTCGAACGTCAAGCGGCCGAGACCCGGCCACGAGAACACCGCCTCCACGATGACCGAGCCTCCCAGCACGAACCCGATGCTGTAGAAGACGAGGGTGAAGGTGGGGAGCAGCGCGTTCGGGACGGCGTGCCGGCGCCGGACGTCCCGGTCCCGGACCCCCTTGGCTCGCGCCGTCTGGATGAAGTCCTCCCCCAGGACCTCCAGCAACGACGAGCGCATGATGATGGCGTATTCACCGAGGTAGCCCAACGTGAGCGTCAGGCACGGCAGCGCCAGATGGCTGAGGACGTCGCCGATGTGAGCGAAGCCGGTCAGCGGCTCCGTCGACTCGAGGCCGCCGGACGGAAGCCAGCCGAGCGATCCCGAGAACGCGATCAGCAGGATCATGGCGAGCCAGCCCTCGGGCATCGAGTAGAGGACCAGCGAGCCGAGGAGCGAGCCGGTGTCGAAGCCGCTCCCACGACTCCACGCTCCCTTGATACCGATCAGGATGCCGATGATCGTGGACAGGAGCGTGGCCGTCCCAACCAGGAGGACCGTCGGCCAGATCCGTTCGGCGATCTCCTGGGAGACGGGCCTCCCGGAGGTGAACGAGAGGCCGAGCTCGCCGGTCAGCGTGTCACCCAGGTAGTTGACGAACTGGACCGGCAACGGATCTCCGATCCCGAACTCCTCCCGGAGGGCTGCCTGCTCCTTGGGATCGAGCCGGAGGTTGCTCCTGGTGAGCAGCTTGACGGGATCCCCCACCGCACGGAAGAGGACGAAATTGAACGCGAGGACGAACAGGAGGGTGCCGATCGCGTGCAGCACCTTGCGGAGCAGGTACCGACGCGATCGCACCCCGGCCTCCGACCCCTCCTGGGAGCGCTAGGCCTCGTCCTCCTCGCTCCGGCGCCGGCCCGTCACGACCAAGCCGGCGACGGCCGCCACGGCGACGACGCCGAGCACGATCCACACCGCGGCGGGGATCCCGCCACCGCCTCCGGCGGTCTCGGTCCCACCCGCCACCACTGGCTTCAGGTTCATGTAGGAGTCGACCCGCCAGGCGAAGAGCAGACCACCGCCGTTCTCGGGGGTGGGCTCGTACCCCGTGAAGGTGTCGGTCCGGTACGCCTGGATCGTCTCCGGGTACACCAGAGCGATCTCGGGGATCTGCTCGTAGTGGAGTCGCTGGAACTCGAACACGAGCTGCTGGCGTTCGTCACGATCGAACGTCGTCCGCTGCTCCTTGTAGAGCTGGTCCAGCTCGGGGTTCGAATAGCAGCCGTCGCTCCAGCCGAGGCACTGATCGGTCGTGTAGATCGACATGTTGAAGTCGGGGTCCGGGTCGCCTCCCCAGCTCCAGATGTAGGCGTCGAACGTGCCGTTCTCCCATTCGACGTAGGCCTTGCTCTCGCTGACGACCCGCACGTCGAACTTGATGCCGATCTGGTCCATCCAGCCGGCCATGAGCTCTCCCGTCCGCGGCGAGCCGGGCGAGTTGTTGATCGCGACGATGTCGAATTCGAGCGGCTTCCCACTCTTCGGATCGATCCGGACGCCTTCGTCGTTCCTCTTCGTGTAGCCCGCGTCGTCGAGGATCTGGTTCGCCTCGTCGATGTTGAAGTCGTACTCCTCCTCGGCCGGGATATCGAGGTGCCAGAACGCCTTGTCGGGCGAGATGAACGTGTCGGCCGGCAGCGCGTCGCCGTGCCACACGACGTCGGCGATCGCCTGCTTGTCGATCGCGTGCGCGATCGCGAGCCGCACCGCGTGGTCGTGCAGGGCGGGATGCGCGGTGTCCTGGGTCTCCGGCGGCGTGCCGTAGACGGCCGGGTGTGCCTCGGCCTGCCCGCCGAAGTTGAACGCGAGGTTCGTGTGGTAGTCGGCCGCCTCCTTGTTGATGGCGATGTCGGGCTCACCCTCCAAGCTCTCCGCGAGGGTCGACGGCACCTCTTGGGCGAAGTCGATCTCTCCCGACTTGAGGGCCTGGACCATCGCCTCGTCGTTGCCGTAGACGTGGTAGACGACCTCGTCGATCGTCGGCGTCCCGAAGAAGTGCCCGGGGACGGCCTCCATCCGCCAGAACTGGTCGTTCTTCCACTCCGTGAGCTGGAAGGGACCGGAGCCGATGGCCGGGATGTTCTCGTAGGCGCGGATCTCCTTCGCCGGCTTCCCGTCGAGCGCTCCCCACACGTGCTCGGGGAGGATCGGGATGTACGGCGGGACCGTCGGCGCGATCGTGGGCTCCTCCGACGTCCACACGAGCGTCGTGGCGTCGGGCGCGTCGAAGGTCGGGTTGAACGGGAGGTAATCCGCGAAGGTCGACAAGCCGTTGTCGAGGGTGAACCGATACGTGAACGCGATGTCCTCGGCGGTGAGCGGCTCGCCGTCGTGCCAGGTCACGTCGTCGCGGATCTCGCACGTCCAGACCATGTGGTCGGGGCTCGGCTCGCATGGCTTGGTCGCGAGCTCCGGCACCGGCGAGAGGTCCTTCGCGGAGAACCCGAACAGCATGTTGTAGTTCATCAGGAGCATCTCGTACTCGGACGTGCAACACGCCTTGAACGGGTTGGGCGAGACCATGTCGCTGGTCGTCCCCACGTTCAGGGTGATCTTCTTGTCCGAGGCCTCGGCCTGTCCGAGCGCCGAGCCGGCCAAGCCGATCGTCACCGCTGCGGCTGCCGCGACCGCGAGCAGCGTTCGTCGCGTTCCCCTCATGGCCCAACCCCCTTCTAGTAGCTCCGTACCTCGTCCTCCGCGGGTGGTTCCCCTCGGGCTCAGCGGCTCTGGCCGCGGGCGTCCGGATCGCGGTCCGCTCACGCGCTCGGCCGGGACCCGTGCGGAGCCCCTGGCCGATCAGCTTGTATAGCACCGACGGGCCACCCGGCGCTAGGCAGGCGTGAGCCTCGGTCTCGCACCGGAGCTCGTCGGAGGTGGTCCGTTCGGATGAGGCTTCTACCCCCGGATGGGTAGTGCGCCCTCTTCGGCACCTGTTCGGCATCCCCCCGTTCTGCTTAGCTCCTAGACGATGCGGGTGCTGTTCGCCGACGCGGTCGACCCCTCCACCGTCGAAGTGCTGACGGAACGAGGGCATGCGTGCACGACGGAGCCGAAGCTCACGGCGGACGAGCTGCCGGACCGGATCGCGGGCTTCCAGGTGCTGGTCGTCAGGAGCACGAAGGTGACAGCCGCCGCGATCGAGGCGGCCGAGGCCCTGGAGCTGATCGTCCGGGCCGGCGCCGGCACGAACACGATCGATGTCGAGGCGGCGTCGGAGGTCGGGATCTACGTCACGAACGTGCCGGGCCGGAACGCCATCGCGGTGGCCGAGCTGACGATGGGACTCCTGTTGGCGATCGACAGGAGGATCCCCGACAACGTCGCGGACCTCCGGGCGGGGACGTGGAACAAGACGACGTACGGCAAGGCCGACGGCCTGTTCGGCAAGGCGATGGGCGTCGTGGGGCTGGGGGACGTCGGGCTCGCCGTGGCCGAGCGGGCGGCCGCGTTCGGGTTGCGGGTGCGGGCGATCCGGAAGGACCGCGACGACGCCGTGGAGGAGCGGATCCGGGAGATCGGCATCGAGCTCGTCGATTCCCTCGAGGAGCTGGTGTCCACGTCCGACGTCGTCACCATCCACGTCCCGGCCACCCCCGAGACGAAGTGGATGTTCGACTCGGACCTGCTTGGCCTCATGAAGGAGGGCGCGATCCTGCTGAACACGTCCCGAGGAGACGTCGTGGACGAGGCCGCCCTGCTCGACGCCATCGATGGCCGAGGGCTCCGGGTCGGCCTCGACGTGTATCCGGACGAGCCGGGTTCGGGGTCGGCCGAGTGGTCCTCCAAGCTCGCGCAGCATCCGAACGTGGTCGGGACGCACCACATCGGGGCCTCGACCGCGCAGGCCCAGGGAGCTGTCGCGGACGGCGTCATCGAGATCATCGGGGCGTTCGAGCGTGGCGAGATCGTCAACTGCGTGAACCTCGCCCCCACCCGGCTGGGGACGCACACGCTGCACGTCCGTCACCTGGATCGCGTCGGCGTGCTCGCGGGCGTGTTCGACATCCTCCGGCGTCGGGAGCTGAACGTCGAGCAGATGGAGAACCGGGTCTTCGAAGGGAGGAACGCCGCGGTCGCGACGATCGACATCGTCGGGGAGGTCGGTCCCGAGCTGATCGGAGCCCTGGAGGACCTGCCGAACGTGATCCACGTCTCGGCGATCCCGGTGAAGCGGGGTGGGGCATGAGGGTCCATAACTTCTGCGCCGGGCCGTGCACGTTGCCGCTGGAGGTGTTGGAGGAGGTCCGGTCCGAGCTGATCGACTTCCGCGGCTCCGGCATGTCGGTCATCGAGATGAGCCACCGCAGCGCGGAGTACGAGGCCGTCCACGAGGAGGCGCTCGCCCTGTTCCGCCAGACCTTCGGCGTGCCCGAGGGCTTCTCGATCCTCTTCCTCCAGGGCGGGGCGACGCTGCAGTTCGCGACGATCCCCATGAACCTGCTCAGTGGGGGGTCCCGCGCCGGCTACGTCCGGTCGGGAACGTGGGGCAGGGGCGCCCTGAAGGACGCGACGCTCTGCGGCGACGCCTACGCCGCCTGGGACGGCGAGCCGTTCTCGTTCGCGCGGATGCCCGCGGATGACGAGCTGGAGATCCGACCGGGCACGAGATACGTCCACGTGACTTCGAACGAGACGATCGAGGGGATCCGGATGGCGACGTTCCCCGACGTGGAGGTCCCGCTCGTGGCGGACATGTCCTCGGACTATCTCAGTCGCCCGATCCCCTGGGATCGGTTCGACGTCGTCTACGGCGGGGTCCAGAAGAACCTCGGGCCGGCCGGACTCGCGGTCGTGGTCGTGCGAACGTCGGTGCTGGAGGAGATGGACCCGGACCTTCCGAGCTACCTCCGCCTGCGGACGCACGCCGAGAAGAACAGCCTGATGAACACGCCGCCGATGTTCTCGATCTACGTGACCGGGAAGGTCCTGGCATGGATCCGCGACCACGGAGGCGTGCGCGCGATGGAGGATCGCGCGGCGCGACGATCGGGGATGGTCTACGAGGCGGTCGACCACAGCGGCGGCTTCTACCGATCGCCCGTGGCCGTGCCCGACCGTTCGCACATGAACGTCGTGTTCCGGACCCCGTCCGACGAGCTGGACGCGAGCTTCCTGAAGGGCGCCGAGGGGGAGGGGCTGGTCAACCTCAGGGGGCATCGGAGCGTCGGCGGGATCAGGGCGAGCATCTACAACGCGATGACCGACGAGGGGGTGGAGGCGCTGGTCGGGTTCATGCGGGCCTTCCGCGAGGGCAACGCGTGAGCACGATCGAGCCCTTCCCCGCCCGCATCGTCCGAGCCGCCTGGGCCGAGCACGTCGTCGCTCCGATGCAGGATTCGCTGTCCCGCGAGGAGCGGGCCGCCATCATGGCGGAGCGCCCGTACTCCTGGCTTCACGTGTCACGGACGCCTGACGACGTGCCGGAGGGCCAGCGGGCCGACGCCTCGGCGCTCGCGGAGGCGAACGCCTCGGCGCTGCAGCGCCTGCTCGACGCCGGTCTCTTCGAGGACTTCCCGGAACCCGCGCTGTACGTCTACCGGCTGCGGTCGGGGAAGCACACGCAGACGGGCATCGTCGGCGAGGTGCCACCGAAGGCGTTCGTCGACGGACGGGTGCTCGGTCACGAGGGCGTGCAGCCCGACCGCGTGGACGCGCTCGGGCTCCACTTCGAGCGCGTCGGCGCGGAGTCGACGCTGGTCTCGCTGATGTTCCGCGCCGACGACGACGTGCGGAAGATCGTGGATGCCGCCGCCCAGGAAGCGCCGCTCCGACGGTTCGCCGTGGGCGACCTGGAGCAGACGGTCTGGCGCCTCGACGATCCCGAGGCGATCGCGAGGATCCGAGAGCGGTTGGATCAGCGCGTGCTGTACATCACGGACGGCCATCACCGAGCCACGGCGTCGGTCGAGCTGTGGGAGCGTGCGGGGAGGCCCGACGAGGGCCCCGGGGTGCCGGCCGTGCTCTTCCCCGACGACGAGCTGAGGATGCTGGCCTTCCACCGCCGGGTCGTGGGTCCGCTGCCCATGACCGCCGACGAGCTGCTGGCCTCGCTCCGTGAGCGCTCGACCCTCCGCGAGGGCGCTCCCGCCCCGGGTGAGCGAGGCGTGTTCGGTCTCTACGTCGCGGGTCGCTGGTATCGGGTCGAGCCCACGGCCGTCCCCCCCGCGGCGGGGGTTGGGGCGCTCGACGTGGCACGCCTGCACCACGAGATCCTGGAGCCCATCTTCGGCTTCGGCCCCGCCGGGGACCCTCGTCTCGAGTTCGTGTCCGGCGCGGTTCCCGTCGAGGAGCTCACGAGGCGGGTCGACGAGGACGCGGGCGCGGCGTTCACGCTCGAGCCGCCCACGTTCGAACGATTCGTCGAGGTGGCCGACCGCCACGAGCAGATGCCGGCGAAGGCCACGTTCTTCGACCCGAAACCGCAGACCGGCCTGTTCCTCCGGGTCAGAGACGAGGACCTGACCTCGCCGAGCTGAACGATCAACCGGCCCGCGTGGTCGGACTACGAGCCGGCTCTTCCGACGGACGTCGGCTGGCCCTGCGTCGGCGCGATCCCGCGCTGCTGCGCCGTCTGGGCGAGGGCTTCGAAGAGGGCTTGTTGCGAGGGGTCCTCCTCGGCGGTGTCCTCCGGGTGCCACTGGACGCCGAGGAAGAACCGGAGGTCGTCCTCGTCGCGGGCGGGGAGCTCGATCGCTTCGATGAGGCCGTCGAGCGACCGGCCGGTGACGACGAGCCCGTCGCCCACCCGGTCGACACCCTGGTGATGGTGCGACGAGCACGACAGCAGGGATCCCTTGGTCGAATCGAAGAGGCGACTGTCCCGCTCCACCTCGACCTCGTGGATGGTCTGCGTCCCCGCGGTCGGCACGCCGTGCTCGAGGAGCCCGGGGACCTCGGGGAGGTGGGGGTGGAGCGTGCCGCCGAAGGCCACGTTCATGACCTGCATGCCGCGGCAGATGCAGAGGGTCGGCAGATCGGTGCGCTCCGCTCCCCGCAGGAGCGAGATCTCGAGCTCGTCGCGGTCCGGTTCGACGCCGTAGACGTGTCCTTCGGTCGGCGAGCCGTACCGAGCCGGTTCCACATCTCCTCCCCCGACCAGCAGGAGCCCGTCGAAGGGCTCGAGGATCTCCTCGGACGGTCCCTCCTCGCCGGGGGAGATGATCGCGGTCCGGGCTCCGGCCCGGCGGAGCGCGTCGAGGTACGGCGCGGGGACCCCGTAGCCGCCGGAGGGCCACCGCGCGACCCGATCGCCGGCCAGGTGATAGGCCGCCACGGCGATCAACGGACGGTGGGAGGCGTGCGGCACCGCGCCGAGTGTATCCGCGCCCTCGCCGGCCTAGGAGCCGTCGGCCAGGAGCGCGAACCGGGTGAAGATCTCGCGGCCGCGGGCCTCGTGATCGGCCATGTGCCGCCCCTTCTCCTCGAGCACGTCCTGCGTGCTCTTCCCCCACTCAGACTCGAGGTCCCCGTAGCGCGCGAACTCCTCGAGCCAGCTCTCGAGCTCCGTGCCGTCGACCTCGAAGTGGAACTGGGTGCCCCACGCCAGGTCGCCGTAGCGGAAGGCCTGGTTGGCGACGCGATCGCCGGTCACCAGGAGCTCGGCCCCCGCGGGGACGGCGAACGTGTCCATGTGCCACTGGAAGGCCATGTCCCCGTCGGCGAGATGCGAGAAGAGCGGGTCGTGCGCCGCCGCGGCGGTCGGATGGACCGGCTCGAAGCCGATCTCGCGGACCGGCCCCTTCCCGACCTCGGCGTCGAGCGCCCACGCGAGGAGCTGGCCTCCGAAGCATGCCCCGAGGACCGGGACGCGTCGCTCGATCGCCCCTCGCATCAGATCGGCCGTCCCCTTGATGAACGGCTGCTCGTCCGCGTGCTCCACGTTGAACGTGGAGCCGAACACCACGACCCCGCCCACGTCGTCGAGCGACGGGGAGGGCTCGGCCGGGTCGATCGCGTTCCACACGCGGGTGGTGGCG
>JBIOTM010000186.1:0-5400 GCA_044865955.1 Actinomycetota bacterium | reverse complement strand
CGCGGACATGGAACACAACCACCGTCGCGTCGAGTCGTCGTCCCAGGTCGATCACGAGGTCGATGACACCGCTCGATGGCGTGTCGGTGGATACCGCGACGAGGATGGTCTCGATCCGCTTGAGGTCGTTGGCTGTCTGCGGTCGCTCGACGCGCTGCTCTTGGTTGCTCGGTATGACCAGCGTCTCGCCCGACCCACCAGGTACGTTCCATCCGAGGCTCATCCGTGCTTCCGTTCCCACTCGTCGACGATGGAATCGTGCAGGCGCACCGGCGGGGTGCGTCAACGTGAACGAGCTGGAGGTCGCACGTGGAGGCTGATCCCTTCATCGCCCGGCTCGAGGAGCTCGATCGAGCTTCGCTCGAGCTGGCGGAACGGCTAGCAGGCTTGCATGCAGCGCTCGCGGAGATCCGCCGTGCACGGGCTGCGGGGCGGCGCGTGTCGGAGATCGTGGCATCCGGGCCCGGCGTCCCCGCAAGGCGGGAGGTGCGGGCAGCGTGGTCCACACTGAACGAGGCGCTCCATGGCTTCCGCGTGCAGGTCGTCAAGAGCTTGGTCGACGACGAGACCATGAGCATCGCCGACGCCGCTCGAGTGACAGGTAACGCAAGGCAAGTGATCTCTCGTCTCTATCACTCGAGCTAGCGCGATCGGGACGTCAGCCTCGCCTGCAGGTTCTTCGCGAGGGTGACCATCGTCTGCTGGGACACCGGTGGCCCCGCGATTACCCTCTCCGCGTGGAGGGCGACGTCACCCGCGCCGGCGATGCACCACACAGGAAGAGGGTGATCGCCGCGATCGCCCTCGGGGCGATCGCGGCGATCACCACCGGGGCCTGGCTGCTGACGAGGCTGTGGGACGTCCCGTACGAGCGCTCCTTCACCGCAGGGAGCTACTGGAACACCCCCCTCCCGGAGGACGCTCCTGCCCACCCCGACGGGGCGGCGTACCTCGCGTGGCTCGAGGAGCACGCACCACGGGGGATCCTGCTCAACGGCCTCGCGGGCAACCCCTGGGGGATGCCGACATTCATCACGGGCGACCACGAACCGATCTGGTCCGTGGAGCTCGGCCACGTCGCGCCGCAGACGCAGCGGCTCGAGGCGCAGGGCCTCCACATGCCCCCAGACTTCGGCGACACCATCACCGGGACATCGGACTCGCCGGCCGTGATCATCGATGTCTCATCCGGGTACGAGGTCCATCTGTCCCGCGTGCGACAGACCGGAGAACGCGCGGTCGAAGCGAGAGCCGCAGCGATCTACTGGTTGGACGGGAACGGTCTCGTCTACGACGCCGCCGTGAACCCGGATGGCGATCCGCGGAACTTCGGGCATCGTGGCGTGCCGCCCTCGGTCATGATGGTCCGAGACGAGCAGATCCGTGCGGGGAAGATCGACAACGTGCTCGAGGTCTTCGTGCCGGGGAGCGCCGAATGCAACGTCCGCCCCATGGTCGGATACGAGCCCGACCGCGGCGGCGTCATCTGCCAGGGTTCGCGCCTCCGGATCAAACCCGACGTGGACCTGGGTACCTTCGGTCTGACGCCCGACGCCCGCGTGATCGCCGAGGCCCTCCAGCGCTACGGGGCGGTCGTGGGCGACACGTCGGGGGTCGCTGCCGCGGTCATCAAGATGGAGCAGGGTCACGGTCAGTGGAGCGACCTGGACATCCACGTGGAGTCGCTCTCGACGATCCCCTGGAGCGCGTTCGAGTTCGTGGACGCCGGCGGCCCCGGCTGACGCGCGAAGGGAAACGCGGGCTTCGCGACACGGGAGGATCCGCCGCGAGGCTACGGGCGGATGACGACCGGCGTTCCCATGGGGACGTCTCGGAGGCGGCGCATCAGCGCGTTGCCGACGCGGATGCAGCCGTGGCTCACCGCCCTGCCGACCTCGCCCGGGTCGTCGGTCCCGTGGATCGCGAGCCGGGGCTCGCCCGGCCACTCGTCCCAGGGCCGGATCGCCTCGGAGAAGCCTGACAGGCCGAGGATGTACGTCCCGTACGGTCCCGACGCCAGGCCGGTCGGCACCTTCGCCCAGACGTAGAACCGACCGGTGGGCGTGGGCGTCGCGGGCGAGCCGATCGCCACCCGCATCCGCTGGACGAAGGTGCCGTCGCGGGACCTCGTCAGCGTCCGATCGGAGAGGTCCACCACGAGCCGTTCGGCCGCGGCCGCCAGCCGTACCTCCGACGCCGGCACCCACCCCTCCTGCCCGTTGGGCCAGATCGGGAGCCGGATCCCGAGCCAGATGCCGCCGTCGTCGTCGGTCCGCTCGCGTTCGACGGGCAGGCGCAGCGCCTGTCCCCAGGGATTCTCCGTGTCGAGGTGCATGTACGGGCGTCGGGTTCCCGGTTCCGCATGGATGTCGAGCGACGCCACCAGCGCCACCGCCACCAGGGGCTCCCCGCCGGCCAGGAGCCGAGCGGCGATCGCGTCCGGCGGTGGGACCGGGCGCCCGAACGGCGCCGGGACCGCGACGCGCACCTCCGCCAGGTGGCCGCCGACCCCGCAGGACGCGATCGCCGCGAGCAGGAGGACGGCCGGGGGCGCGCGTCGCACCCGCGCATCATGCCGGAAGCGAGCGCCCCCGTCGAGGGCGCGCGCGGCCCACCCGGTAGGCTGACCCGCCGTATGCCCGGTCCTCCCAACCGTTCTCGGCATGTTCGCGTTGGCCTCATCGGCTGCCTGGCGATCGCCGTCCTCGGCCTCGTCGCCTGTCCGGGGTCGCCGGCCCCCGACGAGCCGACCACCTCCCCCGCCGCGTCCTCGCAGCCGCTCCCGACCCCTCCGCCCGATCCGACAGATCCCGAGACCCTCGCGCTGGCCCGGCAGAAGATCGAGCACGTCGTGTTCATCATCAAGGAGAACCGGACGTTCGATCACCTCTTCGGCCGGTTCCCTGGGGCCGACGGCGTGACGACGGCCGAGACCTGCGACGGGCGCACCATCGAGCTGGCTCGGGCGCAGGACTCGACGCTGGACGCCGGCCACAGCTTCATCAACGGCGTGACCGCGATCAACGGCGGGAGGATGAACTGCTTCGAGCCGAACGGCTACAACCAGTACCTCGAAGAGGACATCCCGAACTACTGGGCGTACGCGCGGGCGTTCGTCCTCGCCGACAACTTCTTCTCCTCGATCTACGGCCCCACCGGGATCGAGCACCTGTGGACGTTCGCGTCCCAGTCCGACCGCTTCACCGACCACGAGCGTCCTGGCCAGTTCGGCACCGGTCAGCGGGAGTTCTGCGACGACCCCTCGGAGCTGATGTGGTCGTTCAAGCGCCTGTCTCCGGCCCAGGAACGCGTTGCGTTCCGACTGGAGGAGCAGGGCGGGGCCGGGGCCGAACGACTGAGGGACCTCTGGACGCTCCGCTGGCCCTGCACCGACGTCGAGGTTCTGCCCGACGTGCTGGAGCGGGCGGCCATCAGCTGGAAGGAGTACCGGGGCGACAACCAGTGGGTGCAACCCCTGCGGATCGTCCGGCACGTTCGTTTCTCCGACATGTGGAAGAAGGTCGTGCCGGACTCCGAGTTCCTCGTGGATCTCGAGCACGGCGATCTCCCAGCGGTCTCGTGGCTGACGCCCTCGTTCGGGCTCTCGGACCATCCCCCGACGAGCATCTGCCGGGGAGAGAACTGGACCGTCGAGATCCTGAACGCGATCGGTCGCTCGGCGTACTGGCGGAACACGGCCGTGATCCTGACGTGGGACGACTTCGGCGGCTTCTACGACCACGCGCCGCCGCCGCACGTCGACGTCTACGGTCTCGGCCCGCGGGTGCCGGCGATCGTGATCTCGCCCTACGCCCGGCGGGGCGTGGTCGATCACGACCTGATGGAGTTCTCCTCGGTGCTCCGCTTCATCGAGCGGCTCCACGGCCTGCCGGCTCTCACCGAGCGCGACCGGACCTCCGACGACATGATGAGCGCGTTCGACTTCACGCAGGATCCGAGGCCCCCGCTGCTCCTGGAGCCTCGGACCTGCCCGGCGGCGCCGGCGGAGGGCTGACGGTCAGCAGCCGGAGACGACGAGGGAGGTGTACCGACCTTCCGCGTCGACCGAGGTGCCGACCCCCCACGGCGAGCGGTCGGTCACGGCCACGCCCGACAGGGTGTCGTCCTCCGCCCCGACGTCGATGTCCCCGACCCGGACCCACGAGTTCCCGTTCCGGAGGAGCAGGAGGCCTACGAACGTCCCCGACGGATCGGTCGCCCGCCCGGCCGCCCAGACGAACCGTGCTCCGGACGCGGCAACGTCCATCAGCTGCGCCCGGCCCGCGATGTCGGGAAGGATCTCGCGACGCCAGCGGCGCCCGTCCCAGCGCAGGACCAGCGGCCGGTCCCGGCCGTCGGGGGGGATGCTCCAGCCGACGGCCCAGGCTTCGTCGGGGGCGGGCGCGACCACCGACGACAGGAGGTGGTCGCCCCTCCCCGGGTTGGGGGTGGGCACCCGCCGCCACTCGGTCCCGTCGAAGTGCACCGCGAGCGTGCGGTAGCGACCCCCCGTGGACACCGACCATCCGACCGCCCACGCGTCTCCGGGATGGTTGGCGTCCACCCCTCTCAGGGCGGCATCCGTGCCGGCGAAGGTGGGGACGTCCTGCACGCCCCACGAGCCGCCGTCCCACCGCAGGGCCAGGGCTCGCCACCGAAGGCCGTGGAGCGCCCGGCCGACCGCCCACACCGCATCCGGGGCGGCCGCCGTGACACCGAAGAGCTCTGCGGCCGCGGACCCCGTGGGCGGCAGGGTCACGTTCTGCCACGCCGAGCCGTCCCAGCGTTGCACCATCGGTTCCTCCGCCCGGAGCGACCCGACCGCCCACGCGTCATCCGCGGAGACCACCGCGACATCGTGGAACCCCGCGTTCGCATCCTCCACGACCTCCACCGGAGCCGAGTCCCAGGTCTCGCCGTCCCACCGGCGCGCGTACGGAACGCCGGCGCCACCCTCGTAGTGGGCGCCGACCACCCAGACGTCGTCGGGCGCGAGCCCGTCGACGGCCACCGGGACGTCGCCCGACCGCGGTCGGGCGATGTCCAGCGCACACGGGTAGGCGCGGCGATCCGTGCGTGGGGCGCCGTCGTCGCCCTCGGTGCATGCGCTCGATGCGACCATCAGCGCGAGACAGGTGACGGCGATCCGACCGATCGGCTCCATGGGCGGGCGAAGCCTACCGGGCGCCCATCGCGAGGCACGCGGGGCGCCCTTGGCATACTGACCACCCGATGCCGACCGATCGACCGCGCCGGCCCCGCTCCGCGGGCCCGGCCCTCCGGTTCTCCCTCGTCCTCCTGGCGCTGGCGGGGATCGCGGCCGCGTGCACCGAGCCGGAGCCGCCCCCGCCGCGGTCGAGCAACCCCGGCGTCGTCCCCAACCCGTTCACGCCCGACGAG
>JBIOTM010000185.1:0-16540 GCA_044865955.1 Actinomycetota bacterium | reverse complement strand
CCCCCCCCCCCCCCCCCCCCCGACGCCCGAACTACTCCGCGAAGCAGGGGCCGAAGATCTCGGCCGTGTGGACCTCGTCACCCGGATCGGACCAGTAGTGGTCGGCGCCGCGACCACCGTAGAGGACGTCGTTGTTCTGATCGTCGATCGTCGCCACGCAGGCATCGTTGCCGGCACCACCCGACACGAGGTCGGCGCCCCCCGCTCCCCCGTACAGGGTCGAGTCCGGGCCGGCGCCCCCGTGGACGCGGTCGTTGCCGTTCCCGCCGTCGCCGTCGTCGATGCCGTAGCCGCCTCGCAGCACGTCGCGACCGGTCCGCCCGATCACCGTGTCGTTGCCCAGCTGGCCGAACAGCCGGTCGTCCCCGCGCTCCCCGGTCAGGAAGTCATCGCCGGCGCCGCCGAAGATCCGGTCGTCGCCGGGCCCCCCGTAGAGCTTGTCGTCCCCGCCCCGGCCGCAGAGCACGTCGCTGCCCGACGTCCCGTGCTTGACGTCGGGGCCGGGGGTCCCCACCCACGTGCAGGCGGGCGGGGCGGCGGCGGGCGTGGATCCGATCTGGACCACCGCTGCCGCGACCATCCCCGAGACGACGAACAACCGAAGGATCCGCATCTCCGCTCCTCCCCCTTTTCCGTCGGGCGGGACCGTACCGGGAGCGGGACCCGACTGTCGATCAGCCCCGCGGGGGTCGGCCGGAGGGCCGACTAGGCTTCCCGGCCGTGGGGATCCTGGAGGAGGGCCGCATGACGCTCGAGCTGACGCTCGCCGCCCGGATGGGACTCGCCGCCCTGCTCGGCTTCCTCGTGGGCCTCGAGCGCGAGTCGCGGGGCAAGAGCGCCGGCGAGCGCACGTTCGCCACCGTGGCGCTGGCCGCCGCGGGCTTCGCCGGGCTCGCGATCACGATGTTCCCCGACACCGCCGGGCAGGCCGTGGCGGGTGTGGCGACGGGGATCGGGTTCCTCGGCATCGGCATCATCTGGCGGGCCGAGGAGGGCCAGACCCGCGGCCTCACCACGGCCGCCTCGATCCTCGGCGTCGCCGCGATCGGGGCCGTGACCGGCATCGGCCTGTACCTCACCGCGATCCTCGGGACCGTCCTCGCGCTGTTCATCCTGGAGTTCGACCGCATGCCCGTGCTCCAGAACCTGCATCGACGGTTCACGGGGGGGCGCGAGGAGGAGGAGGACGAAGCCTAGCGGTGGCTCGCTCGCGGGCGCGGACGAACACGTCGTCCATCATGGCCGGGGTGAGCTTGCCGGTGAACGTGTTCTGCTGGCTCGGGTGGAAGCACCCCAGCAGGGCGAAGGGACCGACGTCCGCCTGCGCGAGATGGCCGAACCGGGGCCGGGGCGTCGCGACGTGTCCCGACGCCGCCAGCGCGCGGAGCGCGCCGTCCCATGCGAACGCGCCCAGCGCGACGATGACCCGGAGCCGCGAGAGCGCCGCGAGCTCCCGCTCCAGGTACGGGAGGCAGTTGTCGCGCTCCTGCGGGGTCGGGCGGTTGGCCGGCGGCGCGCACCGGTTGACGGCCGCGAGGTAGGCGCCCCGCAGCCGGAGCCCGTCGTCCGCGGACACGGACGTGGGCTGGTTCGCGAACCCGATCCGGTGGAGCGAGGCGAACAGGAAGTCGCCGCTCCGGTCCCCGGTGAAGATCCGGCCCGTCCGGTTCCCGCCGTGCGCCGCGGGCGCCAGTCCCAGGATCAGCACGCGCGCCGCCGGGTCACCGAACCCCGGCACGGGTCTCCCCCAGTACTCCTGGTCGGCGAAGCGGGCGACCTTCTCCCGGGCCACGCGCTCGCGCCAGGCGACTAGGCGAGGACAGCGCCGGCAGACGACGACCTCGTCCCCGATCGCCTCGAGCGTCTCGCTCACACCGGTCCGCTCACACCGGCGCCTTCGCCGCGATCCAGTCGTCGTACCCACCCTCGAAGCTCCGGACCTCGCCGTCGCGCACCTCGAGGATCCGGTCGCACAGCCGATCCAGCAGGTACCGGTCGTGCGAGATCACGATCGCGGTCCCGTCGAAGGCCTCCACGGCGCCTTCCAGCACCTCCATGCTCTCGATGTCGAGGTGATTGGTCGGCTCGTCGAGGACCAGGCAGTTCGCGCCGGAGAGCACCAGCAGGCAGAGCTCGAGCCGCGTGCGCTCCCCGCCGGAGAGCGAGCCGACCGGCGTGCGCATCTGGTCGTACCGGAACAGGAACTTCGCCAGCAGCGCGACCGCGTCGTCTTCGTACATCGCCCTGGCCTTCCGGAGCGCCTCCACCGGCGTGAGCGCAGGATCCTGTCCCTCGAAGCCCTGCGCGAGGTACCCGATCCGCACCGACGGCCCCGTCCAGCGCTCGCCCGTCGTGGGCGGGAGCGCTCCCGCCACGATCCGACCGAGGACCGTCTTCCCCGATCCGTTCGGACCGACGACGCCGACGCGCTCCCGACGGTAGACGTCGAACGAGACGTCGAGCAGGACCGGGTCGTCGTCGAACGCCATCGACACGTCGCGCAGCCGGACGATCCTCTGGCCGCCGCGCTCCGCCGGCCTGATCTCGAGGGCCATCTTCCGGCGCTCGTACACCGGCCGCTCGATCTTCTCCAGCCGGTCGATCTGCCGCTGCTTGTTCCGCGCCTGGATGATGTGCCGCTCGTTCACCACGATGTCCGCCCACAGCTTGAACCGGCGGATCGCTTCCTCGAGTCGCGCGATCTCCTTCTGCTGCGTGACCCAGAGCTGCTGCTGGCGCTGGAGCGCCAACTCCTTGGCCACCGCGTACGCGGAGTAGTTGCCCGGCCACGTGGCGACCCTCCCCCGGTCCAGCTCCACGATCCGGTTCACCGTGTCGTCCAGGAGGTACCGGTCGTGCGAGACCGTGACGACGGCCCCGCGGAACTCGGCGACGACGTCTCCGAGGAGCTCCCGCCGGTCGGCGTCCAGGTGGGTCTCCGGCTCGTCCAGGAGGAGCAGGTCCGGATCGCGGATCAGGCACGCCGCGAAGGCCGCGAGCTTCCGCTGACCGCCCGAGAGCGCGGTCGTCGGGAGCGTCAGGTCGTGGTCGTCGAAGCCGAGCCGGACGAGGAGGCTCCGGGCCTCGCCCGCGAGGCCCGGCCCGCCCGCGTCGACCCAGCGCTCCAGCAACGCCTGCTGCCGGGCGAGGACACGCTCCATCCTGGCCAGATCCTGCGCGTCACGCGGGCTCCCGAGCTCTGCCTCGATCGACTGCAGTTCCTGGTTGAGCGCCGCGACGTCGGGCCGGCCGGCCAGGACCCACGCTTCCGCGGTCCGGGCATCGCCCTCCGGGTTCTGCTCCAGGTAGCTCACCGTGACGCCCCGCCGACGGACGACCTCGCCCTCGTTCACGTCCTCCATGTCGCCGACGATGCGGAGCAGGGTCGACTTGCCCGCTCCGTTGGGCCCGACGATCCCGATGCGCGCCCCGTCGGGCACGACGAGGTCGACCCCCTGCAGCACGGGCCACGTGCCGTAGGACTTGTGCACACCGACGAGGCTGACGAGGGACATCTACCGGCGAAGCGTACGGAACCGTTCCGCGGCCGCCTCGAACGCCTCGAGCGGCGCGAGGAGCCGGTCGACGGCCCAGACCAAGCCTTCGAAGCCGCCGAGCTCCGGGGCCTGCTCCCGGAGCTCGGCGGCCCGTCGCAACGACTCGGCGATCGCCTCGTCGCACGCCAGCCACTCGTCCTCCACAGCCGGGTGACGCCATGTCGGCATCAGCCCCTGCGCTGCACCGAGTCGGGCCTCCATCTCGTGGATCCCTTCGGCGAGCGGTGTACCGGGCAGCCGGGTGGACGGAACCGTGGCGATCACAGCCCGCTTCGCCGCCTCGATCTCAACCACCGCCGCTCGCAGACCATCGAGCGGTCCGATCAGGTCGTCGGGCAGCCGCTTCCGACGGAGCACGGCTACGAGAGGAGCTCCGCTCGGACAGGCACGATCGCCCGGGGATCGTTGGTCGCCACGGCGGACGCGCCCAGCTCGAACAGCGCCCGTGCCGTCCCCGGATCGTCCGCGATCCAGACCCCCAGGGACACGCCGGCTGCGCGAACCGCATCGCCGAAGCCCTCGCCCGCCTCGAGCACCTGCGAGACGAACGGCAGGACCCACGGGTGGCCTTCACGGACCGCCCGTTCCAGGGCTTCGGCGGCATCGACCTCGAACCCGGTGAGGAGCCCGGTCGGCACCTCCGGCCGGAGCTCCCAGCACCGGGCGATCGAGCGAGGGTTGAAGCTCGACACGAGCACGGCACCGGCGAACCCGACGCGATCGAGCGCGGCCAGGGTTGCGTCGACCGCCGGCTCCCGATCGGGCGTGAACCCGGGCTCGCCGGGGGGGTTCTTGATCTCGATGTCGGCGGCGGCGCGGCCGGACAGACACCCGAGCGCCTCCCCCAGCGTCGGCACGCCGGCCGCGCCGCCGCCCGGGAGCGCGATGCGCAGGCTTCGCATCTCGTCCAGCGTCATCGCCGATACCAGCCCGGTCCCGTCCGTCGTTCGGGAGACATCCGGGTCGTGCATCACCACCGGCACGCCGTCGGCGGTCAGCCGGACGTCGAACTCCACCGCGTCCGCGCCCGCATCGATCGCCGCTTCGAACGCCGCCAGCGTGTTCTCCGGCTGTTCCACCGATGCGCCTCGGTGCGCGACCACCATCCGCCCCGATCCAGGGGCGAAGCTCACGCCTGGCTGGCCGGGCACAGCGGCTCGACCGGGCACTCGGGGCACTTCGGCTTCTTCGCCACGCAGATCGCCCTTCCGTGGTCGATCAGCACGTAGGTGAAGTCGAACCACCGATCCTGCGGGATCAGCCGCATCAGATCGCGCTCGATCTTGTCCGGATCCTTCTGAGACGAGAAGCCCAGGCGGTTCGCCAGGCGCTTCACGTGTGTGTCGACCGCGATCCCCTCGACGACGCCGAACGAGTTGCCCAGCACGATGTTCGCGGTCTTCCGGGCGACCCCGCGGAGCGTGATGAGGTCCTCCATCGTGCCCGGGACCTCGCCGTCGTAGGCCTCGACGATCCGCCGGCAGGCCTCGCGGATCGCGGTCGCCTTCTGGTTGAAGAACCCGGTCGGCTTGATGTCCGCCTTCAGCTCGTCCTCGGGCACGCGGAGGTAATCCTCGGCCGAGCGGTACTTCTGGAACAACATCGAAGTGACCTCGTTCACCTTTTCGTCGGTGCACTGCGCCGAGAGGACCGTCGCCACGAGGCACTCCAGCGGGTTCGTGAAGTTCAGCGCGACCTTCGCGTCGGGGTACGCCTCGAACAGTCTCTTCACGATCTCGGGAGCACGCGCCCCGATCGGGGCGTCGCGCGTCAGGCTCTTCGCGGGCACACCGGGATGCTACTCGGAGGCCACCGGCGGCTTCGGCGCCTCGTTCACGACGAGCCTGAACACGTCGGGCCGGCTGTAGTGCCCGACGGGGTCGAACCGGTACCGCTGGGCGCGGGCGACCTGCGCGTCGACCTCGGCGGTGATGATCCCCTCCTCCTCCACCAGCGGCCCGGCCAGGAGCTGGCCGTCCGGGTCGACGATCGCTGACCAGCCAGGGTTGGCCCAGTCGTCCTCGCCGCCCCAGAGCTCACGCCCGGGGAGGTCGTCGGGGATGTCGGAGCCGCGGAGGAGCGTGCAGACGCCGATCACGTAGACGCGTCCCTCGCGCGCGATGTGCCGGAGGTTCGCGATCCAGTTCTCGTCGTTGTCCCAGGTCGGCGCGGTCCAGATGTCGACGCCCTTCGCGTACACGGCCGTGCGCGCGAGCGGCATCAGGTTCTCCCAGCAGATCAGCCCGCCGACCCGGCCGAACGGCGTGTCCACCGGGTCCAGGTCGGAGCCGTCGCCGAAGCCCCACACGAGACGCTCCCCGCCGGTCGGCATCAGCTTGCGGTGCTTCCGCTCGATCTCGCCGGTGGGTCCGAACAGCAGCTGCGTGTTGTAGATGGTGCCGCCGTCGAGCTCGTTGACCCCGACGGACAGGTACGCCTTCGCCCGCCGGGCCGCCTTCCCGAGCTCCTCCGTCGCCGGCGACGGGACCTCGACCGCCTGCTCGCGCAGCCTGGTGGTCAGGGCCTCGAACGGGCCGTCCCACGCCGCGGCCCTCCAGACCCAGTCCGGGTAGGTCGGGACGAACGTCTCGGGGAAGACGATCAGCCGGGCGCCCATCCCGGCCGCCTCCTTCGTCAGGCGGACGACCTTCTGGACCGTGGCGTCGCGGTCCAGGAACTCGGGCGTCGCCTGGACCGCGGCGACGGTCACCTTCTCCACCGTCACACCCCCTCGTCGCCCAGCTTCAGGTCGAACCGGTCGCCGTCACGGTAGGTCGACCAGACGCCGTCGACCTTCACGTGGATCCCGCTCTTGCCGACGACCTCCCACGACGAGCCGTCGCCGAGCATGGCGGTGTCCTCGTCGAGCCCAACGAACGTGTGGCCGTCCGGTACCGATTCCACGATGAACGCCGAGGCGCCGGGGATCCACGAGTCGACGATGTCCCAGTGCGGGCCGAACAGGGTCCGGCGGATCAGGCCGAGGCCAGGGGCGAAGACCGCCTCGAAGTCGTCGCTGGTGCTGTCGTACGTGGTCTCGGTCAGGCACGCGACGCCGGCGCTGCACCCCGCGTAGGCCGTCCCACGGTCGAGCTCCTTGAGCATGGTCGTCAGGAACGAGGTGTCGACGAGCGTCGCGGCGAGGTACGCCGGGTTGCCGCCCGAGAAGTACACGACGGACGCGCCCTCGAGGCGGTCCACGATCGCCGGGTCGTCGGCGTCGGCGCGAGTCTTGAGCGGCAGCACCTCGGCCGGCACCCCCAGGAGCGAGAAGTGGGCGAGCCCCTGGGATCCCCAGTTGTCGAACACATCGTCGCCCTCGGGAGCCGAGGCCGTCGGGAGGATCAGCACCCGGCCGTCGCCGTTCGCCCGCTCCAGCAACCAGCGGTCGGCCGCGTTCGACCACGGGGCGAACTCCCCCGATCCGAGCAGCGACCACCAGGTCACCGGAGCGCCTCCGGGCGCAGCTCGGCGTCGAGCTTCCCGCCCAGCTCCGACGCCACGTCCAGGAGCGCGTCCATGTCCTCCGCCTCCGTCCGGTAGTTCACGATGCAGGAGCGCAGGCAGAACCGTCCGCCGAGCACGGCGTTCGAGCAGTAGACCCGCCCGTCGAGCTGGATCGCCGTCATCAGCCGGTTGTTCAGCTCGTCCAGGTACTGGTCCCGTCCCTCGAGGTCACGTCGCGAACCGGATGAAGAGAGCTCGGCCGGGACGTAACGGAAACAGGTGATCGACAGGCCGACGGGCGTCATCAGCTCGAACTCGTCGAGCTCCTCCGCGCGGGCGCCCAGGTAGCGGGCGAGCTCGGCGTCGTGCGAGATGCGCCGCGCGTACGCCGTCCGCCCGTGCGCCAGCAGCGACACCCACACCTTCAGGGCCCAGAACCCCCGGCTGAAGTTCGGTGAATGTCGGCCCAGGTCGATCCCCCAGTCCGTGTGCTCCTCGTCCTTCACCACGTAGGAGACGTAGTCCACGTCGAACGCGCGGCGCATCAGCTCCATGTCCCGCACCAGGATGCAGCCGCCGGACTGCGGCGTGTACAGCCACTTGTGCGGGTCGAACGCGATGGAGTCGGCGCGTTCGATCCCCGCGAACAGCGGCCGAAGATCGTCCGCGAGCATCGCGGGCCCGCCGTACGCCGCATCGACGTGGAACCACAGGTCCTCGTCGCGGCACAGGTCGGCGATCTCCGCGAGCGGGTCGACAACGCCCGTGGAGACGGTCCCGGCGTTCGCGACGACGGCGAACGGGCGCACGCCGTCCTCGCGGTCGCGCGCGATCCGCGCACGGAGCTCCTCCATCCGGATCCGGTAGTCCTCGCCCACCGGGACCTGCCGGACGTTGGCTGCGCCCAGTCCCAGCATGTCCGCCCCTCGGATCGAGACGACGTGGGTCTCGCTGGACAGGTACAACCCCAGCGGCGGGCCCGCGGCGACCCCTTCCCTCCGCACGTCCCACCCCGCCTTGGCGTCCCGGGCGATCTTGAGCGCGATGAAGTTGGCCATCGCGCCACCCGACGTCAGCGCGCCGCCCGAGCCTGCGGGCAGACCGAACATCTCCTGGGCGAACCAGCGCGCGAGCCCCAGCTCGATCTCGGTCGCCGCCGGCGCAAGCCGCCATCCCCCGGCGTTCGCGTTCAGGCCGGCGGCCAGGAGATCCGCGGCCGCCCCCGGCACCGTGCCGGCCCCGGAGATGTAGGCGTAGAAGCGGGGATGCCCGAGGTACCCGGAGTGATCGAACGTCACCGTCCGCAGGTACTCGAACAGCTCGTCCTCGGGCATCGGGTCGTCGGGCACCGGCACGGCGACGGCCCCGCGCACCTCCTCGGTCCCCCAGTCTCGGGACACGGGGAGGTCGCGGAGCTGCGTCAGCAGCTCCTCGTAGAGGTCCGCGACGCGATCGGTGAAGATCCGGGCTCGCTTCGGGGCCCAGTCGAGGTCGCGGACCGGCGCCGGCCGCTCGACCATCACGATCCCTTCGTCGCGGCGAGGACGAACGATTCGACGCCCATGAAGCGCCGGAACCCTTCGTCGCCGAACACCTCGTAGAGCGCCTCGATCTGGCTCGCGTGCTCCTTGATCGAGGCGATCTTGCGCTCCAGCAGGGGGGACGGGAGAGGGAACCCGATGTCGAGCTCCTCGTCGGACACGACCTTGGGCGTCCCGGGCCGGAAGATGTTGAACGGCTCGAGCTGCTCGAGCCATTCGTCGGCGAGGCTCTTCGCGAAGACGGCGTGGTACAGACGGGCCCCCGCCTTCGCGACCTCGGCGAACGCGTCACTCGTCCACCTCGACACGTCCTGATGAGCGACGTGGCCGGTCATGCCCTCCGGCCCGAAGGTGAGGACGGTGTCCGGGTTCACGTCCCGCATGATCCGCGCGACCTGGTCGGCTCCGGCCGGATCGAGCCCGGTGTCCATGTCGACGTCGACGGGACCGTCCAGGAAATGATGCTCCTTCACGCCGAGGACCCGGAGGCTCCGGAGCAGCTCCTCCGTCCGGACTTCCCCCATCTCGGACGGAGGCCAGCGCTGCTCGTCCATCGAGCCGCCCTCGCCGTGCGTCGCGGTCACGTCGACGACCCGTTGCCCGGCATCGGAGGCGGCCGCCATGAGGCCCGCGGTGAGGTAGATGTCGTCGTCGGGATGGGCCCAGACGCCCAGGACCGTCCCCAGCTCGGCAACGTCACGCATGCCGGACGGATGCTAGTGGGAGCGAGCCGGCGCCGCTAGGTCGGCGCACGGGCGTCGGGATCGTGGAGGAGCTCGTGGAGACGCTCGACGAGACCCTCGGGGACGGCCTCGGCGCCGCACTTCCTCGACACCACGACCTTGAGGTGGCGACGGAACTCCGCGTGATCGGTGCAGTCCGTGCACCCCGCCAGATGCGCCTCGACCTGGACGGTGAGCTCCCGAAGGCATTCGCCGTCCACGTAGCGCTCCAGCTGACGGAGCGTCTCCCGACAACCCATCTCACCCATCGACCAGCCCTCGCTCCTTCGCCACGCCGTACAACGCCCGCTCCAAGGCTTTCCTTCCCCGGTGCAGCCTCGACATCACGGTGCCGATCGGCACGTCGGTGATCTCCGCGATCTCCTTGTAGGAGAAGCCTTCCACATCGGCGAGCAGCACCGCCATCCGGAAGTTCTCGGGGATCGACTCGAGCGCCGCCTTCACGTCGGCATCGGGGATCCGGTCCAGGACGTCCTCTTCGGCCGAGCGCTCCACGCTCCGCGACCCGAGCCGGTCGAACAGGTACCACTCGTCGAGGTCCTCGGGCCCCTCGACGGTCTGCGGCTCGCGCTGCTTCTTCCGGTACGTGTTGATGAACGAGTTCGTGAGGATCCGGAACAGCCACGCCTTGAGGTTCGTGCCCTCCTCGAAGGAGGCGAAGCCCCGGTACGCGCGGAGCGTGGCCTCCTGCAGCAGGTCCTCGGCGTCCGACGGGTTGCGGGTCATCCGGAGGGCCGCGCCGTACAGGCTCGGCAGCAACGGCAGGACGTCACGTTCGAACCGCTCCAGGAGGTCCTGTTCGGCCTGCACGGACGCGCTCCTCGCCTTGGCCATACGCGACCAGTATCCACGCCAACGCCCGTCGCGCCCCCACCGGTCGTCACAACCACAGGGGGGTGGGAAGATTGGGCCATGCCGGATCAGGATCGAAGCCCGTTCGGACGCCGCCCGGCGCCCGGTGCACCGCAGGCGAGACCCCGCTCGGCCCTCCTGGTCGTGTTGCTGGTGGCGGGAGCCCTGTTCCTGTTCAACGGATTCCTGACCCGGGCGTCGGTCACCGAGGTCCCGTTCTCCCGGTTCCAGACCGCGGTGGAGCACGGTGACGTCGTGAAGAACGAGCCGGTCACGATCACGACCACGACGGTCCAAGGGGTGGTCAGGACCCCCGAGGGCCAGCAGACCTTCGTGGCCACGATCCCGCCCAACTACGACCCCACCGATCTGGTGAACCAGCTGACCCAGCAGGGCTACGAGGTCGGGGGTCTGCAGCCCAACCCCTTCACGGGGTTCCTCGTCCAGACCGTCCTGTTCATCGCGTTGTTCGGCGGCCTGTATTGGTTCCTGTTCCGCCGGATCGGCGGCGGCGCGACCTCGGCCCTGAACCTCGGTCGGAACAAGGTGAAGATCTACGACCGCAAGGAGATGAAGACGACCTTCGCGGACGTCGCCGGCGTGGACGAGGCGAAGGAGGAGCTCCGTGAGATCGTCGACTTCCTGAAGAACCCCAAGAAGTACCAGCGCCTCGGCGGCCGGATCCCGAAGGGCGTGCTGTTGCTGGGCCCGCCGGGGTGCGGGAAGACGCTGCTCGCCCGGGCGGTCGCCGGCGAGGCGAACGTCCCCTTCTTCTTCATGTCGGGCTCGGAGTTCGTCGAGATGTTCGTCGGGCTGGGCGCCGCGCGCGTGCGTGAGCTCTTCCAGCAGGCGAAGGAGAAAGCGCCGGCGCTCGTGTTCCTGGACGAGATCGACACGATCGGGAAGGGCCGGGCGGGGCCGATGGGCTCGAGCTTCGGCGGGCACGACGAGCGGGAGCAGACGCTGAACCAGCTGCTCGTCGAGATGGACGGCTTCGACGCCTCGAAGGGTGTCATCATCATGGCCGCCACGAACCGCCCCGACGTGCTCGATCCGGCGCTGATCCGCCCGGGCCGCTTCGACCGGCAGGTGGTCGTCGATCTGCCCGACGTGAAGGGTCGGGAGGAGATCCTGCGGGTGCACGCCCGCGGCGTCGCCCTCGATCCGGCGGTGGACCTGCGCACGATCGCCGCTCGGACGCCGGGGTTCACCGGCGCCGACCTCGAGAACGTGGTGAACGAGGCCGCGCTGCTGGCCGCGCGCCGGGAGAAGAACGCGGTCACCGAGGCCGAGCTCGACGAGGCGATCGACCGGGCGACCGCGGGGCTGGAGCGGAAGTCGCGCGTGGTCTCCGACAAGCAGAAGGAGCGGGTGGCCGTCCACGAGATGGGCCACGCCCTCGTGGCGCTGAGGTCCTCGGAGATCGACCCGCTGCACCGCGTCACGATCATCCCTCGCGGGGCGGCGGCGCTGGGGATCACGATGACGCGGCCGCTCGAGGACCGCTACGTGGTCACGGAGCCGCAACTCAAGGACCAGATGGCGTTCGCGATGGGCGGGCAAGCCGCTGAGGAGCTGTACTTCGACGGCGTGATCTCGACGGGGGCGCAGAACGACCTCGAGAAGGCGACGGAGCTCGCGCGCGCGATGGTGATCCATTTCGGGATGAGCGACGCGGTCGGGCCGATCTCGCTCGGTCGGGACGACCCGAACGCATGGATGCCTGGGGCGCTGCCGAAGGTGAGCCCCCACACGTCCGAGCTGATCGACGAAGAGGTCCGGCGACTGCTCGACGAAGCCCACGCGCGCGCCGACGAGATCCTGCGGGAGAACCGGGACCTGTTGAACCGGTTGTCGGCGTTGCTGATCGCCACGGAGGTGATCGACGGCGACGAGCTGAAGGCCTACGTGGAGGGTCGGAAGGAGATTCCGGACCCGGCGACCGTCCGGCCGACGCCGAAACCCGAGGTGGCTGCCGCCAGCGGCACGGTGCCGGCCGAGGCGACCGCGCGGGCGGTGTCGCTTCCCCCAGCTCCCCCGATGCCGGCGATCGAGTAGTCGGCGCTAGTCGTGGTGGTGATGGTGGGGACGTTCGTCTTCCGGGAGCGGGTCAACGAGTAAGTCCCAGCGGTCGCGGAAGCGGTCGAGGAACCGGTAGAAGTTCTTCTTCGACCACCTGGCTCGGTCCTCGGGCTTCGTCTCGAACCACATCCGGTGCTCGTGCTTCTTCACCGGCACCTCGACGACGGTGGCCCGCCGATCGAGGTCCTTGATCCGGAACGAGAACTCGATGTCGGCCGTCCGGTACCACTTGAACTTCTCGTCGAACAGCCCCGCGGCGAGCAGCGTCTCGCGCCGGAGCGCCATCAGGTAACCCTCGACGGCGTCGACGTCGCCACCGCTCGCCTCGTCGAACTGCCGGAGGTCTCGCGTGACGACCCCGAACGGGCCGCACACGCCGACGTCCGGATCGGAGAGCGCCTCCTCGAGCGGGGCGAACACGTCGCCGGTGGGCTCGACCGAGCCGTCCATCACCAGCACGAGGCGACCGCGCGTGCGCTTCAGCCCGGCGTTGCGAGCGGCGCCCCAGCCCGTCCCCTCCTCCAACCACACGACGTCGATCCCGTCGCCCCACGCCGCCGGCTCCCTGTCGGTGACGTCGGCCACCACGTACTGCACGGATCGGCCGCCTTCGTTCCCTCGGAAACCGGCGATCGCCCGCTCGATGTCCTCCGGCCACCCCTCGCAGACCCAGTGGACGGTGGCGTCCACGTCGGGTTCGCGGTCCAGGACCGAGTCGACGTCACCCGGGCGCAGCCTGACGCGCGGGTGCTCATCCGGCCGGGTCGCCGGCTCCAGCCGGAAGCCGTCCGGTTCGTCGACGATGGCCCAGCCTGCCTCCGCGATCCGATCGCGGAGGGCGTCCGCGGTCGAGAAGTCCCTCGAGGAGCGCGCGGCGGCTCGCTCCTCGGCCAGGCGGACGACCTCGGCGGGCGCCTCAGGCATCCTCGTGCCTCCGGATGAAGTCCAGCACCGCCCCGTCGGCCTCCGCCGGCTGCTCCGAGTGGTACAGGTGCCCGGCCCCCTCCAGCAGGACCAGCTCGGCGCCGGGGATGCGCCGGGCGAGGACCTTCGCGTTCTCGGGGGAGATCGTGAGGTCGTCGGCGCCGTGCAGCACCAGGGTGGGCGCGCGGATCGCCGGGAGCCGGTCGAAGCTGTCGAAGGTCTGCATCGCTTCCCATTGTCTCCGGCCGCCCTCGGGATGTTTCGGCTGGGCCGCCCCGATCCGGAGGTCCTCGGCGACGTGCTCCGGATGCCGGTCCGGGAACCCCGGGGAGTACAGCGATCGCCACGGCTCCCCCTTCGGGACCTTCGCGTCGGCACGGACCGCCCGCGAAGGGCCGGCGTGCGTGCAGCCGAGGATCAGGGTGCGGACCCGAGCCGGATGCGTGAGCGCCATCTCCTGGGCCACCATCCCACCGAACGACTGCCCGTAGACGTGCGCCCGGGCGATACCGAGCGAGTCCAAGAGCGCCACCGTGTCGTCGACGAACGTCGCCATCGTGCAGGGACCTGCCGGCTCGTCGCTGTTCCCGTTGCCGCGGAAGTCGTAGGCGATGGTGCGGAGCTCGCGCGCGAGCACGGGGATGTTCCGGCGCCAGCCGGGGATGTCCCCACCGAGGCCTTCGAGCAGGATCATCGGTGGGGCGTCCTCGGGCCCGTGGAGCTCGTGGTAGAGACGCACGCCGTCCGAACGGGTGAGGACCGGCATCGCCGGCCGGGCTTAGGCGGTCGCGGCCTGGGTCGCGGACCGGAGTCGAGCGGCCATCGACTCCAACGTCTTCACCGCGATCGACGGGTGCTGCTGGAGCAGCCCGCGGAAGACCCACTCGGTGAGACCGAGGAGCCGGATGTCCGAACGGGCCGTGACCGTCGCCGAGCGCGGGCCCCCGTCGAGCAACGCGATCTCCCCGAAGAAATCCCCCTGCCGGAGGATCGCCATGCGCTTGCCGCCGATCGTGACCTCGGCCTCGCCGTCCACGATCACGAACAAGCCGATGCCCGGATCGCCCTCCTTCGCGATCACGGTGCCCTGCGGGTGGCCGACCGCCTTGACGACGCCGGCGATGGCTCGCAGCTCGCGGCCCGAGCACGCCGAGAACAGCGGCACCTGCCGCAGCCATTCGGTGACGACCGTGCTCTTCGCCATGGAGCTCCCCTTCGGTCTCGGTGGAGGGGGCATCGTACTTCACGCCGGAGGACGTCTTGGGGCGGGTTCCGCAGGGCGACCTATAGTCGAAGCGTCATGCCGGCGAGGATCCTCGCGCTGCTCGCCCTCGTCGCAGCGTGCGCCGGGCCCACGGACCGTGACGACACCGCCGAGTCGTCCCCGGACGCGCTCGCGTCGTCGGCGGCGGCGCCGGCCGCCACGTGCCTGGGGCACCCGGCGACCGTGTCCGGCACCGCCGGCGACGACACGCTCACCGGGACGTCGGGCCGGGACGTGTTCGCCGGACGCGGTGGCGACGACACGTTCTCCGCGCTGGGAGGGGCCGATCTCGCCTGCGGCGGTCCGGGCAACGACGTGCTGATCGGCGGCGGTGGCCCCGACCGGCTGGTCGGTGGGGACGGTCGCGACTCGGTGCGCGGGCGGGACGGCCGCGACCGGCTGCAGGGAGGGCTCGGGGACGACGTCGTCGCCGGCCGCGCCGGCGTGGACACGGTCGACTTCTCCGGGGCGCCCGGCTGGATCAACCTCGATCTCCTGTTCACGGACCGCCAGGACACGAACGGCGCGGGCAGCGATCTGATCCGGAGCGTCGAGAACGTGATCGGGAGCGCCTTCGACGACCGATTGCGCGGGTCTCACGGGGTCAACCGGATCGACGGGCGCGGCGGGGACGACTACATCCTGGGCCGAGCCGACCGGGACGTGGTGATCGCGCTCGCCGGGAACGACTACCTCGACCCGGGGGCCGGGCGCGACACCGTGGACTACTCGGGAGCCCCTGCCCGCGTGCGGATCGACCTCCGTCTCACGACCACCCAGGACACGGGAGGTGGAGGCAAAGACCGCTTCTTCAGCGTCGAATGGCTGATCGGGACACGCTTCGCCGACGTCCTGATCGGGACCGATCCGGACGGGACGCCCTTGACCGGCAGCGAGGACAACAAGCTCATCGGAGGCGCCGGCAACGACCGCCTGTACGGCGTCGGCGGGCCCGACTTCCTCGACGGGAGGAGCGGGGAGGATCGTTGCCGCGGAGGCCCCGGGGCGGACACCATCGTCCGCTGCGAGCGCTAGACGTCTCGGTCAGGACGGGCCTGGAGGCGGGGGCAGGGGCCAGGTCAGGGACTCCCGCCGCCGCGGTCGGAAGAAGAGCCACGTCGCTCCGATCCCGAACACGAAGCCGCCGACGTGTGCCCAGTACGCGACCCCGCCGCTCACCTCGGTGCTCATCGCACCCACCCCGCTGAACAGTTGGAGCACGAACCAGGCGATCAGGACGACGACCGCGGGCAGGTCGATGACCGTGATGAAGAAGAGGATCACGAGCGTGTGGACCCGAGCTCTCGGGAACAGGACCAGGTACGCCCCAAGGATCGCGGCGATGGCACCCGAGGCCCCGAGGTTGGGGACGGCGGAGCTGGGATCGAAGGCGAGCTGGAGCCCGGCGGCGGCCAGTCCTCCCAGGACATAGAAGACGATGAACGCGAGGCGACCGAGCCGGTCCTCGACGTTGTTCCCGAAGACCCACAGGAACAGCATGTTCCCAGCGATGTGGAGCCAGCCGGCGTGCAGGAACATCGACACGAAGACCGATCCCAGCCAGCTCTTCCCGGGGCATCGTTGCCTGAGGAACGACTGGAGCGACGCGGCGTCGCCCGACCCGACGCCGAATGAGTCCTCGATGGCGCGCTGCGCGTCCGCGCCTCCCTCCGCCAGCGTGGTCTGGTGGGTGACCTCGTACGGGATCTCGGCATTGCAGAACAGGAAGGTCTGTTGCGGCCCCTCGTTCGCGAACGTGGGCTCCCACAACAGGAACACCGCCACGTTGGCGGCGATGATCGCGAGGGTGAGCCAGGCCGTCCGTCTGGTCGGATTGACGTCTCGGATCGGGATCACCCGGTGGTTGTACCTCACGGGTGCATCCCGGCGCTGGCCACGACGGGAAAGGGCGCCCCGGAGGGCACCCTTCTCGTCGCGGGGGAGGGGTTTGAACCCTCGACCTCTGGGTTATGAGTCAACGGGATCGGGGTGTGCTGAGGTCGTTTCGCTGCTCACAGGTCTTCTGAGGTTCTCTGAGATCGCCTCAGATCCGCTCAGTGGGGCAAAAGTTTGGCGAAAGATGCTACGGTGTGTGTACACATGGAACCGAAGCAGGTGGGCGTCAGAGAG
>JBIOTM010000184.1:0-7072 GCA_044865955.1 Actinomycetota bacterium | reverse complement strand
GTAGCCGAGGCCCAGCCCCGCCGCCACCCCGATGACGACCAGGCCCGCGCCGCCGGCGGCCGAGACGAAGTTCATCCCGAGGGCGAGGCTCTGGGGGAGCTGCGCCAGGAACCCTTCGATCGGCGCGGTGCGCTCGACGTGGCCGGGGATGAACCCCTCCGAACGGAGCGCCGGGAGGGGGCTCGCGTCGCCGGCCGCCCAGACCTCGTTCAGCGCGAGCCCGGCCTCGGGGACGGCCGCGGCGCGTTCCAGCACCGCCGGCCCGGATAGCACCACGAAGGGCGCGTTCGGGATCACGGAGGGGAACTGGAACGCCCCGGCCACCGGCCGGAGCTCGATGTCCTGGCCGCCGAGCGTCGCGGAGAAGACCGGTCCGCCCGGCGTGGCGACGCCCGGAGAGACCAGGACCGGCAGGGGGTCGGAACCGGGCAGGATCCCGCCGAGCACCTCGGACGCGCCGGCGTTCATCTCGTACCGGAGCCCCTCGCCCTCCGGCTGCACCGTGCCGGTGCTGCCCCGCCAGGTCAGCGGCTCCCAATCGACCAGGGACAGCGGCTCCCCGTCGACCGCCAGGGAGCGGACATCGAACGTCACCTCGAGGGGCGCCTGCAGCGAGGTCCGGTTGATCGTGATCGAGAGCAGCCGTTCGCCGCCGTCGACGTCCATCTCGTAGCTCGCCGGTCCGGGTCGGATCGCCTGCGGCGTCGGGGTCCGGACGATCCCCTGCTCGTCGACCACCGTCGCGGTGACCTGCAGGTCCCTGGCCTCCCGACCCGCCTCCATCTCCACCGTGAGGGTCCGCGCGCCCGACGGCAGCGGCATCCCGAAGGCGGGTGTCCTGAGACGCCGCAGGATCTCTGCGAGGGGCATGTCGGAGAAGTCCTCCCGCCACCATGCCGCACCCTCGTAGGTGGCAGGGTCGATGCCGAGCGCCGTCGGCGGGAGCTGGAACGTCCCGGACTCGAACCGCGGCTCGGTCCGCACGACCGGCGTCGTCCCCGGCGGCATGTCTCGGATCACCGAGAGGATGTCCGGCGGCGGCGCCAGGTCGATCTTCCAGTCGGCTCCCACCTGCGCGTGCGCCGCGTCCGCATGGTTGCGCAGGACGATCGCGCGGTAGGAGGTGGAGACGACCAGCAGCCCGATCGACAGCAGGAGCAGGAGCGCGGCGGCGAACCCCGTCCCCGGCGAGCGGCCGACGCGACGGCCCGCCAGGTACCTCGAGAGCTCCCTGGACCGGCCGATCCGCGCGTCCAGCACGCGGAACACGAGCAGGAGCAGCCGGAGAGCGAGGAACGACGCCCCGAACAGCAGGAGCGTCGGCGCCAGCAGGATGAGCGGGTCGATGTCGCCCGACCCCGGCTTCGGCTCCGTCCCGCCTCGGAGCTGGACGAACGCGAACACCCCGAGCGGGAGCACGAAGAGCTCGACCGGCACTCGGGCGAGGAGCGGCCGGTCCTCCCGCGACGCGGCCCGCCGCTCCTCGAGCACCGTCCTGGTCACGTAGGGAACCGACAGCAACAGGAGGATCAGCCCGCCGGCACCGGCCGCGACGACCCCGAGCATCTGACCCGCGCCGTTCAGCCGGATGGGGAAGACGACGCCGGGGAGCTCCGGCCCGTTCGCCGTGCTCGCGAGCGCGGCGAGCGCCATGCCGACCAGCAGGCCGAGCGGGAACGCCACGATCGCCGCGAAAAGGGACTGGATCGCCTGGGCGGCCATGAGCACGCCACGCCGGAAGCCCCGGCTGTGCAGCACCGAGAGCTCGAACGCTTGTCGGGTGAGGGCGAGGGCGCCGACGCCGGCCAGCACCGCGAGCGTGACCGCTCCGATCTGGAACACCACCAGCAGGATCGGCACCGCCAGGTCCGCGACGCGCTGCCGGACGAGGTCGATGAGCGTCCCGAGGCCGGAGATGAGATCCATCGAGCCGAGCCCCGGTCGCGAGCGGAGGTCCTCGAACGCCGCCTCCACCTGCCCGGGCACCGTCGAGGCCCGTTCGAACGGCACCCCGGTGAGGGCGAGGTAGGCGTCCCACGCGAACTGCGTGGTCAGCCCGATCCGGACGGTGGCGGCCACGAGCGTGGCCGAGGCGACGACCACGGGCTGCGGCTGCGTCGAGTCGGGGTCGGGGAACGGGTTCTGCGAGCCGAACCAGAACGGATCGTCCCGGTCCGGCGGGGCGTAGGTCCCGCTGAGGACGAGGCGGAGGCGTGCACCCGTCGGTCCGACGATCGCGATCGGGTCGCCGGGTCGTACCCCCAGGGCGCGCGCCATCGCGACCGGCAGCGCGATGCCGTTGCCGTCGGGCGGCTCTCCCCGGATGTCGAGATGGTCCTCGATCCCCTCGCGGGCGAGGAGCGGGACCGACGGTCCGGCGGGACCCTGCAGCCGCACGGTGCCGAGCCCCTGTCGGACGATCCGATCGACGGGCAGCGACCCGAGCCGGTCGGTGATCGCCGCGTCGGCCGCGGCCCAGTCGAAGGTCTCGTCGCCGAAGACCTGCAGGCGGGCGTTCCCCACGGTGACGGCTGCGCCGGTGAGCTCGGAGGAGAGGATCGCCTCGCGCGCCGCGTCCGCGTAGATCGGTCCGGCCACGAGCACGCCCACCGAGAACGCCAGCGTGACGACGACGGCGAGACCCAGCAGCCGCTGGGCGAGGAAGCGCTTCAACAGGAACCGCAGGGTCGCCATACGCACGGCGGGGCCCGTCGAGGGCCCCGTTCCGCCAGATGATACGGACCGGCGGATCCTCGCCGACGGCCGGAACTGTCGCAACCTTGCTCCCGGGTGCCGCTGCTAGGCTGCGCACGTCCGGCGGAGCGCCACCGGAGACCCGGAGGAGACCAGATGAACAGGCCCGAGATCATCCTCGCGCCCGGCCCCACTCCGATCCCGCCGGAAGTGCTCCTGGCGCAGGGGAGTCCGCTCGTCTATCACCGCGGCCCCGGGTTCGGGGCACTGATGCGGGACGTGACCCGACGGCTCAAGGAGCTCTACCGGACGGAGGCGGCGGACGTGCTGATGATGACCTCGTCCGGCACAGGCGGCCTCGAGTCCGCGATCCAGAACGTCTTCTCGCCCGGTGACGAGGTGCTCGTGCCGCTGGCCGGGTTCTTCTCCGAGCGGTGGCGCGACCTGGCATCCGCGCTCGGCCTGACCGTCCACACGGTCGACCACGAGTGGGGCTCCACGGTCGATCCGTCGCGGGTCGCGGAGGCGCTCCGCGAACGACCCGCGAGGGCCGTCCTGCTCACGCATTCGGAGACCTCGACCGGTGTGATCCAGCCGGTGGAGGAGCTGGCTCGGGTGGCGAACGAGGCCGGGGCGATGGTGGTGGTCGACGTCGTGAGCAGCCTCGGCGCCGTCCCCTTCCGGTTCGACGACTGGGGGATCGATGTCGCGATCGGAGGATCGCAGAAGGCGCTGTCGGCGAGCCCCGGGGTCTCCTTCGCGGCCATCAGCCGGCGCGCGTGGGAGGCGCACGACCACGCCACCTGCCCGCGGTTCTACTTCGACTGGTCCACGTACCGCCGGTTCGCGGAGCTGCCGGATCCGGAGAACCCCTGGACCCCCGCGATCAGCGTCATGCAGGGGCTCCATGCCGCGCTCGAGCTGTACTTCCAGGACGGTGTGGATGCCGCGCTCCGGCGGCACGAGCTGCTGTCGCGCGCGGTCAAGGAGGGCGTCAAGGCGCTGGGTCTGGACCTGTTCGGCGAAGGGCTCGACCGGAACTGGACCGTGACCGCGATCCGGGCGCCGGAGGGCATCGATGCCGACACGATCAGCGATCGGATCCGGGCCGACTTCGGATGCGTCGTCGCGCCCGGTCAGGGCCCGCTGAAGGGGAAGGTCGTCCGGATCGGACATTTCGGCTACTTCAGCGAGCTGGACATCGTCCGCGGGCTCGCCGCCCTGGAGATGACGCTGGAGCGGCTCGGCCACCCGGTGAAGCGCGCCGCCGCCGTGGCGGCCGCGGAGGGCGTGTTCCAGGAGGCGGCCCGCTCGGGATGAGGGTCCTCGTCACGGAGCGCCTGTCCGACGCGGGGCTCGAGCTGCTCCGGGAGCACTTCCAGGTCGACGTCCGGGAAGACCTCGCCCGCGGCGACCTCGCCGCCGAGATCGAGCCCTACGACGCCCTGGTGATCCGGAGCGCAACCAAGGTCACCGGGGCGGTGCTCGAGGCGGCGACGCGCCTGAAGGTGGTGGCGCGGGCGGGCATCGGCGTCGACAACGTCGACGTCGACGCCGCCACCCGCCGGGGCGTCCTGGTGGTGAACGCTCCGCAGTCGAACACGATCAGCGCCGCCGAGCACACGATGGCGTTGCTGCTCGCCCAGGCGCGGAACGTTCCCCAGGCGAACGCCGAGGTCCGCGCCGGCTCGTGGGACCGCCAGCGGTGGGAGGGCGTGGAGCTGGCCGGCAAGACGCTCGGTCTCGTCGGCCTCGGCCGCGTGGGGACGCTCGTCGCGCAGCGGGCCGACGCCTTCGGGATGCGGGTGATCGCCTTCGACCCGTACGTGTCGGGCGAGCGCGCCACCGAGCTGGGCGTCGACCTGATGCCGACGCTCGAGTCGCTCCTGGTCCAGTCCGATTTCGTCTCGATCCACCTCCCCGGCTCGCCCGAGACCGAGGGACTGATCGGCGCGCACCAGCTGGCGATGCTGAAGCCGGGCGCCCGCCTCGTGAACACCTCCCGCGGCGGGATCGTCGACGAGGAGGCGCTGGCGAAGGCGCTCGAGGAGGGGCGCGTCGCCGGCGCCGCGCTCGACGTGTTCGCCACCGAGCCGGCGACCGACTCACCGCTGTTCGGCTTCGAGCAGGTGGTCGTGACGCCGCACCTCGGTGCCTCCACCGTGGAGGCGCAGGACAAGGCCGGGACGACCGTCGCCGAGATGGTGCGGCTCGCGCTCGAGGGCCAGTTCGTGCCGTACGCGGTCAACGTGTCGGCCGGCGCGGAGGTGAGCGAGGCCGTCCGCCCGTTCGTCGGGCTCGCCGAACGCCTGGGGGCCCTCGCGGCGGGGCTGGCGGACGGCGGCGTCCGCTCCATCGTCGCCTCGTACCTCGGCCGCATCGCGGAGCACGACACGCGCGTGCTCACGCTGGCGATCCTCAAGGGACTCCTCGGCCGATCCGTGAACGAGCCGGTGTCGTTCGTCAACGCGCCGACGCTCGCCCGGGATCGAGGGCTGGCCGTGAGCGAGATGCGCTCGACCGTCTCCCGGGACTACGTGAGCCACGTCTCGGTGCGCGCGGAGACCGAGTCCGAGCCGGCGCTGACGGTGGCCGGGACGCTCCTGGGGAAGAAGAACGCCGAACGAGTGATCCAGGTGTGGGACTTCGAGGTCGAGATCGAACCCGCCGAGCACATGATCTTCTTCATCTACGAGGACCGTCCGGGGATCATCGGCAAGGTCGGGACGATCCTCGGGGAGCACGGCATCAACATCGCCACGATGGAGGTTGGTCGCAAGGCCGCGGGGGGCGACGCCTTGATGGGGCTCACGGTCGACTCGCCGGTCCCCCCCGACGTGCTGCAGACGGTCGGCGAGGCGATCGACGCCCACACGATCCGCGCCGTCTCGCTCGCTTCATAGCCGAGGTCTGGACTCTTGAGGAGCTTGCGCGTTTGCTGGATCCATGACGGAGCGATCCGATCCAGGCCTGCGAACCATCGGGAAGGTTGCCTTGACCCTTCTGTTGTGCTTGCTGTTCCCGCTCGCCCTCCTACTCGATCTCTTCGGAGGCCAGTTCTCAGAGGGGTTATCGCGGGCGATACGGTCGATCTGGCGGAAACGAGATCCGAAGGCCTAGGAACGAGAGCCTCCGCATTCTTGTAGCCCTCGGAGTGGTCATCGGGCTCCTCTGGCTCCTGCAGCAGATCTGATCCAAACGACTCACTCCCTCCTGTCCCGGTAGTGGGTCAGTTTGAATGAGCGAGGCGGGGCATGGCCGCTGGGAGTTCAAAGAGCGAGCCGAGCGTGCCGATAACCCATGCATGAGCCGTCCACGCGTGCTCGTGGGAGTGGTCACTGCGGTTGTCGTGGTGGGCGCTGCAACCCTCTTGACGGTTGCCGACTCCTCTGCCGTCAGACTCCCTCGGGCCGCGAAGGCCGTGACGAACCCGTTCACCGGGCAGCGGGCCGCCCTGATCCTGGCGGATACGACCCTCTCTGAGGGAACAGAGGTCAAGACGCATTACTGGATCGGCCATGGCGGCGTCGAAGGCGGGGCCAGTCATGCGAGGGTCGAGGGCGGGGTCCTACCGATCTACATCGACGTACCGGACTGCTCCCCGGGCTGGGCTGATTCATGGGAGGGGCTTCAGTTCGCTGTCTCGGCCGTTCCCGACCATGACTTCGGTCTCCGAGTGACCGAGTCCTACGTCTGGCCTGCAGGCGTCTGCGGATAGCGACCTAACCCATTCACCCCCAAACCGACTCACTATCTCCCGACCCGAGGTTCTTCGGCGCAGCGGTCCGACTGCTACGCTCTTCGGACCATGAAGCGGCTCACGACGAACCCACCTCTCTACGCGGCCCTCTGACGCGCCTCACGCGTCGCGCCTCGTAGACCGTTCGTCGCCCCTTCGTCCCGCGAGGAGACCGCTCCATGAACCGCTCGCCCAGGTCCAACGTCCGTCGTCTCGCGCTCGGCCGCCTGATCTCGATCACCGGCGGCGCCGCCGCGTACACGGCGCTGAACTTCACGATCTGGGAGCGCACCGGGTCGCCGTTCATGCAGGCCCTGGCGCTGCTGATGACGTTCGGCGTCGCCGGCCTGATCGGGCCGCTCACCGGCGCCCTCGGTGACCGGTTCGACCGCCGGATGGTGATGATCTGGTCGGAGGCGGCCGCCGCCGCATGTTTCGCGGGCATGGCCCTGGTCCGCTCGCCGGGCATGCTGATCGCGCTCGCCTTCGGCTCGGCGATCGCCGAGCAGCCATTCTTCACCTCGTCGAGGGCGGCGATCCCCAGCCTGGTGGAGCACGACGACGACATCTCGTGGGCGAACAGCCTCCTGACGATGGGCGTGCACACGGGGATCGCGGTCGGCCCGGTGCTCGGTGGCC
>JBIOTM010000183.1:0-7135 GCA_044865955.1 Actinomycetota bacterium | reverse complement strand
CCGTCCGCGACGAGCTGCGCCCACCCGTGGAACCGACCCGCTTCCATCGGCCCCAGCCGCGCCTGCATGTGCGCCAGGCCCTTGTGCTCCACGTACCCGACGCCGAGCGGCACGACCAGGAAGAACGCCATCACCGCGATCGTCTTCAGCACCAGGACGAGCCAGAAGTTCGAGAACCATTGGTCGAAGATCGAGACGCCGGTCTCGCCGAGGATCACTCCTCGTCCTCCTCTTCCTCCCCCTCGACGAGACCCGGCCACGGTTTGGCCTCGCGGGTCATGAGGGGGAAGTCCTTGCGGAGCGGCTCGCCTTCGAACGGCTCGGAGAGCAGGAGCTTCACGGGCTTCGGGTGGCCCGCGAACCGGATCCCGAACATCTCCATCGTCTCCCGCTCGTGCCAGTCACAGGTGGGGAAGAGGTCGGAGAGGGTCGGACAGACCGGATCCTCGTGCGGCAGCTTCACCTTGATCCGGACGTTGTGGTGATGGGCGTTCGAGAAGAGGTGCGTGACCACCTCGAACCCCTGCTCGGGACCGAAGTCGACGCCGCTGGTGAAGTCGCAGTAATCGCAGGAGAACCCGGGTTCCTCCCTGAGGAACCGGCACACGTCCCGGTACCGCTCCACGCTGACCGTGGCGACCGCGTGCCCGTGTTGCTCTTCGAAGGCGAGGACATCCCGGCCGAACCGCGCCCGCAGGCGCGACCCCATCTCCTCAGGAGACAGCGCTGTGGCCACTCGCCCACTTCTCCTGGATGTCCTCGTCCTTGATCTTCTCCTGCAGCTTCACGATCCCGCCCAGGAGAGCTTGCGGGCGTGGAGGGCAGCCCGGCACGTACACGTCGACGGGGACGATCTGGTCGACGCCTTTCGTGACGGAGTAGGAGTCCCAGTAGGGACCGCCGCAGTTGGAGCACGATCCGAACGAGATCACGTACTTCGGGTCGGGGATCTGGTCGTAGACGCGCTTGAGGGCCGGCGCCATCTTGTCGGTCAGGGTCCCGGCCACCACGAGGAGGTCCGCCTGGCGCGGGCCGTGGGCGAACGGGATCACGCCCAGGCGGATGAAATCGTGCTTGGAGGTCGAGGTCGCGATCAGCTCGATCGCGCAGCAGGCCAGGCCGAAGTTCATGACCCACAGGGAGTAGCGCCGGCCCCAGTTGAGGAGGAACTTCACCGGCTGGAGCTTGGGGAGCGGGGTCTTCTCGGTGATCAGGCCCACCGCAGGACCCCCTTGCGCCAGGCGTAGAGGAGGCCGGCGGCGAGGATGCCGATGAAGATGCCCATCTCGATCACGGCCGCCCAGCCGAGCCGCTCGAAGACCCGGGCCCAGGGGAAGAGGAAGACGCTCTCCACGTCGAAGATCACGAAGAGGAAGCCGAACACGTAGTAGCGGATCTGGCTCTGGGACCAGCCCTCGCCGACGGGATCGATACCGCACTCGTAGGTCGTCAGCTTCTCGCGGTGGGGGCGGTGAGGGGCGATCAGTCGGGCGGCGGTGAACGCCACCGCGACGAGGATCGCCCCCGCGGCCACGACCGCCAGCACGACACCGTAGGACGAGTAGTAGTCAGGCACGCTTGTGAACGCTTTCCCGAGCGCGGATCCTAGCAGGATCCATCTATCTCCCTTCTATGGCCGCTTCCCCGGCGCCGCAGCGTGCCGAAAGGAACCGCGCCAGCTGCACCAACGCGTGTTGGGCGGGCCCTCCGGGCAGCCGCTCGGCCAGCTCCACCGCACGGCCCACCTCGTCCCGGACGGCCGTCCGGGCGTGCTCGATCGAGTCCCCCTCGCCGACGATCTGCAGTGCCCGATCGAGGAGCTCCCCGTCGACGCCGGTGGCGAGGATCCTCGCCAGTTCCTCCCGGCGCGGCGACCGCTCGAGCGCGTGCAGGACCGGGAGGGTGTACACGCCCTCCCTGAGATCGACGCCCGGCTCCTTGCCCAGCTCGAGCTGGCTCGAGGTGAGGTCCATGATGTCGTCGGAGAGCTGGAAGGCGAGGCCCAGGGATTCCCCGAACGCCTCGAGGATGTCGACGTGCTCGGTCGGCGCGTCGGACATCATCGCGCCGAGTCGGCAGGAGGTGGCGATCAGCGAGCCGGTCTTGCGGCGGATCACCTCCAGGTAGTTGGCCTCGGACCGTTCGAGCCGCCGGGAGGCGTCGACCTCCCGGATCTGCCCGTCGCACAGCACCGCGATCGTCTGGGCCAGGATGCGGCAGACGTCGGGCCCGAGGTCGGCGCCGACCTCCGAGGCCCGGGCGAACAGGTAGTCGCCGGTGAGGATGGCCACCGTGTTGTCCCAGCGGACGTTCGCCGCCGGCACGCCGTGGCGGGACTCCGCCTCGTCGATCACGTCGTCGTGGTAGAGGGTCGCCACGTGCACGAGCTCGAGGGAGACGCTGGCCGGGATGAGCCGGGGATCGGTGGGATCGCCGAAGTACCCCGAGAGCAGGGCGAGCATCGGACGGAACCGCTTGCCCCCCGCCGCCAGGAGATAGTTGGCGGTGGTCGCGAGGAGAGCGGAATCGGCCTCCGAGAGGGCTTTGCGCAGGGCCTCCTCGACGCGATCGAGGCGGGTGCGGATCTCCGCCTCGAGCGCGGCATCGGGCGGGTCCAGGCCCGGGATCACGCGCCTGCTCATCCCTTCGCCTCCACGGTCCTCACCATCTCAGCACCGACGCCTCCCGGATGATGCCCACCAGCAGTCCGGGGAAGATGCCGAGCAGGATCGTCGCGGCCGCCGGGACGGCGAGGACGGCGCCGGCGATTCCGCCCCGCTCCTCGGGGGCGGGCTCGCCGGCCGGCTCCTGCATGTACATCAGCACGATCACCCGGAGGTAGAAGAAGGCGGCGGCGACGCTCGCCAGCACGCCGATCAGGGCGAGCAACCAGTAGCCGGCGCCGATCGCCGCGGCGAACACGTTCACCTTCGCGATGAACCCGGCCGTGGGCGGGATGCCGGCCAGCGAGAGCAGGAACAGCGTCATCAGGGCCGCCGCGACGGGGTTCGTCCGGGCGAGGCCCGTGTAGTCGGAGAGCCGTGTTCGGTGCTCACCACGGCCGGACACGACCATCACGGTCCCGAACGCACCCACGGTCATCGCCGCGTAGGCCACCAGGTAGAAGAGCGCCGACCGGATCCCGACCGCGCCGGGAGCGGTGAGGCCGGTGAGGATGAAGCCGGCGTGGGCGATGCTCGAGTAGGCGAGCATCCGCTTCACGTTCGTCTGCGCGATCGCCAGGATGCTCCCCAGCACGACCGAGACCGCGGCGAGCGTCCACACGACCGGCGCCCAGTCCCAGGCCAGCGCCTGGAACGAGACGTCGAGGACCCGGATCAGCGCGGCGAACGCGGCGACCTTCGTCGCGGCGGACATGTAGGCCGTCACCGGGGTGGGCGCCCCCTGGTAGACGTCCGGCGTCCACATGTGGAACGGCACGGCCGAGACCTTGAAGGCGAACCCCACGGCGAGCAGGGCGAGCCCGAGCAGGGCCAGCGCCTGCTGCCCCGTCCGGCCGGACAGGGCCAGGGCGACGGGCCCGATCTTCGTGGTGCCCGTGGCTCCGTAGGCCATCGCCACCCCGTACAGGAAGAAGGCCGAGCTGAACGCGCCGAGCAGGAAGTACTTCATCGAGGCCTCGTTGGCCGCCCGCCGCCCATCGAGCCCGGTGAGGACGTAGAGCGACAGCGAAAGGATCTCCAGCGCCAGGAACACCACGATCAGGTCGGCCGCCGCGACGATCAGGGTCATGCCGAGCGTGGCGAACAGGATCAGCGGCGCGAACTCCCCTCGAGGCCCTCCCGCCGATCGCTCGAAGTACTGATGCCCGATCAGCAGGCCGAGGGCCGCGACCACGAGGAGGACCAGCCTGGACAGGACGGCGAAGCGATCTGCCGCGACCGTGCCCGCCAGCACGGTCGCGGCCCCCTCCCAGTTCCACAGCCACAGGCTGGTCGCTGCGGCCAGCGCCACGCCGACCAGCCCGATCACGAGATGGACGAGGGGCTCGGAGCGTTTCGCGAAGGCCTCGTACAGGAGCCCGCCCATCGCGAAGACCACCAGGGAGAGCTCGGGCAGGAGCGGCTCGAACACGAGCGTCGGCGTCTCGATCACGGCACCGACACCAGACCCATCCCGACCGAGCTCCCGACCGGCGAACCCACGTCGGTCGTCTCCTGCTCCGGAGCCACGTGAGCGATCACGGCCTTCGTCGACGGATCGATCCGGTCGGTGAGCAGGCTCGGCGCCACTCCGAACACCAGGAGCAGGGACAGCACCGGCGCGAGCACGACGACCTCGCGCAGGCTCACGTCCGGCAGGAGCCGGTGCTCCTCGCGCACCGGCCCGAACGCCATCCGCTCGTAGGACCAGAGCAGGTAGATCGCGGCGAGCACCACCGCCGTGGCCGCGAGCGCCCCGAACCAGCTGCTGACGGCGAACGTGCCGACGATCACCAGGAACTCGCCGACGAACCCGTTCAGGCCCGGCAGCCCGGCCGAGGCGAACGCCGTGAACAGGAAGGCACCCATCAGCCACGGCATCACCGAAGCCAATCCGCCCATGCTGCCCAGGTCGCGCGTGTGCGTGCGCTCGTAGACCATCCCCACCAGCAGGAACAGGGCCCCGGTCGCGAGCCCGTGGTTCACCATCTGGACAACGCCGCCCGTGACACCCTGCCGGGTGAACGCGAAGACGCCCAGCACGACGAACCCGAGGTGCGACACCGACGAGTACGCGACGAGCCGCTTGACGTCGGTCTGGATCAACGCGTTGACGGCGCCGTAGACGATCCCCACGACCGCCAGGATCCCGACGAAGGTCGCGAAGTACCTCGAGGCCTCCGGGAAGAACATCAGGTTGAAGCGGATCAACCCGTAGGTGCCGACCTTCAGGAGGACGGCGGCGAGCAGGACCGAGCCCGCCGTCGGCGCCTCGGTGTGGGCGTCGGGGAGCCAGGTGTGCAACGGCACCAGTGGCACCTTGACCGCGAAGCCGACGAGGAACGCGAGGAACAGCCAGCGGGCCGTGGCTGCCGGCACGCCGGCGGCCGCCCCCATCATCGCCGCGTACCCGAACGACCTCGTGCCGCCCTGCTGTGCGTACAGGAACAAGATCGCCACCAGCAGGAACGCCGAGCCGGCCATCGTGAAGAGGAAGAACTTGACCGCGGCGTACACGCGCCGGCGCCCTCCCCACCCACCGATCAGGAGGTACATCGGCACGAGGAGGGCCTCGAAGAACAGGAAGAAGAGCAGCAGATCGAGGGCGACGAAGGTGCCGATCACGGCGGTCTCCAGCGCGAGCAGGGCGGCCAGGTAGCGCCGGACGTCCTTCGTGATCGTCCACGAGGCCAGGATCGACACGGGGAACAGGAAGGTCGTGAGCAGGACCATCCAGATGCTCACGCCGTCGACGCCGACCGCGTACGACATGCCGATCGACGGCACCCACCGCGCGATCTCGACCATCTGGAACGGCGCGGTGGCTGCGGGGTCGAACCGGCCCAGGATGGCCAGCGAGACGATGAACGTGACGAGCGACGCGCCCAGCGCCACCCAGCGGGCGGCGTCGTCCTTCAACCCCCGGCCGCCCGCGAGGACCATGAGGGACCCCAGGAGGGGAAGGAAGATCGTGAGGGTGAGGAGCTTGTTCACTGCCGCGTCCCCAGCCACACGAGGACCCCGACGGCGCCCAGGAACAGGCCGAGCGCGTACGACCGCACGAAGCCCGTCTGGATCCGGCGGGCCGACGCGGCGAGCCGGCGGACCCCGGCTCCCACCCCGTTCACGATCCCGTCCACGAACCCGAGGTCGAAGCCGTTCGCGGAGAAGGTCGCCGCGGCCTTCCCCGGCCTGACGAGGATCGTCGAGTAGTACTCGTCGACGTACCAGCCGTTCGCGGCCGCGCGCTGGAGAGGCGCCAGCCGCTCACGGAGCGCGAGCCACTCCACCCTGCCGGATGCGTAGATCCACCAGGCGAGCGACAGCATCCCCACGGCGATGACCAGCGCGATCGCCGACAGGAGGACGGTCGAGAGCCCCTCGCCTCCGGGAACCGGACCCGTCACCGGCTCCAGCACGCGGGCGAGGGTCCCCTCGGCGGAGCTCGCCAGGAACAGGCCGGAGAGCACCGCCCCGGTCGAGAGCACGAGCAGGGGCACGGTCATGACGCCGGGGGACTCGTGAGCGTTGCGGGCCTCCTCGCTGCGGGGCTCCCCGAAGAAGGCGAGGAAGACGAGACGACCGATGTACAGCGCGGAGAGCAACGCGCCGACCGTGCCCACGACGTACACCCACGACCGACCGGTGTGGTTCGCGATCTCGAGGATCTGATCCTTCGCGAAGAACCCGGCCAGCGGCCAGATCCCGGCGAGCGCCAGCGCCCCGATCAGGAAGGTCCACGCCGTGACCGGCATCCGGCGGAACAGCCCGCCCATCCGCTGCAGGTCGGCCTCGTCGTGCATCCCGTGCATCACCGAGCCGGCGCCGAGGAACATGAGCGCCTTGTAGAACGCGTGGGCGACGAGCATGAACATCGCGCCGGTGTAGAACCGCATGCCGGCCGCGACGAACATGAAGCCAAGCTGGCTCACGGTGGAGTACGCCAAGACGCGCTTGATGTCGTCCTGGGCCATCGCGCAGGTGGCCGCGAACACGGCGGTCACGAGCCCGACGACCAACACGACCGTGAGGGCGAGGCCCGAGAGCTCGAACAGCGGCGCGCTCCGGACGACCAGGTAGACGCCGGCGGTCACCATCGTGGCCGCGTGGATCAGTGCGCTGACCGGGGTCGGGCCCTCCATCGCGTCGGGCAGCCAGCTGTGCAGCGGGATCTGGGCGCTCTTGGCGGCGGCGCCGACGAAGAGCAGCAGCGCGACCGCCTCGCTCACGCCGGTCGCGTGCCCGAGGCCCTCCTCGGCGCCCGCGAAGACGCCCAGGTACTCGAGCGTGCCGAGCTCGCGCATGAGCAGGAACGCCGCCAGCACCATGCCCACGTCGCCGATCACGTTGATCACGAACGCCTTCTTGGCGGCGGCGACCGCGCTCGGCCGGTCGTAGTAGAAGCCGATCAGCAGGAACGAGGCCAGGCCGACCAGCGCCCATCCGACGATCAGGAAGACGAAGTTGGCCGC
>JBIOTM010000182.1:0-2540 GCA_044865955.1 Actinomycetota bacterium | reverse complement strand
GTGCCTGCACGCGCACTACGCGTACCACCTCGCGGGGGGCGACGACGCGGTGGGGTGGTGGACGGCCGAGCGCGTGGAGCCGGTCCACGCCGACGAGCCGCCGGGGCGCGTGGCGGCGATCGATCAGGGGACGAACTCGACGCGGCTGCTCGTGATGGAGCCCGGTCCCGCCGGCGAACCGACCGAGCTCGCGCGCGACATGGTCATCACCCGCCTGGGCAAGGGCGTCGACGCGACGGGGCGGCTGTCGACCGACTCGATCGACCGGACGCTCGAGGTCGTCGCCCGCTTCGTCCGACGGGCGCGCGCCCTGCACGCGGAGCGGATCGGGCTTGGGGCGACCAGCGCGGTCCGGGACGCGTCGAACCGCGAGGACTTCCTCGGGCCGGTCCGCGGGCTGATCGACGGTGAGCCGGAGGTGATCGACGGGGAACGCGAGGCCGAGCTGTCGTTCCTCGGAGGAACCCGAGGGCTGGATCCGGGGGAGGGACCCTTCCTGTTGATGGACGTCGGGGGCGGGTCGACGGAGTTCGTGTTCGGGAGGAAGCCCGCGACCCTGGAGCACGCCGTCTCCGCCCGGATCGGGAGCGTGCGGCTCACGGAGCGGATCGCTCCCGCAGATCGACCCTCCGAGGCCGATCTGCGGGAGCTCCGTGCGCTGGTCTCGGCGGAGCTGGACCGCGTCGAGCGGGCGGTCCCGGTCGACCAGGCGCGGCGCCTGGTCGCGGTCGCCGGCACCGCGACCACCCTCCAGGCCTGCGCGCTCGGACTCGAGCGCTACGACCCGGACCGGATCCATCGGTCGACGCTCACCCTGTCCGACGCGGAGCGGACGCTCGGCGAGCTCGCGGCCATGACCGACGAGGAGCGCGCGGCGATCCCCGTGATGCCGAAGGGCCGCGGGGACGTGATCGTCGCCGGCGCCACGATCCTCGTGACGGCGATGCGGCGTTTCCGTCTCGACGAGGCCCTCGTGAGCGAGACCGACATCCTCGACGGACTGGCACTCGAGCTCATGGGTGTTCGGTAACCTCGACGGCCGATGTCCAAGCGAAGCCGGGATCGCCAGCTCGCGAAGCTCGCCGCGCGCCGGCAGGCGGAACGCGACGCCGCGATCCGTCGCCGCAACCTGATCGTCGGGACGATCGCCGGCGTGGTGGCGCTGGCGGTGGCCATCCTGGGCCTGGGTCTGCTGCTCGGGGACGACACCGAGTCGGCCGCCCGGTCGCAGACCCCCCAGGCGAGCGCATCCGCGTCCGCCTCGCCCTCGGCCGAGCCCGGCACGAAGACCGGCACCGTGACCCCCACGGCGGCGACGGAGAGCGGCGAGGTGGCCTGCGGCGCGACCGCACCGCCGCAGGCCGGCAAGCCCAAGCCCCAGTTCGCCGGCCCACCCCCCATGGAGATCGACCGGAAGGCCACCTACACGGCGACGATGGTCACCTCGTGCGGCACGATCGTGATCGAGCTCGACCCGAAGCGCGCACCCCAGACGGTGAACTCCTTCGTCTTCCTGGCCCGGAAGGGCTACTTCGATGGCCAGTACTTCCACCGGCTCGACACGTCGATCGACGTGATCCAGGGCGGCGATCCCACAGGCACGGGCAGCGGCGGGCCAGGGTACGCGATCCCCGACGAGCTCAAGGGCGACGAGTCCTACATCCCGGGCACCCTGGCCATGGCGAACGCGGGCGCGAACACGGGCGGCAGCCAGTTCTTCATCATCGCGGGGCCGGACGGCACGAACCTGGACGGGAACCCGAACTACACGATCTTCGGACGGATCGTGCGGGGCCTGCCGGTCGCCCAGCGGACCCTCGAGCTGCCGATAAAGGATCCCGAGGCGGCCCAGGCCGGCGATCTGACCGGCCAGCGCCCGGAGCAGGCCGTGTACATCGAGAAGGTCACGATCGAGGAGTCCTGAGCGGAAGCTGAGGCGGCGGGGCTACCAGACGTTCGTGTAGACCTGGGCGTCGGCCACGCCGCAGGCGGCGTCCGACGCGAACTGCGCGCCGTCTCCGTCGATCTCCCGGAGGTACCAGCAGGTCCCGGACGAGCTCAGGGCCGACAAGTAGATCCCGTTCGGCACCGGGTCGAAGTGGAGGTACACGATGTGGGTGGCGAGCGGGGTGTCGCCGTCCAGGTAGGTGATCGCCGCCTCGATCGCCGTCATCGTGGCCGGGTTGGTCGTGTACGTGAGGGTGTCGGTGTAGTAGGCCTTCTCGGCGGCGAACGCGTTCCGGATGTCCGACTGGGCCGCACGGTCGTACGCCCGCTCGCGGGTGCCCCAGAACGTCGGCAGCGCCAACAGCATCAGGACGCCGATGATCAAGATCACGGCCATGAGTTCGATGAGCGTGAAGCCGCGTTCGTCCTTCACCCCGCTTGTATCGGCCCACCCACCGACCGACCTGAGTCCCCGGCCGCCCTACGGAGCGCTAGCATCGGGCCAGCCCGGGTGTCGGAACAGGCAGACGACGGCGCCTTAAAAGCGCTTGCCCCGGAAGGGGCGTGTGGGTTCGAATCCCACCCCGGGCACG
>JBIOTM010000181.1:0-6274 GCA_044865955.1 Actinomycetota bacterium | reverse complement strand
GTATGAGCGGGCAGGGCGTGGCGACAACGAAGACCGCGAGCGCGCGGACCGGGTCTCCCGAGACGGCCCAGGCAAGCGCGGCGACGACGGCGGTGACGGGAAGGAACCAGATCGCGTAGCGATCGGCGAGGCGGACGAACGGCGCCTTCTGACGCTCGGCCTCCTGGACGAGGCGAACGATGCCCGCGTACGTGCTGGCCTCGGCGGTCGTGGACGCGCGGAGGTCGAACGCCCCGCCGGCGTTCACCGCCCCCGACCGGACGAGCTCGCCCGTCGGGCGTTCGACCGGCCGCGACTCGCCGGAGAGCGCGGACTCGTCGAGGACGCCGTCGGCCATCATCACCCCGTCGACGGGCACGACCTCGCCCTGCTTCACCAGCAATCGGTCGCCGACGACCACCTCCTCGATCGGACGGGTCGCGAGGTCGCCGTCCTCGTACCGCGACACGGTCCTGGGCGCCCGCTCCAGGAGCGACGAGAGCTCCCGGTGGACGCGCCGATCGGCGTAGGCCTCGAGCGCCTCGCCGCTGGTGAGCATCAAAGCGATCACGGCGCCCGCGAGGTACTCCTCGAGCGCGAGCGATCCGACCATCGCGAGCAACGCGATCACGTCGACGCCCGGCTGGCGACGGACCAGGCCCACGACGACATCGCGGGCGAGCGGGACGATGCCCAGCGCGGTCGTGACCGCCCACGCCACGTTCGCGGCGTCGCCCCGGCCCGCGAGCCGGAGGGCCCCGCCGATCGCGATCCCGACCACCGCGACGCCCAGCCACACCCTACTCAGCTCGAACCGGCGGATCGGCATGCGGTCGCTCACGGAAGCCTCTCGAGCTCCCCCGTCAGATGCCGGGACATCGGCGTGCCCTCCGTGGCCATGTCGAGCTCGTAGGACAGCTCCTCGCGCTCGAGCCGGTAGCGACGTTCGATCTGCGTCACGGGCGACCCGGTGGACGTCCGGGCGATCGCGGTCGACCGCAGCCACACCGTCGTCCCGTCGACCGTACCCTCGGCGACCTCCGCGACGCCGATCGGATGGGCCAGGGTGAGATCGACGTTGCCGTCGCCCAGCGGCCGGAGCGTGCCGCGCTCGAAGTGGAGCGGCTCGCCGTCGGGCGTCCAGCTCGACTCGGTCACGAGCAGGAACGCGTCACCGACGTCTTCGAAGGAGAGCTGTTCGCGATACCGGAACGGAGCCACGCCCGGGTACTCCCCCTCGCCCTCCCCCATCCACCGTCCGACCAGGAACGACAGCGGTTGGAGGTCGGGATGCAACGCAGCGCCCATGGAGCCGAACGTACCATGGGGGTCGGCGCTCCCCGGCCGCGCGGGTCAGCGCTTGTCGAGCCGGTCAGCGACGATCTTCTGCAGGTCGAGGAAGGAGCGCCACCGCGCGTCCACGTCGCCCTCCTGCTCCGGGGGAGGCTCCTCGGACCGGCTGGGCTCGATGCGCTCGATGCGCTTCGTGACGCCCGCGAGCTCGTGCTCGAGCTGCGAGAGCCGTTCGTTGAGGGCGGCGAGGCGTTCGTTGAGCGGCAGAGGGGTCGGCTTCGCGGAGACGGCCACGTCTCGCTCGGCGACGGTCACGGTGTCCCCCGGCTCCGGGGTGACGCGCTCGTCGCGCGGCTCGGGCTCGTCGCCGCGCAGCTCCGCCTGGAGATCGAGCAGCTCCGTGAGGACTTCTTCCTGGTACTCGCTCATCCGCTCCGCCTTTCGTCCTCCTCCATGGCGGTCCTCACCCGTCCCCGCGCACCGATGGTATTCCACCATCTCACGGCGCCTCAACCCGACTTTCGGCTACCTTTTCCCGGTGCGAACCCTGACGCGCATCTCGGTGACTCCGGTGAAAGCCCTACAGCTTTCGCATCCCTCCTCCGTGGAGATCACCGGCGCGGGCATCCCGGCCGACCGTCGGTTCTTCCTGATCGACGAGGCGGGCGACCTCTTCGACGCGAGCGACCACGGTCCCCTCCTGCGCATCGTGCCCGACTACCGGCCGGACGCCGAGCGCCTCGGCTTGACGTTCCCGGACGGGTTCGTCGTCGATGCACCGGCCGATCGGCTCGGACACCCCTTCTCGACCGACTTCTTCGGACGGGCGGTCGCGGCGCACGTGGTGGAAGGACCGTTCGCCGAGGTCCTCTCCGGGTTCGTCGGGCGGCCCGTCCGCCTGGCGAGGGTCGACCGCGACGGCGACGGCCAGGACGCCCACCCGCTCACGGTGGTCTCCTCCGCGAGCGTCCACGACCTCGGCGTCCGCGGCGAGCACGCCGGGTCGCTCGATGCTCGCCGCTTCCGGATCAACCTCGAGATCGCGGGGTGCGCGCCGTACGAGGAGGACTCCTGGGCCGGACGGACGATCCGATTGGGCGAGGCGACGATCCGGATCCGCGGTCAGATCCCCCGCTGCGTGGTGACGACGCTGGGCCCCGACACCGGCGAGAAGGACTTCCCGACGCTGACCGAGATCGCCCGGTACCGGTCCCGGATCGGCGGCCGGGGAGGGCTCCCGTTCGGCGTGTACGCGGCGATCGAGCGGCCCGGCCGGGTGCACCTCGGCGACGTCGTGGAACCGATCAGCGCGCGTCCGACCGAGAGGACGTCCGCCGTCGGTCGGTGATCAACCAGGACACCGCGAGCCACGTGACGAACGGGGCCGTCGCGAGCATCCCGAAGATGATCCCGTACGTCGCGATCTGCAACAGGATCTGCATGGCTCGGCGATCCCCCTGACGGTGTGCGTGGCGCTCGCGACAGGGTACACCGGGCGCCAGGGCCCTTCCTGCCCTGGCGCCCCCGAGCTCAGCTCGCCTTGACCGTCAGCGTGACGGTGTCGCAGTCCTGCGCGTCGCCCGGCGGCCCGAACTCGCAGACCGTGTTCGTGAGCGTCCCCTTCGCGGAGGGCTTGAACACGATCTGGAGGACGGCCGAGGCGCCACGCGGGAGGGTCCCGACCAAGCTGCAGCTGAGGCTGCCCTTCGCCGTCTTCCCCTCGCAGTGCCAGGTTCCGGAGATCGAGCTGAACGACACGAAGCCGGCGTTCTTGCTGAACGTATCGACCAGCTTCACGCCGCTGGCATCCGCCGGACCGGCGTTCGTCACCCCGATCCTGAAGGTCACCGGCTGCCCCAGCTTCGCGGTCGTCTGGTTGGGATCCGGATACGTGCTCTTGTCGACGGAGACCGCGGCCGCGAAGCTGTAGTCGAACCGGGCGACCGGACCGGCCTGCACGTCGTCCCAGACCGGCGTGTACAGGTCCTTGGACAGGACCTGCCGAGCGTAGATCGTGCCCGAGGCGGGAGCGCCGCCGATCGAGGCGGTCCACGCGTTCGAAGCCGGGTTCAGCGTCGCCGTCACCGGGTTGAGGAAGCTCGGATCGAGCGATACCTGGACGTATCCGTCCGGGAGGTGCCGACCCGCCGCCGGCGTCCCGATCCGGTACGAGAACGTCTTGGCCTGGTCGGCCCAATCGTTCAGGGTGACGTCCGTGTGCTCGACCATCCCGTACGCGGCGACGTGGTCGATCTTGTCCCCCGCGGTGAGCCCGCCGAGGTTGGCGAGGGGCACGCTGATCGTGACCTCGTTCCCGTTGACGCTCCCCGAAGCGTTCCCCGACGGCGCGTACGTCAGGAACTTCGGCGTGGGGGCTCCCAGCGCGGGAGCGTCGATGCTCCCCACCCGTCCGTAGACGAAGTTCGTCCCTCCGAGCCACTTCACGAACCAGTGGGAATCGAAGGGCGGATCCATCGTGTTGGGCCCGATCCCGCCTCGTCCCTCCCACCAGGTGACCATCCAGGCAGGGGTCCCGCCGGCCGTGGCCGCGTCGGCCAGAGCCGCCGGCGACAGGTCGGCCATCCGCATGGACAGCGTGAGGGTCGCCCCATCGTCCGCCGCCGAGGCCTCCAGGATGTCGAGGGCCGGATGGTTCGCGCTCGCGACGGGAACCACGGGGAACCTCGCGTCCCCCGCGGGATCCGTGGTCCAGTTCCCCGGCGGCAGACCGTGCGTGCCGCTCACCGACACGGCCCCGTCGCTCAACGATGCGGTGCCGATGGTGACGTTCGCCGGCGCCGGCAGCGGCAGGAGGTTCCCCTGGGACGCGAACAGGCTCGGCCCGGTGCGCAGACGGATCACGGCGTTGATCGGCTTGCCGATGAACTCGCCCGGAGCCACCTCGGAGAGGTCGCTGTTCTCGTTGTACGCGATGAAGACGCGGCCCTGCGGGTCCTTGTCGACCATGAAGAAGTCGGCCATCGACCGGTCCGAGTTCGCCAACAGGCACCCGGGGAACCCGCCCGTGCAGATCGCGCCGCGGTGCATGACGTGCTCGGTCGCCTGGACCTGGGTGAACGTCGGGTCGGCATCCATGGCGTTCGTGCTGAACGACGCGTATGCGTGCCACAGCGCCTTGGGGCTCCCCGGGAACCCGCCGGTGTCCCCGGCGTCGGTCGTGCCGTAGAAGACGACGGCGACCCGGCCGGGATCACCGACCGCGAGCCACGGGAAGAGGACCTGCCTGAGGCCCGGGCCGCCGCCGAGGGGACTGCCGGGACCGGTGCTCACCTGCACCTTGGGATGCCACGTGAAGCCGCGATCGGTGGAGTAGGACAGGAAGGTCTTGCTGCCTTCGGTCCACGCCTGCCAGAGGTTGCCCGCCGTGTCGAGCTGGATCGGGGCGAAGAAGTGGCCCTCTGCCCCGCTCGAGCCCCGCGCCTGCCAGGTGACACCGCCGTCGGTGGAGACCTGCGTCGTCCCTCCATCCGTGGGCACGAAGATGTCCCCGTTCCTGGGATCCACCGCGAAGCGGCCGATGCAGCTCCCACCGATGTCGGCCGACGGGTTGTTGACCGGGTCCGGCGGCAGGTAGGTGACGCCGTTGTCGAGGGAGACGAGGACGTAGCAGCCCTCGAAGCCCGCCACGTGGTTGGCTCCCAGGTAGATGCGCCGTCCCGTGGCGCTGGAGCTCGGGTCGTAGACGCCCATCCACTGGCGGTCGGTCTCGGGGAAACAGCCTTCGCCGGGAAGGAAGGTCTTGCCCTCGTCGTAGGAGCGGAACGTGCTGTTGCACTGGAGCGTCTGGAGGTCGGAGGCGAACACGTCGCGGTTGTTCGCGACCGTGATCTCCGTATCGCCACCGCCGTTCTGGCAGTTGGACTTGGCGGGACAGCCGATGAGATGCCACTGGATGCCGTCGTCCTCGGACTTCCAGAACCACGAGGCTTGGGTCGTGCTGCCGCCGGGGCCGCTCACGTAGTTCCCGCCGTGGTTGTCGATCACGACGTCCGGCTCGCCGACCATCCGCACTGGGTCGTTGAGGTTCGCGTGATCGAACGTGATGCCACGGCTCGGGCCGGAGGGTGGAGGAGGCGGTGGGAGCGAGACCGTCTCGATCGTCAGCCTGCCCGCGTAGCTCTGCGGGTCGGGTCCGCTCACGAACCCGCACGCGATGACTGTGTACGCGCCCCCCTTGAGGTTCGTCGCGCGAACCGTCTCGCTGGGGGCACCGCCGTCGCTCGAGCCGACGACCTTGCCGTTGGGACCGACCACGGTGAGGATCTCGTCGTTGCCCGCGTCGCCCCACGTGATGTTGAAGACGAAGTTAGCCTGCAGGGTGTCGTAGATGCCCGCCGGAACGTTCAGGGTCACCACGTGCTGGTCGACCACCGCCGTGCCAGCGAACGGGGCGCAGTTGCTCGTGGCGTTCGCGAACGGCGGGATCGATCCCGTCCAGGTGTCCGTGACCGTCTGGCCGACGGTCGACGGGACGGTGACGCTGCTCGAGGGGGGCGTGGACGCGCGAGACGTGCCCACACCCGCCAGCGCGGCCACGACCAACCCGCTCGCGAGCCCTGCGTGGAGAAAAGGCCTCCTCGCGAACGACGAACGCACGCCAGGACGGGTTCCGGTCATGAGCTCCTCTCCTCCCTGGCGGTCGCCGGGGAGGGCTCACCCGGATGCGCACCAGACGTCTGCGGCCCGAGAGCGAACAAGGCGAGACATGAGTACCCAGACCGGGGATCTTCAAACGCGCTGGGCCGAAATGTTCCCTCCCCCGCAGGCCGTCTGGGACGGGTTCGTCCCCGGACGCCGCGGCGTGGTCAGCGGGGCGGGGCGGCCTTCGACGCGCGGTCGGCGCGCTTGCGCTCCGTCTTCGCCTCGTCCGCGAGCCGCTTCGCCTCCGCGGACGCCTCCCGGGCCGCCGACACCGCCTCGTCGGCCCTCCGTTTGAGCTGGTCGGCTCGCGCGGCGGCCTTGTCCGCCGCGCGGGCCGCGG
>JBIOTM010000180.1:0-4395 GCA_044865955.1 Actinomycetota bacterium | reverse complement strand
CCCCCGAGGCCCTGTCGTTGTTCGAGACGAAGGGGAACACGGTCTCTGCGGCGCTGGCGCGCGCGATCGCGGACGAGCTCGCGACGCTCGGCGTCAGCTGACGACGATCTTGCCGCACATGCCGGTGCACACGCCGTCGACGATCTTGCCGTGGATCGTGCAGTAGTAGCGGAAGACCCCCACACGGTTGAACGTGCGCGCGACGGAGGTCCCGACGGGCACGCTCCGGAAGTAGCTCCAGTTCTTGCCCCGCGACTTCACGGTATGGCTGCCGTCGACCGATCGCCACCGGACCCTCATCCCCGGCTCGATCGACCTCACCTTCGGGCTCCAGACGAAGGAGGTGCCGTTGAAGATCCCCCGGACGCGCACGGTGAGGGCCGCCGCAGTGCCGATCAGGCCGAGCGTCAGGACGCCGGCGAGGACGAGGACCAGGACGCGCTTCGTTCCGCGTGCTCGCATGGGCTCCTCCCGTTCGCGGGTAGTACGCGTCGGCGCTCGCGCCGGATTGCGTGCCCTCACGGCCCACCGATACAGTGGGCCCGTGAGCGACCAGCCCCGCAGCGAAGCGCTCAGGGAGGCGGCGAAGCGGCGCCGGACCCTGCACGAGGCCCTGGTGGGCCTCGAGGTCGCGATCTCTTCTCCCGCGGCGGGCCGCATCCCGGAGTGGACCAGGCTGGTCACGAAGGAGATGACGTCCATCCGTGACGCGTGGGACCAGCACATCGACACCACCGAGAAGCCCGGGGGCCTCTACGAAGAGATCGTCGGGATCTCGCCGCGGCTCGCGGGCACGGTCGACCGCCTCCGGGACGAGCACCCCGAGATCACCGCGGCTGTGGGTCAGATGCTCGCCCGGCTGGAGCAGGTCGAGATCGGGGGGCTCGCCTGGCCGCTGGACGACGCGCGGGACGACCTGCAGCGGTTCATCGGGAAGATGATCCGCCACCGCCAGAAGGGCGCCGACCTCGTGTGGGAGGCGTACAACGTGGACATCGGCGGTCCCGAGTAGGGGCCCGGGACCCACACCCGTCCGCGCTACGCTCATGTCGTGCCTCGCATCGCGCTCGGCCAGCTGAACCTCACCGTCGGCGACCTCGCCGGCAACGTCGAACGGATGGCCGAGGCCGCCGCTCGAGCCGCCGACGAGCACGCGGATCTCGTCTGCTTCCCCGAGCTGGCCGTCACGGGCTATCCGCCCGAGGATCTGGTCCTCCGACCGGAGTTCGTCCGCGACAACCTCGCGGCGCTGGACGAGCTGGCCGCCAAGACGTCGGACGCCTGTCCCGTGATCGCCGGCTTCGTGGACCGGACGGAACGAGGCGTCCACAACGCCTCCGCCTTCCTCTCCGGCGGTGAGGTGCGCACCCGCTATCACAAGATCGTGCTGCCGAACTACGGGGTCTTCGACGAGAAGCGGTATTTCGTCCCCGGCGAGCGGACCGAGCAGGTCTCCGTCGGCGGCATCTCGATCGGGCTCACGGTGTGCGAGGACGCGTGGCATCGGGGCCGGCCCTTCGCCGACTACCGAGGCGTGCCGCTCGTCGTCAACATCAACGGCTCTCCGTACCATCGCCGGAAGCTCGACGAACGTCTGGACGTGCTGCGGAACCGCGCTCGCGAGTTCGGCGGATGGATCGCGTACGTGAACGCCGTGGGTGGCCAGGACGAGCTCGTCTTCGACGGCGGCTCGCTGGTGATGGGGCCGGACGGGGAGATCGCCGCCCGCGCGGTGATGTTCGAGGAAGACCTCCTCGTCGTCGACGTCGATGACGACGGAGCCCGTGGCCGGAGCGATGCCGAATGGCCCGAACCCCCCGAGGAGATCTACCGGGCGCTCGTCCTCGGGCTGCGCGACTACGTTGGCAAGAACGGGTTCGACGACGTGGTCGTCGGGCTGTCCGGCGGGATCGATTCGGCGCTCGTCGCGGTGATCGCGGCCGACGCGCTCGGCGCCGCGGCGGTACGGGCGCTCGCGATGCCGTCTCCCTTCTCGAGCCCGGACAGCCTGGAGGATGCGATCGCGATCGCCTCGCGCCTGGACCTGGGGATCGACACGGTCACGATCGACGCGGTGGTGGACGCGTACCGAACCACGCTCCGGCCCCTCTTCGAGGGACGACCCGAGGACGTGACGGAGGAGAACATCCAGGCCAGGATCCGGGGCAACCTGCTGATGGCGGTGTCGAACAAGTTCGGCTCCCTGGTGCTCGCGACCGGCAACAAGAGCGAGTACGCGGTGGGCTACGCGACGCTGTACGGCGACATGGCCGGTGGGTTCGCGCCCATCAAGGACGTGCCCAAGACCCTCGTCTACGAGCTCTGCCGGTGGAGGAACGGCCGGGGTGGCGGCGAGCCGCTCCCGGAGCGTGTCCTGAGCAGGGCGCCCTCTGCCGAGCTCCGACCCGACCAGAAGGACACCGACTCGTTGCCTCCCTACGAGATCCTGGACCCGATCATGGAGGCGTACGTCGAAGACGACCTGGGGATCGACGAGATCGTCGCGCGCGGCCACGACCGGACCACCGTGGATCGCGTGGTGCGGCTGATCGATCGGGCGGAGTACAAGCGGCGGCAGGCGGCGCCGGGGATCAAGATCACGCCGAAGGCGTTCGGTCGCGATCGCCGGATGCCGATCACGAACCGCTACGTGGACTGAGGGCGGACGTCGGCGCCGGGCCCGGTGACCTGGACGAGCCCGGACCGCAGCCGCACGAACACCTGCCAGCTGTAGAAGGTGTAGAACATCCGGACGTCCCGGCGCATCTGCCGCGCGTAGAGCGTCACGGCGTCGGCGTACCAGCCGACCGGGTTGTACGCGAGGAGGGCTCGGTAGGTGTGGCGGGGCGCGCCCGACGCGTGCAGGTAGTTCGCGGCACCCAGGATCGCGTCGCGGGGATCGTCCACGTCACCGCCCATCCCGTAGGACGCCCACGTCGACGGGATGAACTGCATCGGACCCCGGGCCCCCGCCCAGCTGGGCGAGATCACCCGTCCGAAGCGGCTCTCGACGAAGTTGATCGCGGCGAGCACCGTCCAGGGGACGTCGAACCGCCGGGCCGCCTCGGCGTAGAAGCGCCGGAGGAGGTCGGGCGGGAGCGGCGCGCGGGTGCGCATCGTGACCGGTCCGTCGACGGTGACGCTGCCCAGGCCCTGACGCAGCCGAGAACCGGCTTCGGCGATGTCGCGGGCGATGCCGCGGACGGCCCACGGCAGCGCGCCGATGGTGGCCCGGCGTCGATGGTCGCCGGCCACCAGGAGCTGGACGATCCGCTGCTGGTCCAGCGCCAGGAGGACGACCTCACGGGGCGGCGGCCACTCCGCGGTGCCCCCCGATGCCCGCCATCGGTCGATCGCGGCGTGGAGGGCCTGGGTCGTCCGCGTGAAGCGCTCGGCGAGCCGGCCCGGCCGCCGGGGCAACCAGGCATCCGGGCCGGGTGCCGCGCGGGTCTCGGGTCGCGACGCCCGGGCCACGTCGGGGGAGGGCGACGGGATGAGGAGGTCGGCCGACGCCGGCTCGGACGGGCCGGCGCCGGCCACCGAGCAGGCCGACAGAGCCAGGCACGCGACGACGAGGAGCCGCGGAAAAGGCATCGGCCGATGCTCTCAGAGGGAACGGCCGATGCCCAGCGTTCAGGCGATCCAGGCCGTGCCGGTCGTGCCGACGACCCGCCAGCCGGTCGCCCGCTCCTCCAGCAGGTAGGTCGTCCCGGAGCCGCACAGTCCGCCGCAGCCGTAGCTCCCGCCGACCTCGACGCCGTCTCCGTGCGGGGCGATCGGCCCCAGTCGAACGACGAGGATCTCCGGCGCGCCGGTGAGCCAGTCCTCGTCGTACAGCGGCGTGGGGTCGTCCATGAACTCCACCCGAGCCGGCAGGTCCCCGAGGCGAGACCGGAGCTCATCTCGTTCGGCGACGGTGAAGGCGTCCGTGCATCCCTTCGGCTCTTCCGCCGAAGCCGCGTTGTCGCAGAGCTTCGAGACGACCACGATGCGCTTCCACTCGATCTCCTCGGCGCCCGCGACCTCCCGGATCATGGCCTCGTAGACGTCGAGGCGCGTCGTGTCGGCGGCGGGTTCGGGGCTGCCGTCGCCGGCGGTGGGGGCGGGCTCGTTCGCACAGGCCGCGAGGACGAGGGACGCGATGATGACTGCCGCGGAGCGTCGCATGGGCTTCCTCCTCCGGAGCGTATCCGGTTGGGACGCTCCGGCGGTTGCCCCGGTTCCTACAATCTTCCGAAGGGGCGGTAGCTCAGCTTGGTCAGAGCAGGGGGCTTTTAACCCTCGTGTCGCGGGTTCGAATCCTGCCCGCCCCACCCGTGGTGCGTCGGCGTCACGGCGTAGCGTCGATCCGGTGGAGATCCTGGAGCTGGACGGGCCCGGCGGCGGGTGGCGCGT
>JBIOTM010000179.1:0-16814 GCA_044865955.1 Actinomycetota bacterium | reverse complement strand
CGCCGGCCACGCCTCGACCCGCCTCAGGCCGGCCGCACGGATCGCCGCCTCCACCCCCGGATGCCGGCCGAGCTCCACCTCGACGCCGAAGAAGGGATGCCCTCGCGACCGGAAGACGGACCGCGCCTCGCCGAGCGCCGCCGCGGGATCCGCCGGCTCGCGCGCCACCACCGTGACGTTCAGCTCGGGCGTCGGCAGGTTGGTCAGCGCGACCACCAGGCCGTCGACCTCGATCACCTCGCCGCCCTCGACCGTCGCGGCACGCACGCGCTCGCCCTCGAGGGCGGCGGCGGCGACCCGGTCCGCGACGTCCATCCGGGCATCGTCCCACGCCGCTACCCTGCGCCCGATGCCTCCGATCGACGCCGTGCTCGTGGACTTCGACGGGACCGCGTGCCTGCACGACGTGGCCGAGCATCTGCTGATCGAGTTCGGCGATCCATCGTGGGCCGACTTCGACACCGCGTGGGAGCGCGGCGAGATCGGCGGCCGGGACGCGCTCGCGAGCCAGGCGAGCATGCTCCGAGCCCCCGTGGCGGAGCTCCTCGAGTACGCGCTGTCGCACTGCCCGATCGATCCGACGTTCGGGACGTTCGTCGAGTGGAGCCGGGCCCGAGACGTGCCGGTGACGGTCGTCTCCGACGGGTTCGGCTTCTACATCCGACCCCTCCTCGACGCGAACGGGATCGACGGCCTCGCGGTGATCACGAACGGATGGCGATCCGACGGCGGACCGGGGCTCACCTTCGGCAACGGCCACCCCACCTGCGTGGGGTGCGGAACGTGCAAGAAGCAGGCCGTCGAGCGCTCGCGGGAGACGTACGGACGCACCGCCTTCGTCGGGGAGGGGCCGAGCGACCGATTCGGCGCCCGGTACGCCGACGTGGCGTTCGCGAAGGTCGGGGACTCCTTGATCCGGCACTGCGAGGCGGAAGGGATCCCCTTCGTGCCGTGGTCGACGTTCGACGACGTGCGTGCGTGGCTCGACGGGGAGGAGGAGCTCCCCGGTCCCCTCGGGGGCGAGCCGTGCCCGGGGTGGAGGGACCCGCCGTGATCGGAAGCGGTGGCCGCGGGATTCGAACCCGCGAGGGGGTCACCCCCCTACACGCTCTCCAGGCGTGCCCCTTCGTCCGCTCGGGCAGGCCACCGGGACGAGTCTACGGGTCCTCAGGCGGCGCCCAGGATCGAGGCGAGGATCGCGTCGACCCGCGCGTCGATGTAGGCCGCGTACTCGGCCTGACCGTCCGGGTTCAGGTGGTAGCCGTCGTCGGCGAACCACTCGGGATGGGGACCGCTCAGCATCGCCCACCGGATCAGGTGGACCCGGTCGTAGGCGGCCGCGCACGCCTGGAGCGTGAGGTTGTTCGGCCGCATCCAGTCGCGCGGCACCCGGATCGTCACCAGGAAGACGCGCCAGCTGGGACCTGCGGCCTCCACGAGCGCCTCGCAGTCGGCGGGGTCGATCCACCCGTTCGTGCCCAGGTGGACGATCACGCGCTTCGGCAGCAGACCCTCCTGCTCGAGGACGCGGACCGCGTGGAGCCCCTCGGAGAACTGACGCCCCACCTTCGCGTTGACCGGGGTGCCGTAGGCCCCGAGCTCGTCGGAGGAGGAGAGCATGATCGAGTCGCCGACGCCGAGGCGGCCATGCGGGATGGGTGTGGCCGCCGGGGCCGGACCGGCCCACGTGACCGCCAGCGCGGCGGCGAGCAGGGACGCGGAGAGGATCCTGCGCATGGAACACCAACGGCCGCTCGCCCGCGTGGCTTGAGCTTCAGCCGGTCCTGGTCGCGATGAACCCGGCGTACCGGACCTGTCCGGTCGCGGTGAGGTGGTACCCGTCGGCCGCGAACCACGACGGGTGGTACCGGCTGAAGTTGAACCAGTCGAGGAGCAGCGTGTTGGCCCGGCGATCCGCGCAGGCCGCCAACCTCCGGTTCTGCGTCGCACGGTACCAGCGCGGGATCTTCAGGTTCACGAGGTAGACCGTGCGGTTCGGCCCGGCCACCTCGGAGATGCGGTTGCAGTCCGCGGCCTCGATGAGGATCCCGTTGTTCCCGAGATGGATGATGATCTTCCGCCGCAGCCGGCCGGCCGCCTTCAGCCCCTCCACGATCGCGACCGCGTCGCGGAACTGCCGCGAGATCGACGCGTTCACGTGGATGCCCCGCGCCGTGAGCTCCTCCTTCGCCCCCAGCATCACCGAGTCGCCGATGGCGTAGCGCCCCGGCGGGATGTCCGCCGCGGCCGGACCGGCGTCCGCGAGGGCAAGGAGGACGGCGAGGACGGGGGCGAGGACGCTGCGCATCGGCACGACCGTATCTGTCTGCGACCAGCCTCGTCGATCGAGCGGTCCCGGGTTCGCCTACGGTTGGGCCATCCCGGCCGCGGCCGGCTCCTGACGCTTGACGACGTACGCCGCGACCCGATCCTGCGGCTTCGAGCTCAGGTAGTAGATCGCGCCGAGCAGCGTGATCGTGAGCATGACGATCAGCGTCATCCAGTCGTAGTTGAACAGCGCGCCCTTCGGGCTGTCGGTGCCGGTCGGGAGGAGGATGTTGACGAGCATCCCCACCCCCCACACGAGCGCCGCGATCGTCACCGGCCACGCGTACCGGCCCAGCTGGAACGAGCCGTCGGGCCTCCATCCACGGGTCCGCGCGATCAGCGTGGCGAGCACCACCATCTGGAACGAGAGGTAGATGCCGGAGACGCCGAAGGACACCAGGACGAAGAGCGCGTTCACGCTGGCGGGCCAGGTGAAGAAGAGGATATGGATCGGCTCGGAGGGCGTGAAGTGCACGAGGAGCGAGAACGCCGCTGGGAGGATCGCCGCCAGCCACAGCGCGTTCGTCGGCGTGTTGAAGCGCGGCGAGACCCGGCGCAGCCACCCGGCGGCCGGCAGAGCCTCGTCCCGCGAGTACGAGAAGACGAGCCGCGCCGCCGCCGCCTGGACGGCGGTGCCGCAGCTGAAGAAGGCGAACACCACCAACAGCAGGATGACGTCCTGCAGGGCGGAGCTCGTGACGTTCGACGAGACGATGAACGGGACGCCGCCGGCGAACGAGCCGGCCAGCCCGAAGGCCTCGGCTCCCTTCGGCACGGCGAGGATCAGGGCCGCGACGAGGACGAAGCTCGTCAGCCCGCCGATCAGGATCGTGCGGACGATGGCCCTGGGCACGCGGCGAGACGCGTCGACGACCTCCTCCGCGACGTCCCCGGCCGACTCGAAGCCGTAGAAGATCCACACGTGCGCCAGGATCGCGACGAAGGCGGCTGCCGTCCACCAGTGGCCGCCGAAGTCCACGCCGAGCGGGCTCCCCGCCGCCGTCTCCGCACCCTGGGTGCTGAAGAGATAGCCGATGCCGTGATGGAAGCCGTAGATGCCCAGCAGGATCGCGATGCCGAACGTGCCAGCCACCTCGACCCAGACGCCGATCTTCGAGATCATCGCGAGGATCTTCACCCCCACGATGTTGACGAACGTCTGGATCGCGAGCATGGCGAACCCGAAGAGCAGGAGCGTGTTCGGGTTCAACACGTCGAAGTCCGTATGCAGGTACTTGTTGATCAGCGGCGCCGCGTAGTACACGACGCCCGCGTCCACGGCCGCGACGGTCACGATCAGCGCCCACCCGTAGAACCATCCGACCCACCACCCGTACCCCGCACCCATCAGGTTCTTGGCCCACTGGAAGAGCGCGCCCGCGATCGGGTAGTGGCTGCCCAGCTCGGCGAACACCAGCGCGACGAGCAGCTGCCCGCCGACGGCGATCGGCATCAGCCACAGGTACCGCGGCCCACCGGAGCCGAAGCCCAGCACGAACAGCGAGTAGATGCCGACGACCGGGGAGAGGTAGCAGAAGGCGAGGCCGAAGTTCTCGAAGAGGGTGAGCGCGCGCCGCAGCTCCTGCTTGTAGCCGAACTTCTCGAGCCGCTGCGCGTCCTCGTCCGTGGCGACGGGTGCGGAGCGATCTTGCATGACCCCTCCCTCGTACGGGTGCGAAGAGTGCCCGCGCATCATCGCCCCTTCGGGCCGGAGCCGCAAACCGAGGACGAGGTACCTCCGGGCGAGCCGGAGTCACGTGGCGGAGGCGGCGTGATTCGAACACGCGAGGGGCGGATTAGGCCCCTAACCGCTTTCGAGGCGGTCCCGTTCGTCCACTCCGGCACGCCTCCGCGGTCGAGTCTAGCGGGCGCCGTCGGGGGCGACGGCGCGGTCCGCTCCGCCGCGGAATGACGCCCGAGGGACGATCGTGCGAGGATCCCCGCGGTGGACGCCAAGGACCTGGAGCGCGTGCCCCTGTTCTCGGGGCTGACCCACAAGGAGCGGGAGAAGATCGCCCGCTGGTCGGACACCGTCGACCTGCCGGCCGGCAAGCAGCTTCTCGAGGAGGGCCGCCTGCCCCACGAGTTCTTCGTGCTCCTGCACGGCGAGGTCGAGGTGACCCATGAGGGCCAGCGCCTCACGACGCTGGGCGAGGGCGACTTCTTCGGCGAGATCGCGCTGATCGAGCACGGACGCCGGACGGCCTCGGTCGAGACCACGGCGCCGACCACCCTGGCCGTCATGAGCCCGGCCTCGTTCGCCGCGATGCGACGGGAGATGCCCGAGGTCACCGCTCGCATCGACGACGCGATCCGCGACCGGCTGGCCCGCTAGCGCCGTTCGCGGAAGAACCCGCGAAGGACGTCCCCGCACTCCTCCGCCAGCACACCGGCGGTGACCGCGACGGCGTGGTTCAGCCGGGGGTCCTGCAGGAGGTTGCCGAGCGAGCCGGCGAAGCCGGCCTTGGGGTCCTGGGGCCCGAACACCACGCGATCGAGCCTGGCGAGCACGGCGGCGCCGGCGCACATCGCGCAGGGTTCGAGGGTGACGTACAGGGTGCACCCCTCGAGCCGCCACGAGCCCACCTCACCGGCCGCGGCCCGCAGGGCCAGGATCTCCGCGTGGGCGGTGGGGTCGCCCGCCAGCACTCGTTCGTTCCCCGCCGACGAGAGGATCCGGTCGCCCCGGGTGACGACCGCGCCGATGGGAACGTCGCCGTGCTCCGGGCACCGGCGGGCCTCGTCGAGCGCGCGGCGCATGAGCCGCTCGTCGTCCACGTCCGTCTCCGCCCGGTTGGCCGGCCTCAGTCCCATCCCAGGCCTTCGAGACGCTCGTCCGAGATCCCGAAGTGGTGCGCGACCTCGTGCACCACGGTCTCGGCGACGAGGGCACGGAGCTCCTCGTCGTCGTCGCCGGCCTCGGCTTCGATCGTGGAGCGGAACAGCGTGATCCGATCCGGCAGGACGCCCGAGTAGGACTCGCGTTCGGTCTTCGCGATCCCCTCGTACAGGCCCAGGAGCTCCGGGTCCTTCGCCGGCGGGCGATCCTCGACGGTCACGGCGACGTTGTCCATCGCCTCCTGGACCCAGCCGGGCAGCTCGTCCAGGGCGTCGGCGACGAGCGTCTCGAACCGACGGCGGGACCGCTTCGACATCGCCTGTAGCCTACGTCTCATGCCCGGTGGGCTCAGGACGGACCTGTACGAGCTCAACATGGCCGCGAGCTACCTCCGGCGCGGGATGGACGGGCCGGCGACGTTCAGCCTCTACGTGAGGGACATGCCGAAGGAGCGCGGGTTCCTGGTCGCCGGCGGGCTCGACGACTGTCTCGCGTTCCTCGAGTCGTTCTCCTTCGACGACGGGGAGCTGGCTTACCTGCGGGAGATCGGCTTCGACGAGCGAGCCGTCGAGGACTTCCGCCGCGTCCGGTTCGAGGGGGAGGTCTGGGCCGTTCCCGAGGGGCGGATCGTGCACGCGAAGGAGCCCCTCCTCGAGGTCACGGCCCCGATCGCCGTGGCGCAGCTGGTCGAGACGGTCCTGCTGAACAAGGTCACGGTGCACACGACGCTGGCGTCGAAGGCCGCGCGGTACGTGATCGCCTCCGAGGGCCGCGGGATGGTCGACTTCGCGTACCGGCGCTCGCACGGAGAGGAGGCCGCCCGGGCCGCGGCACGGGCCAGCGCGATCGTCGGATTCGAGGCGACGTCGAACGTCGAGGCGGCGCGGGAGCTCGGGCTCAAGGTCGCGGGCACGATGGCGCACTCGTTCATCACGGCGTTCGACGACGAGCGGGAGGCGTTCAGAGCCTTCGCGGAGGACCATCCCCACCGGACCACGTTCCTGGTCGACACCTACGACACCCTCGCCGGCGTGCGGCACGCGATCGACGTGATCAGCGACATGGACCTCCAGAACGAGATCGGGATCAGGCTCGACTCGGGCGACCTCGACCGGCTCTCCCGCGAATCCCGGCGGCTCCTGGATCACGCCGGGCTGGGGCGGGCGAGGATCTTCGCCAGCGGTGGCCTGGACGAGCACGAGGTCGCCGAGCTGGTGCGGGCCGGGGCCCCCGTGGACGCCTTCGGGGTCGGAACCCAGCTGGGGGTCTCGGCGGACGCCCCCTACGTCGACGTCGTGTACAAGCTCGTGGAGTTCGACGGCAGGCCGGTGCTGAAGCTGTCGTCGGCGAAGGCCACCGCGCCGGGCCGCAAGCAGGTGTGGCGGGGACCGTCGGAGGACGTCCTGTCGCTGCGCGACGAGGAGGCGCCCGGCCCGAACCACGAGCCGCTCCTGGAGCCGGCGATGCGGGCCGGGCGCCGCATCGACCCGGCCGCCTCGATGGAGGAGATGCGAGCGAGGTTCCGACGTGACCTGTCGGCCCTCCCGGTGAAGGCGGCGCGCCTGACCCACCCCGAGCACGTGGTCGCGCATCGCACCGAGGCGCTCGCCGCGCTCACGGCGGAGACCGCCGAGGCGGCGATGCGTCGGGTCCGTTCGAGCGACTGACTACGCCGTCGGGAGCCACGACGGACGCGACGTCTCGTAAGCGGCGATCTCGTCGACGTGGCGCAGGGTCAGGTCGATGTCGTCGAACCCTTCGAGCAGGCACCACCGGCGGAAGTCGTCGAACTCGAAGGTCTCCTGCACCGACGGCGCCGTGACCGTCAGCGCCTCGAGGTCGACCGCGATCCTCGTGCCGGGATCGTCGAGGACGGCGTCCATCAGCGCCCGCACCGACTCCTGGGGCAGCTCCACCGGCAGCAGCCCGATCTTGCAGCAGTTGTTCCGGAAGATGTCGGCGAAGCTCGGGGCGATCACCGCCCGGAACCCGTGGTCCTCCAGCGCCCACGGGGCGTGCTCCCTGCTCGATCCGCTGCCGAAGTTCGGGCCCGCGAGGAGGATCGTGGCGCCCGCGTAGCGCTCGTCGTTGAGCACGAACCCGGGGTCCTTCCGCCATTCGAAGAACAGGAACGGTCCGAAGCCGCTCCGCTCGATCCGCTTGAGGAACCGCGCCGGGACGATCTGGTCGGTGTCGACGTCGGACCGGTCCAGCGGGACGGCCGTCCCCTCGACGCGGCTGACGGGCTCCATCAGAGGTCCTCCGGGGTGGTGAATCGGCCGGCGACCGCCGTCGCGGCCGCCACCGCCGGTGACACGAGGTGGGTCCGCCCGCCCTTGCCCTGCCGTCCCTCGAAGTTGCGGTTCGAGGTGGAGGCGCTCCGCTCGCCGGGCTCGAGGATGTCGGGGTTCATCCCCAGGCACATCGAGCAGCCGGCGCCGCGCCATTCGAAGCCGGCCTCGGTGAACACCCGGTCGAGCCCGTCCCGCTCGGCCTGCAGCTTCACCGCGACCGAGCCGGGCACGACGAGCGCCCGGAGCCCATCCGCGATCCGACGGCCCCGGACGACCGCCGCCGCGGCGCGGAGGTCCTCGAGACGCGAGTTCGTGCACGATCCGATGAAGATCGTGTCCGGCCGGATGTCGCGGATCGCGGTCCCGGGCTCGAGCGCCATGTACGCGAGGGCCCGTCGGGCCGCGTCGCGCTTCGCGTCGTCCTCGAAGGAGTCGGGGTCCGGGACCGCGTCGTCGATCGTGACCGATTGCGCTGGGTTGGTGCCCCAGGAGACGTACGGCCTGAGCTCGGCGGCGTCGATCGCGACCTCCGCGTCGAACGACGCGGCGTCGTCGGTGGGGAGCGCACGCCAATCGTCGAGGGCCCGCTCCCACTCCCCATCCTTCGGCGCGTGCGGCCTCCCCTCCAGGTAGGCGAACGTCGTGTCGTCGGGCGCGACCATGCCGGCCCGGGCCCCGGCTTCGATCGACATGTTGCAGATCGTCATTCGGCCCTCCATCGAGAGCGCGCGGATCGTGGAGCCGCGGTACTCGAGGACGTGTCCGACGCCGCCGCCGGTGCCGATCCGGTGGATGATCCCGAGGATCACGTCCTTGGCGCTGCAGCCGGCCGGGAGAGCGCCGTCGACGGTGATCGCCATGGTCTTCGCGGGTCGCTGCGGGAGCGTCTGGGTCGCCAGGACGTGCTCCACCTCGCTCGTCCCGATTCCGATCGCGAGGGCGCCGAACGCGCCGTGGGTGGAGGTGTGCGAGTCGCCGCACACGATGGTGAGACCGGGCTGCGTGTAGCCCATCTCGGGGCCGATCACGTGGACGATCCCCTGGCCGGCCGAGCCCCACGGGTAGAGCGTGATCCCGAACTCCTCCGCGTTGTCGGCCAGCGCTTCCATCTGCTTGGCGCTGGTGGGGTCGCCGACGGGCCCGTCGGTGGTGGGGACGTTGTGGTCCATCGTCGCCACGGTGAGGTCGGGCCTCCGCACGGTGCGGCCGGCGAGCCGGAGGGCCTCGAACGCCTGTGGGCTCGTCACCTCGTGGACGAGGTGGAGATCGACGTAGAGGAGATCCGGCTCGCCGGCCGCCCGGTGGACGACGTGGCGATCCCAGACCTTCTCCGCGAGCGTCTTCGGGGATGATGCCATCGAACGGGCCCCTGGGTGTCGTCCAGCGTGTTCCATCATCTGGAACTCGGTACCATCATGTGGGACACATGACCGTATCACATGGTCCTCGCACCGGCGTGGGCGTCCTCGACCGGTCCATGGCCATCCTCGAGGCCGTCGAAGAGGGTGCCCGCAGCTTCACCGACGTCGTCCGGGCGACCGGGCTCACCCGCTCGACGGCGCATCGATTGCTCCACGCGATGGAGGACCACGGGCTGATCACCGACGCGGGTGCACACGGCTACCGGCTGGGGTCGAGGCTCCTCGGCCTGGCCGCGACCGCGATGCGCGAGCTTCCGCTGCGGGACCTCGCCCAACCGGTGCTCGATCGCCTGGCCCGGGTCACGGGCGAGAGCGCGCAGCTGTTCGTCCGCGACCACCACCGGCGCCGCTGCATCGCCGTCGCCGAGTCCGACAGGGAGCTGCGCACGATCGTCGACGTCGGCGCCCTCCTCCCGCTCACCGCCGGCTCGGCCGGCAAGGTCTTCCTCGCCTTCGGTCCTCCCGCCGTGGCCACCGAGCTGATCCCCCGAGCCGAGCGGATCACGCCCGCAACGCCGGTCGGCGAGCGACTGGAGCGGCAGCTCGCGACGGCTCGGCGACGCGGCTGGGCATCCAGCGCGGGCGAGCGGCAACCGGGGGTCGGCTCGGTGAGCGCCCCCGTGCGAGAGCCGGACGGGGCGTTGGTCGCCGTCGTGTCGATCTCCGGCCCCGAACAGCGTGTCGGGAGGACCTCGGCGAAGCGGTACGCGCCCGCCGTCCTCGACGCGGCGGGGGAGCTCGAACGGGCGCTCGGATCCTAGGGCGGGGGTTCCGCCGACGGTGGCTCCGGCGGCGGCGGGGGGACGGCCGGTGTCGTCGCCACCCGCTCGACCCGCGGCCCGATCGGCAACGCCACCTTCCCGAACGCAGACCCTCGGACGCCGATCCTCACCTCCGTGAGGAGCGCGCCGAGCAGGACGATCACCCCGACCGTCAGCGTGGCCCACGCCGATCCCACGTCCTCGATCCCCACCTCGCTCAGGAAGCCGATCGTGCCCACGATCAGGCCGACGATCGCGATGCCGGACACGGCTCGGTCGCCGATCGCGCCCCCGAGGAACAGGTACACGGCCGACGTGGCGACGACCAGGATCGCCCCGAGATCCGGCGACTCGAAGAGCAGGAACGGAGCGACCAGCGAGGAGATGGTTCCCAGGATCATGGCAGCCCGCGGGGGGCGCACCCGGCCGACGGCCCCGAGAGCGAACCATCCGGCACCGCCGAGCCACAGGACGAGCGCCGGTCCGACCAGGTTCGGCGGCCCGAAGACCAACGACGACGGATCCGGGAAGACCAACGCCAGGATCGCCCCCAGCGCCGCGTTGAAGAACACGAGCTGCTGGAGGAGCCGCGGCACGAACAGCCACAGCCCGAAGCCGTAGACGGCCACCAGCACCTGGGTGAGGAAGATGCCCGACCGGTCGGTCGGTTGCACCGCGACCGCGATGAACACGCCGAACGCCTCGGCGGAGAGGAACCAGCAGACGCTCCGGAGCCGGGCGAGCCGGTCCGGAGCGTCGGCCCCGAGCAGGATCCCCACCAGCAGGAGGGCGGCTGCGAGCACTCCCGCGGTGAACGTGATCGTTCCCTGCGAAGGCTCGTCCGTCTGCACGATGACCACGGCGATCGTTCCGACCACGGCGAGGGTGATCCCGATGTAGCCGAGGATCTCGATCAGCCCGAGCTGCGAACCACGGACGGGCGCGACCGGCTGCGACACCATAGGTCCTCCCTGGGAGTTCGGTGCGGCAATCTTCGGCCCTCGCCGGGCCGCAGGGAAGCACCCGCTACCAGGCGTAGGCCTCGGGTGCGGGCCCGCCGGGGCCGGGGAAGATCTCGTCGAGCTTGCCCAGGACCTCGGGGTCGAGCCGGATCTCCACCGCGCGGAACGATCCCTCGAGCTGCTCCTCGGTCCGCGGACCGATGATGGGCGCCGTGACCGCCGGCTGGTGCAGGAGCCACGCGAGCGCGACGTCCGCGGGCCGCTCCCCCAGGTCGGCGCAGAGCTTCTCCCACCGCTCCAATCGATCCCGGTCCTTGTCGATGTCCTCCTGCAGGTACTCGGAGGACCGTCGGCCCTCCGTGACCTTCTTGAGGGCGCCGGCCAGGAGGCCGCCCGCGAGCGGGCTCCACACGATCAGTCCCATCCCGTACTCCCGGACCGCCGGGATGACCTCGAGCTCGATCGTCCGCTCGGTGAGGTTGTAGAGCGACTGCTCGGTCGCGAGGCCGAGGGAGTGCCGCCCGCCCGCGATCTGGTTCGCTCGTGCGATGTGCCAGCCGGCGAAGTTCGACGAACCGACGTAGAGGATCTTGCCCTCGCTCTTCAGCTGCTCCATCGCCTCCCAGATCTCGTCCCACCACGCGTTCCGGTCGATGTGGTGCATCTGGTACAGGTCGATGTAGTCGGTCTGAAGCCGCTCGAGCGACTCCTCGCACGCGCGGCGGATCGCGAGCTTCGACAGCCGGGACTCGTTCGGCCACTCCCCCGTCTGGCCGTAGACCTTGGTGGCGAGGACCACCTTCTCCCGACGTCCGCCGCCCTTGGCGAACCAGTCGCCGATGATCCGCTCGGTGGCGCCGGCGCCGAGGTGGCGTCCGTAGACGTTGGCCGTGTCGAAGAAGTTGATCCCTTCGGCGATCCCGGTGTCCATGATCCGGTGCGACTCGTCCTCGGGGGTGTGCGGTCCGAAGTTCATGGTCCCGAGGCAGAGGCGAGACACGACCAGACCCAGCCGCCCGACGTGCGTGTACTCCACGGCGTCGAGTCTACGCAGCCGCGACCGAAGGCTCGTCCGCCGCGAGGGAGCCGTCCCGCTCGGGGCCGCGGGCGCCCCGGACGAACATGAACGCCAGGGTGATGCCCCCGCCCAGCAGTCCCGCCGCGATCAGCGTCGCGTCGTGGCCGATCGCCTCCGCCGCGGGCCCGGTGATCGCGAACGACAGCGGCACGCCCCCGGTCGAGATCATCCAGTCCAGCGCGAACACCCGTCCGAGGAGCCTGTCCGGCACCAGTCGCTGCACCAGCGTCACCCAGACGACGACGAGGAACGTGATGGAGGCCTCGGTCACGAAGGCCACGACCATCGCCTGCCAGACGGACGTCACGAGGCCGAACCCCGCCGTCCCGAACATCCCGAGGGCCCACGCGAGGTACATCGCGGTCACGGGCTTCCTCGGCAGCGTCCCGCGCTGACCGAAGACGGCCGCGGCGAGGACGGCGCCCACGCCGCCCGCTCCGAAGACGAGCCCCAGCGACGAGGCCCGGCCTCCGAGGTCGTTCTTCACCACGATGGGGACCAGGGTCTCCCAGGGTCCCCACACGGCCAGGAGGCTGACGGTGGCCGCCACCATCGCGATCAGCAGCCATCGCGCTCGCCGCACGTACCGGAGCCCTTCGGCGACGTCGGCGAAGAACGAACCGGGCGCGGCCTCGTCGTCCCGGGGAGCGCGGCGGGTGCGCATCGCGAGGATCATCGCCGCGGAGAACGCGAACGTCCCGGCATCGACCAGGAACGCCGCCCCGGGGCTCACCCATGCGACGAGGGCGCCTCCGACGAGGGGGCCGACCAGCGTCATCGCGAACGGCCGAACGAGCTGCGCGAGGGAGTTGGCCTGTACGAGCAGGTCCCTCGGCACGATCGCGGGTGTGATCGAGGAGAAGGCGGGCTGGAACACGGCCTGCCCCGCCCCGTACGCCGCCACGAGGACGAGCACGATCGGGATCGTGAGCTGTTCGGTGACCGAGAGGATGCCGATCACCCCGATCGCGGCGAAGCGGATCGCGTCCCCGGCGATCATGAGGTGCCGCCGTTCCAGCCGGTCGGACAGGGCCCCGCTGCCCATGACGAGCACCACCTGGGGGAGCGACCAGGCGATCCCGACGAGGGCCAGCGCCCCGGGACGGTTCTCGATCGACAGCACCTGCCACGCGATGGCCACGAGGTAGATGCCGTCGCCGATCATCGAGACGGTCATGCCGGTCCACAGGAACGCGAAGTCTCGGACCTGCAGGGGCCTCAGGACCGCGATCCGTTCGCGGAAGGTGGCGGGCTGCGACATCCGATCAGGATAGGTGCGTGGACCGACCCCCGGCCCTACCGCCAGTCGACGGTGACCACCTCGATGGGGTCGGAGATGCCCTTGACGCTCACCGTCTGCGGATCCGAGGTGGGGAACCTCCCCCCGACCGCAGTGCTCACGCTCGCCTTGATCTCGCCGCCCTCGGCCAGCGCGCCGATCCGGGCCGCCTCGTGAACCCCCTTGCCGGTGAAGTTCCGGCCAACCATCGTGGCGTCCGAGGCGTGCAGGCCGATGCGGACCTGCGGCGCGAACCCAGCGGACTTCCGGTGCTCGGCCAGGCCGCGCTGGATGGCTGCGGCGCACGCGAGGGCATCGTCCGGCGACTCGAACGCGACGAAGAAACCATCCCCGATCGCGGTCACCTCCTCGCCGCGGTGCGCGAGGAACATCGAGCGGAGCATCTGGTCGTGCCAGGTCAGCAGGGACTGCCATGCCTCGTCGCCCATCGCCTCGAGCAGGCTGGTCGATCCGACGATGTCGGTGAACATGAACGTGCGCTGGACGCGTTGGGTCTGGGTCCGGCCACGGAGCTGCCACGGCAGCAGCTCCTCGACCTCCTCGATCACGATCGCCTGGGTGGGGCAGGCGAGCGCGGCCTCGCGGAGCCGCTCCTCCTCGACGGACGTCACGTCGATCACGTCGGCCTTGCCGAAGTCGCCGTGGTGCCAGTCGAAGGCCGTGGGCGCGATCGTGATGCAGTTGCCCGCGCCGATGCAACGCGGCCGGTCGACCCGCGCCCGGAGCATCTACCCGGTCCCCCTCACAGCATCCTCGACTGGAAGGCGAACGCCGTCGCGTCGGCCCGCGAGGTGGCACCGACCTTGGCATAGGCCGCGGCGAGGCGGCGTCCGACCTCCTGCTCGTCGATGCCCAACCGCTCCGCGATCTCCCCGTTCGAGAGTCCTTCGACCACGAGCTTGAGCAGTCGGACGTCCTCCGGCGCCATCCCGTCAGCGGACCCGTCGTCGGTGTTCCGGGTGGGACGCGCGTCGGGATCCGCCGTCAGCGCGGCCAGCGCGCTCCCGATGGGGCCCCGGAACCAGCGGGCCCGGACGCCTTCGTCGACGATCCGGTTCGCGATCACAGAGGCCTGGAGCTGGACGTACGGGGGCAGCTGGCCTCGCTCCTCCTCCGTCCCCGCCGACATCAGCGAGGCCGCGACGGGGACGAGCACGTCGAGGTGCATGTCCTCGTGTTGCGCCGACCGGAGGTCCTGGACGGCCGAGCGGGCCGCCTCGAGAGCCTCGTCGGAGCGGCCGCGGGCGAGCGCGACCGTGACGAGCGCGGCATCCGCCTTCGCTCCCCAGGGCGGGTGGCCGGACAGGATCGGGACGAGGCCCTTCGCCTCCAGGGCGGCCCGCTCGGCCAGCGCGAGAAGATCCTCGTCCTTGCGATCGGCGCCGATGGCCGCCGAGGCCGCGGCGAGGACGGTCAACGCCTCACAGCGGGCCCCGGGCAGGCCCTGCTCCTGGGCCATCTGCACCGCGCGCTCCAAGTGTGCCCGCATGTCGTCGGCCTCCCCGCGCGCCGCATGGAGCTGCCCCTTCCAGAGCTCGAGCTGACGCGCTCGCAGAGGTGTGGGCGTCTCCGACGCGACGGCGGCTGCCCGGTCGAGCCACTCCGTCGCCGCCTCGTCGTCTCCCAGCTCGACGTACGACATGGCGGTGCCTCCGGCCGCGAGGAACTCGAGCTGTCGGTCGCCGATCGCGCCGGCGCGCTCGAACGCCTCCCTCCCCCGGGTGATCGCGAGGTCCGGGATCACCTTCGCTCGCGCGAACACGTGGACGCCGTAGAGCATCTGCACCTCGGCGAACGCTCGCTGGCTCTCGCTCGTGAAGGAGTGCAGCTGTGTCGCGAGACGCCGGATCTCCTCGATGTGGCGGGCGGAGTCGGAGCCGATGTGGATGTCCGGCCCCCAGCTGTGGTACGCCATCGCGATGATCGAAGCCATCATGCCCTGCCGGTCGCCGAGGTCCTCGTACAGCGCGAGCGCCCGGTGGAAGCGCTCGGCTGCCGATCGCGCAGTCGGCGCGATCGGCAGCTCCTCCATGAGGTCCTCGAGCGCCTCGCCTGCGGCCACGCGCTCCATCACGGGCAGATGCTCTCCGACCGCGATGCGCTCGACGAACCACGCACGGACCCTGCCGAGGTCGATCACGCCGAGCTCCCTCGTCGCGGCCGCCAGCATCGACCTGTCGTTCAGCTGCTCCGCCAGCTCGGCCGCGCGTGTGTAGGCCTCGTCGGCGGCGTCGAGGTCGACCTCGGCCGCGGACGGCACGAACCCCTCGCCCAGGCCGGAATGGAGCAACGCCTGCCCGAGCTCCAGGCAGGCGGCGAGCTCCGCGACCAGATCTCCTCGTTCGCCCGCCAGCGCCCGGACGCGCGCGGCGAGCTCGGCGGCGCGATCCTCCTGCTGCGAGAGCCGGAGGGCGGCCGCCCGGCGGAGCGTGACGTCCAGATCGAGATGCGGATCGCGGAGAGCTTCGGCGAGCGCCGCGAGCTCCGACAGCCCCTCGAGCCGGTCGCCCGGGCGGCGGAGCATCTCGAGGGCGTCGTCGCGCGCGGTCAACAGGCCCAGCCGCTCCTGGGGCGTCGCCGCCTGCGGGAGCGCGATCTCCACCACCCGTAGCACCTCTTCGGGCGCGTGGGCGGCGAGCGCGGCGTGAGCGGCCTCCGTGGAGAAGCGAACGCAGACCTGCGCGTCGCCGGCCGCACGGGCGTGATGGGCGAGGAGGGGCAGCGTCTCGGGCGCCGGCTCACCAGCGAGGAGCAGCTCGACGATCGCGGCGTGGATCCGGCGGCGACGCGCCACGGGGAGGATGTCGGCCGCGAACTCCCGGACCTGTTCGTGCGGGAAGCTGTAGTCGGCCGGCGCGCTCTCGGGCTGCTCCACGAGCAAGCCGGCGACGGCCGCCGGGGACAGCGCCTCGCCCAACACGGCGATGTCGGCGGCCTCGTCACCGAGCCGCAGCCGGACCTCCCGCAGATCCTTCAGGCTGAAGTGCCGACCGAGGATCGCGGCTTCCGCCAGCGCCGTCTTCGTCTCGGGGGGGAGGTGGGCCGCCCGCCGCTGGATCAGCGTGCGGACAGCGGAGGGAGCGAGCCGATCGGCGTTCCGGGCGAGCGTCCACGTGTCGGCGATCCGCTGGAGCATGCCGGCCTCGCTGTACGCGCGCCCCACCTCCTCGACGATGAACGGGACCCCTTCGGCCTGACCGTGGATCGTCGCCGCGGTCGCCGGATCCACGGCGCCCCCGAGGACCTGCTGGAGGAACTCGGTCGTCTCCAGCGGGGAGAACCGCGCCACCTTCAGCCGACGGATCACGCGCATCCGCTCCATGTCGGCGAGCAACGTCACGGCCTCGGTGAGCGTCGCCAGCTCCTCCGGACGGATGGCGAACAGCAGGAAGATCGGACTGGCTCCCTCGGTCCGGACCACGTACCGGAGCAGGCGGAGGCTGTCCTCGTCGGCCCACTGCATGTCGTCGATCAACACGGCGAGGGGCCGCTCGGCGGTGAGCGCCCGGATCGCCATGCTCGCGAGGTCGAAGGAGCGGAGCAGCTTCTGATCGGCGGGCAGCCCGGCCAGGCCGGGGTCGTCCCGGCCGAATAGCACGTTGGTCGCCGTCGCGAGGGCGGCCTCGGCGGCCGTGCCGGGCACGGCGTCGGCGAGCTCGGGAGCGCCCAGGATCGACCGGGCGAGGAGGAAGGGACCGCGGAGCTCCTCGTCGGCGCCGACGGCGACGGCGAGGCATCCGCGGTCGGCGGCGATCTCTCTCGCCGCCAGGAGGAGCCGGGTCTTGCCGATGCCCGGCTCGCCCTCCAGCGTGACGGCGGCGAGACGGCCGG
>JBIOTM010000178.1:0-2252 GCA_044865955.1 Actinomycetota bacterium | reverse complement strand
TCATCCGGTCCGGGCAGGTCGGTGTAGGCGCCGGGCGCAGCCGCGAAGGACGACTCCGAGATCTCGCCCGGCTCGAGGTCCTCCTCCGCCTCGGACTCGAACAGGAACGAGCTCACGCTCTCGTCCTCGGCCTCCTCCCCGCCGGCAGCCGGGGACCACGCCGGCGTTACCGGTGCCCCCTCGCGCTCATCCGCACCGAAGAGGTCCTCCTGCCCCGGCGTCGGACCCGAGACCGGCTCGGGCTCCTCGGCCTCGCCGTCGATCCGGATCGGCTCCTCGTACTCTGAGGTCTCCGACCCGGGGCCGGGCCCGGCGGGCCCCCCCGCCTCTTCGGCGTCCTCCGGCCGCCCACCCGGCTCGGCCTCGCGGGCAGCCCCGGAGGCGCCGGCCGTCTCGGGCCAGTCGACGTCCTGGATCGGCGCGAAGAACTTGTCGAGATCCTCGAACAGCTCCTCGCCGTCCTCGCCGGCGGCTTCGCCGCCTCGGCCCCGGCCCTCTCCTCGCCCTTCGCCCTTGGCCACTAGATCTCCTTGAGCTCCTGTTCCTTGTGCGCGACGACCTCGTCGATCTCGCCGACGTGCTGATCGGTGAGCTTCTGGAGCTCCTTCTCCGAGCGGACGAGGTCATCTTCGGAGATGCCGCCCTCGCGCTCAAGCCTCTCGAGCTCTTCCTTGGAGTGACGGCGGATGTTCCGGACGGCAACCCTTCCTTCCTCGCCACGGTGGTGCACGAGCTTGATCAGCTCCTTGCGCCGCTCCTCGGTGAGGGGCGGAAAGCTGAGGCGGATCACGTTGCCATCGTTGCTCGGCGTGATCCCCACGTCGCTGCCCATGATGGCCTTCTCCATCGAGGAGATCGCGTTCTTGTCGTACGGCTGGATCATGAGCGTGCGTGGATCCGGCACGCTGAAGGAGGCGAGCTGTTGGATCGGCACCTGCGTGCCGTAGTAGTCGACCACGATCCGCGACAGGAGGGCGGGCGTCGCCCGGCCGGTGCGGATGCCGGCGAGCTCGTCCTTCAGGACCACGATCGCCTTGTCCATCTTCTGGGTGGCCTCCTCGAGCGCCGACTCGACGGTCACGCCCCGCCCCCGTGGACCAGGGTGCCGATCGGCTCCCCGGAGACGGCGCGGCGGATGTTCCCTTCCTTCCGGAAGTCGAAGACGATGATCGGGAGCTTGTTCTCCATGCACAGGCTGATCGCCGTAGCGTCCATCACCTGGTACCCCTCGCGCAGGACGTCCAGGTACTCGATCGCCTCGAAGCGCCGGGCCTCCGGGTCCACGTGCGGGTCTGCGGTGTACACGCCGTCGACCTTCGTCCCCTTCAGCAGCGCCTGCGCGCCGATCTCCAGCGCCCGCTGCGCCGCCGTCGTGTCCGTCGAGAAGAAGGGGGCGCCGATACCCGCGGCGAAGATCACCACACGCCCCTTCTCGAGATGACGGATCGCGCGGAGCGGGATGTAGGGTTCGGCGATCTGCGTCATGTGGATCGAAGTCTGCACGCGGGTCGGAAGATGCACCTTCTCCAGCGCGTCCTGGAGCGCGAGCGCGTTCATCACGGTCGCGAGCATTCCCATGTAGTCCGCTCGCGAGCGCTCGATGTCCGGCGCCTGACGGCCGCGGAAGATGTTGCCGCCGCCGACCACCACCGCGCACTGGACGCCGAGGTCGACCACGTCGGCGAGCTCGCGTGCCAGGAGGCCGATGGACTGGGTCGAGATCCCGTATCCGGTATCCGCCGGTGCGAAGGCGTCACCGGAGAGCTTGAGGAGGACCCGGTGATAGAGCGGCTGGGCCGTCTTCCCCTGGCGGTGCTCGTCCTCCGACATCCCCCGTACCCTACTCCGCCTCCTCGCCGAGCTTGTACCGGACGAACCGGCGCACGGCCACCTTCTCGCCGACCTTGGCCGAGACCTCGTCCAGGAGCTGCCGGATCGTCTTCGTGTCGTCTTTCACGTATTTCTGGTCCAGCAGGACGGTCTGTTCGTAGAAGGCGTTCATCTTGCCGTCGACGATCTTCGCGATGAGATCGGGCTTGCCGGTCTCCTTGGCTTGGACCTCGTAGACATGGCGCTCCGCGTCGATCACCTCGGAGGGGACGTCGTCCCGGGTGAGGTAGCGCGGCGCGTGCGGGCTCGCCACGTGCTGCGCGATCTCCTTGGCCAGCTGCCGGAAGTCGTCGGTGTTCGCCACGAAATCCGTCTCGCAGTTCACCTCGACGAGCGAGCCGACCGTGCTGTTGAAGTGGATG
>JBIOTM010000177.1:0-23909 GCA_044865955.1 Actinomycetota bacterium | reverse complement strand
GCTTCGTACACGAAGCGGGCGCCGGCGACCGGAGACATGTGCGGGGACGCCCTCGGATTGTCGGTGACGTTGATCGCGTCGACGTAGCCGACGAGCCCCCGGGCCGCCTGGCGAACCGTCGAGGGATCGCCCGAACGAGGGGGCACGACCTCGCCGGTGACGACGAACTCGCCCGCGTCCAGGAGCGCGGCCAGCCGCCCGCCCGCCCGATTCACGCGCCGTAGGCCTGGGTCTCGGCCGCCGACACCGTGTTGAGCAAGAGCATCGCCACGGTCATCGGCCCGACCCCGCCGGGGACGGGGGTGATCGCGCCGGCCACCTCCACGGCTCCGTCGAAGTCGACGTCCCCGACGAGCCCGTCGTCCGTCCGATGGACCCCGACGTCGATCACCGTCCCGCCCGGCTTGATCATGTCGGCCGTGATCAGCCGTGGCACGCCGGCGGCCACGACCAGGATGTCGGCGCGCCGGGTGTGCGCGGAGAGCTCCGCCGTCTTCACGTGCGTGATCGTGACGGTCGCGTTCCCGCGGATCGAATCCTGCGCCAGCATGATCGACAGTGGGGCCCCGACGAGCTCCCCGTAGCCGACCACGACGACCTCGGCCCCCTCGAGCGGGATGCCGCTGCGGAGGAGCAGCTCGACGATCCCATAGGGCGTCGCCGGCTGGAACGTGGCCTCGCCGCGGACGACCATCCCCACGTTCCAGGGGTGGAGGCCGTCCACGTCCTTCTGGGGCGCCATCGTCCGCTGGACCTCCAGCTCGTCGAGGTGGGCCGGCAGCGGCAGCTGGACGATGATCCCGTGGATCTCGGGATCGCGGTTGAGACGGCGGATGGTCGCGAGCACCTCGCCCGAGGTCACGTAGCCGGGCAGGTTCACCTGCTCGGAGTGGATCCCCACGTCCGCGCAGGCCTTGTGCTTGGCCCCCACGTAGATCCGAGAAGCGTGGTCGTCGCCGACGAGCACGGCGGCCAGTCCGGGGGTCACTCCGTGGTCGGCGAGGGCGCGTACCCGTTCGGCCACCTCCGAGCGGATCTGCGCCGCGACAGCCTTGCCGTCCAGGATCCTCGCGGTCACGGGGCGTGATCCTATCGGCTGCTCACGGAGCGGTCGGGAACCGTCGTGGGTCAATGACGGAAGTGACGCCGACCGGTGAGCACCACCGCCATGCCTCGCTCGTCGGCCGCCTGCAGGACCGCGTCGTCCCCTTTGGACCCCCCGGGGTGGATCACCGCCGTGGCGCCGGCATCGCCGGCGACCTCCAGCGCGTCGGGGAACGGGAAGAAGGCATCGGAGGCCACCGAGGCTCCCTTCGCTCGGTCTCCGGCCTTGCGGACCGCGATCCACGAGGCATCGAGCCGGGACATCTGTCCGGCGCCGATCCCCACGGTCGCGCCGTCGCGGACCAGCACGATCGTGTTCGACTTCACCCGCCAGGCGATCGTCCAGGCGAGGTGCAGGTCGCGCCACTCGTCGTCGGTGGGCTCGCGGGAGGACACGACCCGGAAGCTGCCGCGCTCCTCGGTGGCGACGTCTCGATCCTGCATCAGCGCCCCCCCGGGCATCGTTCGCACGTCCAAGCCGCCCGGCTCGGGCGGCGGTGCCTCGACCACGCGGAGGTTCGCGCGTTCGGCGAAGCTGGCCAGTGCGTCCGGTTCGAAGGCCGGCGCGATCACGACCTCGGTGAAGACGTCCCGCATCGCCTCGGCCGCCGCCCCGGTGCACGGCGAGTCGAAGGCCACGATCCCGCCGAACGCCGACACGGTGTCGCACTCGAACGCTCGCCGGTACGCCTCGTCCTGGTCGACGGCCACGGCGACGCCGCACGGGTTGTTGTGTTTGACGATCACGCACGCCGTGCGCGGGAGAGCGGCAACCAACGAGTACGCCGCCTCGGCGTCGAGCCAGTTGTTGAACGACATGTCCTTGCCCTGGAGGACCCGAGCCCCGCCGAGCGGGCCGTCGGAGGCGCCGAGCCCGGACGTCTCGCGATACAGGGCGCCCCGCTGATGAGGGTTCTCCCCGTAGCGGAGGTCGCCGACCTTCTCGAGCGATACACCGACGAACGCCGGCAGGCCCTCCCCCGCCCGCCGTGCCGCGAACCACCCGGCGACCGCCGCGTCGTAGGCGGCGGTGTGCGCGAACGCCGCCGCGGCGAGGCGCTCGCGCGTCTGGCGCGAGAGCCCGCCCTCGCGGAGTTCCTCGAGGACCTCTCCGTAGCGGTTGGGGTCAACGACAACCCCCACGGACTCGAAGTTCTTCGCCGCCGCCCGGACCATCGCGGGTCCGCCGATGTCGATCTTCTCGATGACGTCCTCGGAGCCGGCGCCCGACGCGACCGTCTCGCGGAAGGGATACAAGTTGACCACGACGAGATCGAACGGCTCGATGCCGTGCTCGGCGAGCTCTTCGAGGTGCTCGGCCTTCCGCTTGTCGGCGAGCAGCCCGCCGTGGATCCGCGGGTGCAGCGTCTTCACCCGCCCGTCGAGCATCTCCGGGAACCCCGTCACCTCCTCGACCGGGGTGACCTCGAGACCGGCCGCGCGCAGGGCGGCGGCGGTCCCGCCGGAGGAGACGAGCGAAACGCCCTGCTCGACGAGCCCCCGGGCCAGCTCGACCACGCCGCTCTTGTCGTAGACCGCGAGCAAGGCCCGGCGCACCTCGCGTCGGTCGCTCACTCGATCGTCACCTTCCTGCCGTCGACGCGGATCCGTCCCTCGACCAGCGCGGCGGTGGCGGCCGGCAGCAGGCGATGCTCGACTTCGTGGACCCGAGCCTCGAGCGAGCCCCAGTCGTCGTCGTCGCGAACAGCCAGGGCTTCCTGCATCACGATCGGCCCCGTATCCACGCCGTCGTCGACGAGGAACACCGTCACGCCCGTCACCTTCACGCCGTGCGCGAGCGCATCGGCGACGCCGTGCATCCCCGGGAACGCCGGCAACAGGGACGGATGGACGTTCAACCAGCGGCCGCCGTACGCATCCAGGACGGGTGCTCCGAGGAGACGCAGGTACCCGGCCGACACGATCACGTCGATGCCGCGACCACGGAGCAGATCCGCGACGGCCCGGTCGAACGCATCCCGTCCATCGAAGTCCTTGGGCTCGAGCACGACCGCGTCGACTCCATGGGACTCGGCGCGCGCGAGCGCCCCGATGCCGGGACGATCGGAGAGCACCAGCGCGATCCGCGGACCGCACGTCGGGTGGTCCAGGAGCGCCTGCAGGTTCGTCCCGGAGCCGGACACCAGCACCGCGATGCGCTCCCCCATGGACCGCGCCACGCTACCAGAGGCTCCCTCCTGCGCCGCCGTAGGCTATCGGCGTGGAGGCCGAGGAGCGGGCTCGCCCCGACCTGGACGGCGACGACGCCCGACCGACGCCGACCGATGGATCGGGCGGGACCGTCGCCGAAGCGGATGTGGACGGGCGAGCCGCGAAGGCGCACGAGCGCTGCATCCATCACCCGACCCGGACCGCCGTGGCGCGGTGCGACGCGTGCCACGAACCGATCTGTCTCTCGTGCGCCGTCCCGGTCCGCGGACGCGTGGTGGGGCCGGAGTGCCTCCCGTCCGAGCTGGGGGACCCGGCGCTCACCCAGCCGCCGGAGCTGGACCTGCCCGGCACCGGGGGGACGCTGGCGGTCGCCGGCGCCCTTGCCGCGCTGGTGGGCACCGCCGGTCCGTGGACCCGGACGGGTGCCGGCGACCGCCTGCTCGGAGCGTGGGTGCTCACGCTCCGGTGGTCGCTGGTGGCGGCGGTGGCGGCGGCCTGCCTGCTCGCCGTGGCGTGGTGGCTCCGTGGACGGGGCCGGCGTCCGGCCGCTCGTCTCGCGCTGGTGCTGGGAGCCTTCGTCACGACTGCCTCGCTCCTCGCGATCGTCTTCCCGCCGACGTTCCAGGCGGCCTCGTGGGGATCGTGGGTCTCGGCGGGAGGCGGCGCGATCGCCGGCGTGGCCGCCCTGACGAACCTCTTCGCGGCTCGGCGTCCCACGCAGGGTGTTTGACTCCGGGTGCAGGCACATCTTGGATATCGAGTGGAGAGGGACCGGCCGCGCACGCCGCGCGGCGGCTGAAAGGAGCGACGGATGGAAGGTTCTGGCTCGTCCGGCTTCGACATGTCGAAGATGTCGACGGCCGAGAAGCTGCTCGCGGGAGCCAGCGTCCTGCTCCTGATCGACAGCTTCCTCCCATGGCAACGCTTCTGCATCGACCTGGGAGGCCTCGAGGACATCGTCGGCGGCGGAGGCTGCGCTTCGTTCGGCATGTGGAGCGGCAGCGGGAGCTTCGCCGGGGTCATCACGGGCCTGCTCACGATCGCACTGATCGTCGTGGGCGTCCTGTCGATGACGGGCACCATGGCGAACATGAACATGGGGAGCATGTCCGCCGACAAGCTCGTCGGATTCCTCGGACTGGGCGTGTTCGCCTTCGGGATCCTGAAGTTCATCTTCACCCTGACGGAGTCTCCCGGTTGGGCGGCCTTCGTGGGTCTCGTCCTGCTGCTGGCGATCGGCTACGGCGCCTGGCAGAAGATCCAGTCCAGCGGCGGCTTCTCGATGGGCGGGATGGGTGGCACGGGCGGGACGGGCGGCACGATGGGCGGAGGAACCCCGCCCCCGAGCGCGCCGCCCCCCAGCACACCGCCGCCGAGCACCCCGCCGAGCGGCGGGATGCCGCCCAGCGGCGGGATGCCGCCCAGCGGCGGGATGCCACCGAGCGGCGGCTCGTCGGATCAGTAGGTCGGTTCCCTCGTCATCGCAGGAGGGCCGGGCCCGCTCGCGGGCCCGGCCCTCCGGTCCCGGGGTAGCCTTTCTCCCTCGTCATCCGAGAGGACATCCGTGAAGACGTGTCCGTACTGCGCAGAGGAGATCCAGGACGACGCGATCAAGTGCCGGTACTGCTACAGCGACCTGCGCGTCGACGCCGACACCGCGATGCGACAACGGCCGGGCTCCGCGTCCACTCCTCAGGAGGACCAGCCGCGAACGGGGCCGGGAACCTCGACCGACCCCTCGGTCCGGTACACGCATTCCGGCTTCCGGTACGTCCTCGGCTACGGAGCCGACACCTTCGGGATCTGGGATCGGGAGTCCCCCGGCGGGCCGACCGAGACCTTCCCGCGGACCGACGAGGGATGGCGGAGCGCGTGGATCCGGTTCGCCGGGCTCGAACCGAACCACGTGCCCGTGAGCCCTGAGGGTCCACAGGCCGGCGCGGCCCAGGGACCGACCCCCTCCGCGTCGGCGCCGGAACCGGGCGACGACCAGATCCTGCAGTACACGCACTCCGGCACGACGTACCTGCTGGGGTACGGTCGGACGTTCTTCGGGATCTGGAGGCGGAGCGATCCGTCGACGCCGATCGAGCGGTTCGCCCGCGACGATGCCGGATGGGCGGCGGCATGGCGCCGGTTCACGGAGATCGAATCGAACTACGCCGAGGTCGGACTCGGTCCCTCCTGACGCCGGACGGCGAGCCAGGCACCCAGCATCCCGCCGGCGATCCCCCACAGCACGGCGACCGCGATCGCCCCGGGAAGCGACGGTCGCACGTCGACGGGGATCCACACCACGGAGATGGGCAACGAGACACGCGGAGCCGCGAACACGGCGCCGCCCACGGAGAGGCCGCCGAAGACGGCTCCAGCCGCGACGCCGAGAGCGACCGTCCGACGGCGCGCGGATGCGGCGAGGGCTCTCATGCCGGCGAGGACGGCGCCGAGCGCGGGCGCCACATGGAACATGAGGAGCCACGGCGACAACGAGAGGTTCGTCGAGAGGAAGCGGAACCCTCCCGTGCCGGTCACGGTCCAGGGACAGAACGTGACCCCGCTGCCCGCGTTCCCCACGAGGTCGAGGCACGACCCCATCGCCGGCACCAGGAGGAGAGCGCTCTGGGCGGGGAACGCGAGGAGGTGCGCTCCGAACACCACGGCTCCACCGGGCCCGAGCCCGGAAAGGCCGCCGACGTAGGCGCGGGTGGCGGAGGGCTCGAGGGTCGCCAGGAGGAGAACGCCGACCGCCAGCGCAGCGAGCGCCCATCCGTAGCCGGCCAGACCGCTACGCAGCGTCGCGGCGGCGAACGACCCCCGCGCGGCCTCGAGGTAGGCCCCCGTCCCGGCGCCGGCCCCGGCGACGGCGAACCCCCACAGCGCGGCGATCGCCGGGTCCGCGGTCACATCGACGCCGACCGAGGGGAACGACAACCGCACCGACGCCGCCGCGATCGCGGCGAGCGCGGCCACGGGAAGACCGGCGCCGGCCGCCGCCATGGCGGACGAGGCGAGAGGGCTCCCGCCGGGCCGCTCCCGGGCGGCGCGGCGACCGGCGCGCCCCGCGAGCCACAGGAACCCCAGCGTGAGGAGCATCGGGACGAAGCGGAGCCGGATCACCAGGTCGGAGGTGGACAGGAGACCGCGCGCGCCGTCGACCGAGGCACGGGCCTGGCTGCCGAGGGACAGCACCGTCGCGAGCAGGCCGACCTTCACCCACGTCCAGGCCCCGTTGACGCCGGTGGCGACGGACGCGATGAGCGCGAGCAGTTGGCAGACGAACGCCAGCCAGACGACGGCGAACAGACCGCCGGCGGAGGCCGCCGCCGCCGCGCGGCCCGCTCCCTCGAGGACCGGCCCGCTCCGCGCCTCCGTGTCCGCCGGGGGCGCGTCCGGGCTCACCCCAGGCGCTCCGCGACCAGGTCGGCGACCTGCGTCGGGTTGCGCCCGACCGCGACACCCACGGCCTCGAGGGCCTCGGCCTTCGCGGCCGCCGTGCCAGAGGAACCGGTCACGATCGCTCCCGCATGGCCCATCCGCCTGCCAGGAGGCGCCTCGAACCCGGCGATGTATCCGACCACCGGCTTCGTCATCTCGTCCGCGATGAACGCGGCCGCCCGCTCCTCGTCGTCCCCGCCGATCTCCCCGGTGAGGACCACGAGCTCCGTTTCCGCGTCCCCCTGGAACAACCCGAGCGCCTCCACGAACCCGATCCCGTGCACGGGGTCCCCTCCCACCCCGACGCAGGTCGACTGCCCGATGCCCCGCTGCGTCAGCTCGTGCACGATCTGGTAGACGAGCGTCCCGCTCCGAGAGATCAGGCCCACCACGCCCGGGGTGCAGATCTCACCGGGGATGATCCCGACGTTGGCGGCGCCGGGGGAGATCACGCCCGGGCAGTTGGGCCCGACCAGCTTCGCCGTCGACGATCTCAGGTAGCTGTGGACGGTGGCCATGTCGAGGGCGGGGATCCCCTCGGTGATGCAGACGATCAAGCGGACGCCCGCGTCCGCGGCCTCGAGGATCGCCTCGGCCGCGAACCGGGGCGGAACGAAGATCATCGACGTGTCGGCGCCGGTCTCGGCCTCGGCCCGGGCCACGGTGTCGAAGACGGGGATCCCCTCGACCTCCTGCCCTCCCTTGCCAGGCGTGACCCCGGCCACGACGTTCGTGCCGTAGTCACGATCGCGCAGCGTGTGGAACGTCCCCTCGTTCCCGGTGATGCCCTGGACGACGAGGGAGGTCCGCTCGTCCACCAGGATGCTCACGCACGACCCCTAGCGACGTCCGCGGCTTCCTCGGCGGCCTCGAGCATGCTCGCGGCGGGCACGATCCTCGGATGCGAGGCCTCCGCGAGGATGCGCCGGCCGTCCTCGGCGTTCGTCCCGTCCAGCCGCACCACGATGGGGACGCGTGCGTCGACGCGGTCGAGGGCCTCGAGGATCCCTTGCGCCACGAGGTCGCACCGGGTGATGCCCCCGAAGATGTTCACGAACACGACTTTCACCGCCGGATCGGACAGCACGACCTCCAGGGAGGTGGCCATCTGGTCCGCCGAGGCGCCGCCGCCCACGTCCAGGAAGTTCGCCGCCTTGGCCCCGGCCTGGGCGACCACGTCCAACGTCGACATCACCAGTCCGGCGCCGTTGCCGATGATCCCGACCTCACCGTCGAGCTTCACGTACTGCAGGCCCTTCTCCTCGGCGCGGGCCTCGACCTCGTCGATCGGGAACTCCGCGCGGAGCTCCTCGAGATCCGGATGGCGCCAGAGGGCGTTGTCGTCGATCGTCACCTTCGCGTCGAGCGCCACGATGCGTTCGTCCTCCAACAGGACCAGCGGGTTGATCTCGACGAGGGTCGCGTCGCGCTGGACGAGGAGCTCGTACATCTTGCGGAGCGTGCTCCCGGCGCCCTCCCATGCTCTCGCGGGGAGCGCGCTCACCAGCTCGCGGACGTGGTACGCCCGGAGCCCGAGCATCGGATCCACGTGGACGCGCCGGAGCGCCTCCGGACGGGTCCGGGCCAGCTCCTCGATGTCCACCCCGCCCTCGGCGGTCATCATCGCCAGGTGATCGCTCGCCGTGCGATCGAGCAGCAGCGACGTGTAGAACTCCTCGGCGATCGGCAGCAGCTCCTCCACCAGCACACGCGTCACGGCGTGGCCCTTGAACGCGGACCCCAGCATCCGGCCGGCGGCCGCGGCGGCGGCCTCCGGCGTGTCGCAGAGCTCCACGCCACCGCCCTTGCCGCGGCCGCCGGCCTGCACCTGGATCTTCACGACCGAGCGGCCGCCGAGATCACGCGTCGCGCCGGCCGCTTCCTCGGGCGTGAAGGCGACGATCCCGCGCGGCGTCTCGATCCCATGGGCGCGGAACAGATCCTTGCCCATGTGCTCGTAGAGATCCATCGCCCTCCGCTACGCCTTCGCCCCGAGCCGCTCCCGCAGCCAGGTCGCGATGTCGCCGGTGTTGGCGCCGGGCGTGAAGACCTCCTCGATCCCGGCTTCCTTCAGCTTGGGGATGTCGTCCGCCGGGATCACGCCCCCGCCGACCACGACGACGTCGCCCGCGCCCCGCGCCCGGAGCTCCTTCACGACCTTCGGGAAGAGCGTCATGTGCGCGCCGGAGTGGCAGGAGAGGCCCACGGCGTCGGCGTCCTCCTGGATCGCGGCTTCGGCGATCTGCTCGGGGGTCTGGAAGAGCCCCGTGTAGATGACCTCGAACCCGGCGTCGCGAAGGGCCCTGGCGACGACCTTCGCACCCCGGTCGTGGCCATCGAGACCGGGTTTCGCCACGATCACCCGCAGCTTCTGGGCCATGGCGCCGAGTGTAACGAGCGCCTCGAACGTCAGCTTGCGACCCCGAAGTCCCGGGGAGAGGATGCAGCCGTGAACGTCCCTTCGATCCGTTACGCGAAGACGGCCGAGGGTGTGCACGTCGCGTATCAGGTCGTCGGAGACGGACCCTCGGATCTCGTCTGGGCGGGACCGGGCTACTCGAACATCGAATACCTCTGGAAGCTCCCGCCCGTCGAGCGGTTCCTTCGGCGCCTCTCGCGGGGCGTTCGATTGATCATGTTCGATCCGCGGGGTTTGGGTCTCTCGGATCCCCTTCAGGATGTGACCGCGCCCACGCTGGAAACCCGGATGACGGACCTCATCTCGGTGATGGACGCCGTGGGGTCCGAACAGGCCGCGCTGCTCGGCCATGACGCCACGGGCCCGATCGCCATCCTCTCCGCGGCGACCCATCCTCATCGCGTGAGCGCCCTCGTGCTGTACGGCACCTTCGCCGCCGGCAGGAAAGCGGACGACTACCCCTGGGGATGGACGGACGACGAATGGGATCGGCACCTCGGGGAGATCGAGACCCGCTGGGGAACCCGAGAGCTCTTCGTAGAGCACTACGCGTGGCTCGCTCCGAGCGCACATCTCGACGACGAGCTTCTCGAGATGGCGGCCACCTACTTCCGCCTCTCCGCCAGCCCGGGGACGGCGGTGGCACTGGGGCGGCTGGAGAGGGACACCGACGTCCGGGATGTGCTCCCCTCGATCCACGCACCGACGCTCGTGATGCACCGAAGGGACGACAAGGTGTACTCCGTCGCCGAGGGCCGGTATCTCGCCGAGCACATCGCGGGAGCACGCTTCGTCGAGCTCGACGGAGTCGATCACCTCGCCTGGCATGGCGACTCCGAGACGTTCGTGGATCACGTCGAGCGGTTCCTCGCGGAGACCCGACGAGAGGAAGCCGGCCTCGATCGCGTCCTGTCGACGATCATGTTCACCGACATCGTCACGTCGACGCAACGTGCGTCGGAGCTCGGCGATCGCGCTTGGAGCGATCTCCTGGCCCGACACAACGAGGTGATCCGCGGACTCCTCCGTCGCTTCCGAGGGCAGGAGGTCGACACGGCTGGAGACGGTTTCCTCGCGACGTTCGACGGACCGGCTCGCGCCGTCCGGTGTGCTCAGACGATCGCGTCCTCGATCGCCGGTCTCGGTCTCGAGGTGCGTGCCGGGGTCCATACGGGCGAGGTGCAGGTCGTCGACGACGACATCCGAGGCCTGGCCGTGCACGTGGGCGCACGCGTGGCCGCACTCGCCGACGCGTCCGAGGTCCTCGTCTCGTCCACGGTCAGGGATCTCGTGGCCGGCAGCGGGATCGTGTTCGAGGACCGCGGCGAACACGACCTGAAAGGCGTACCGGACCGCTGGCACCTGTTCGCGGCCACCGGCTGAGATACTCAGCGTCGTGGCGAGGAAGCGGCATCTGCAGCTCCGTCCGCCGGGCCTGAAGCCCACGACGAAGGTGGGCACGCTCGGCCCGTACCGAGGCCGGCTGGGGCTCGCGTGGGTGATCGCGCCCCTCGTCGCGGGCCTCCTGATCCTCGGGGCCGGCGCGTTCATCCTGACGCGGTAGCGGCCCTTGCTCGAGGGTTACTGCTGGCCCCAGAGCGTCCTGCCCGGCGAGGCGGTCGACCTTCACGTGTCCACGAACGCCTCGGGATTCGGGGTAGAGGTCGTCCGCGGGGGCACCGACCTCGTGTGGCGGACAGACGGCCTCACCGGGGCTGCGTACCCGATCCCCGGGGATGCCTCGTCGGTCGGCTGCGGATGGCCCCGGTCGGTCACGATCCCGGTCGGGGACGGATGGCGATCGGGCTACTACTCCGTGACCCTCACGACCGGTGACGAGCGGGCGGACGCGTTCTTCGTCGTCCGTCCGAGCGTGCGCTCGCCGATCCTCCTGGTGCTTTCGACCGCGACCTACCAGGCGTACAACGACTGGGGCGGGCCTTCCCTGTACACGGGCGGCACCCGGGTCTCGTTCGAACGGCCCCTCGCCCGGGGATTCCTCCGCAAGCCCGAGCCGGCGCTCCGGAAGGCCCAGTCCGAGCCGGATCCCGAGGCGCTCGCGTACTTCGCGTGGGCCGATGAACACGACCTGTCCCGCTGGAGCGGCGGCGCCGGCTGGTGGACGTGGGAGCGCCCGTTCATCGCCTGGGCCGAGCGTGAGGGCTTCGCGATCGACGTCGCGGTCTCGGCGGACCTCGAGCGATACCCGGAGGTCCTCGACGGCCACCGGCTCTTCCTGTCCGTGGGGCACGACGAGTACTGGTCGTGGGGGATGCGCGACGCGGTGGAGGCCTTCGTGGCCGGCGGCGGGAACGCCGCGTTCTTCGGCGGGAACACCTGCTGGTGGCAGATCCGCTTCGAGGACGACCACCGCGCCATGACGGCGTTCAAGTACCGCGCGGACGAGGATCCGGTCCTCGGAACCCCCGATGCGCGGTCGGTCACGGCGGCCTGGTCCGATCGGCGGATCGGGCGAGCCGAGTACGCCACGACCGGTCTGTCCTTCTCGCGAGGAGGCTATTCGAGGTACGGCCTCGGGGTCCCCCGTGCCTCCGGGGCCTACACGGTCTGGCGCCCCGACCACTGGGCCTTCGAGGGGACGGGTCTCCGGTACGGCGACGCGCTCGGCCTGGCCGACGCCGTCGTCGGCTACGAGGTCGACGGCTGCGAGCTGACGATCGAGGACGGGCTCCCGGTCCCCACCCACGCGGACGGTGCCCCCGACTCGCTGGAGATCCTCGCCACGGCACCCGCCCGTCTGTGGTCGCGGGAGGAGCAGCCTTCGCGGTACGCCCACGAACCGGGCGAGCTCGAGCACGTGGCGATGACCGTGTTCGGCGATGGCTGGGAGGAACAGCTGCATAGGGTGACGAACAACCACGCCGTCGTCGGCTCGTTCACGGTGCCGGGCGGCGGCACCGTCTTCAACGCGGGCTGCACCGATTGGACCTACGGGATCGACGGGGGGGACGAGGACGTCCGGCGGATCACCCGGAACGTGCTGGAACGCCTGTCGTCGTGAGCGCGTAGTCTCGCCGCCGTGCGCTGGGACGGGTTCGTCGAGGCGTGCCCCGAGATCGCGGATCGCGCGCTCGAACGCTTCCGCCTCCGGGACCTCTGCATGCTGGGCACCCTCCGCGCGGACGGCTCGCCGAGGATCAGCCCCTGCGAGCTCGACGTGGCGGCGGGACACCTCTTCCTCGGCATGATGTGGCGGAGCCGGAAGGCGTTGGATCTGCTCAGGGACCCCCGCTGCGCGCTGCACTCGTGCACGACCGATCGGATGGGAACCGAAGGCGACGCCAAGATCTACGGCCGGGCGGTCGACATCCAAGATCCGGCCCTTCGGCGCGCCTACCGGGAGGCCGTGGAAGCGCGGATCGACTGGGCTCCCGACGAGCCGAACTACCACGCCTTCTCCGTCGACGTCGAGTCCGCCGCGTTCATCACCTTCGCCCAGCCACGCACCGCGATCGCCTGGGACCCGTTGCGGGGAACCAGGATCCTTCCCTTCCCCGATGCCGGGTGAGAAGGACTTTCAGCCGACGCGGCGCAGGGGGGCGTAGGACAGGAGCAGCCGCTTCTCCCCCGCGTCGACGAACGCGATCGTCGCCTCGGCGTCGTCGCCCTGGCCCCGGACGGTGAGGACGACACCTTCGCCCCACCGATCGTGCACCACGGTGTCCCCTTCCGCGACGGATGGGACCGCCTGCTTCGGACGAGCCGCGACGGCCGGCGGCGTCCAGCCGGTCGGCGGAACCTCCACCTTCCCCTTCCCGGGCAGACCCACCACCGAGTAGCCGCCCTCGGAGCGCCGAGCCCTGCCTCCGCGGGACGGATCGCGAGCGCCCCCGTGACGGCGTCCCGTCGGCGTCCCCTCCTCCCGGATGTCCAGCAGGTGTTCGGGGATCTCGTTCAGGAAGCGGGAAGGTGGGTTGTAGTTCGTCTGCCCGAAGAGCGTCCGGCCCCAGGCGTGGCACAGGTAGAGACGCTTCTGGGCCCGCGTGATCCCGACGTAGAGGAGCCGCCGCTCCTCCTCCAGCTCGGCGGAGTCCGTCATCGACCGGTAGCGCGGGAAGATCCCGTCCTCGAGTCCGACGATGAACACTGCCGGGAACTCCAGACCCTTGGCGATGTGCAACGTCATCAGCGTGACGGAGGACTCCTCCTCGTCGTAGTCGTCCTGGTCCCCGACGAGCGATACCTGTTCGAGGAAGTCCTCGAGGCCGGCGTCGGGGTCACTGGCGATCAGCTCGGCGGCCACGCCGGACAGCTCCTGCAGGTTCTCGATCCGGCCCTGCGCCTCGACCGTCCTCTCCTCCTCGAGCTCGGCCAGGTACCCGGACTCCTGGGCGGCGAACGAAACCATCCGTGCCGGGCCGGCGCCCTCCGCCCGATGACCCGCCAGCGCAGCCATCACGGACGTGAACCCGGCCACCGCGCCCTTCGCCCGTGTGGCCAGCGACGCGATCTCGTCCACGCGGCGGCAGGCCTCGAGCATGTCGATGCCCTCGTCCCTGGCGAAGCCCCCGAGCGCCGCCACCGTGGCGTCGCCGATGCCTCGCTTCGGCGTGTTCACGACACGCCGGAACGAGATCACGTCCTGCGGGTTCGTCAGCAGGCGCAGGTACGCCAGGATGTCCTTGATCTCTTTCCGCTGGTAGAACCGCACGCCTCCGAACACGCGGTACGGCATGCCGATCCGCATGAACACGTCCTCGATCACGCGCGACTGGGCGTTCGTCCGGTAGAAGATCGCGACGTCGCGGTACCGGAAGCCTTCGTCGGAGCGCAGGCGTTCGATCTCCTGAGCCACGAAGTACGCCTCGCCGTGCTCGTCGTCGGCACGGACCCGGACGACGAGGTCCCCCGATCCCGCCTCGGTCCACAGGCTCTTCGGCTTGCGCTGGACGTTGTTCTCGATCAAGGCGTTCGCGATCGCCAGGATGTTCTGGGTCGATCGGTAGTTCTGCTCCATCAGGAAGACGGCCGCATCGGGGTAGTCGCGTTCGAAGTCGAGGATGTTCTGGATCGTGGCTCCTCGCCACGAATACACGCCCTGATCGGCATCCCCGACGACGCAGACGTTCCGGTACTTCGCGGCCAGCATGTTCACCAGCTGGTACTGCGCGCGGTTCGTATCCTGGTACTCGTCGATCAGGATGTGGCGGAACCGCTCCTGGTAGTGCTCGAGGACCTCCGGATGATCGCGGAACAGCCGCACCGTCTCGCTGATCAGATCGTCGAAGTCGAGCGCGCCGGCATCGCGCTTCCGCTGCTCGTACGTCTGATAGACCTGCGCGATCGTCTCCTCGTAGAAGCTCGACGCCATCTCGGCGAACTCCGGCGGTCCGAGCACGCGGTCCTTCGCCTTGCCGATCGCGGCCGCCACGGCCTTCGGAGGGAAGCGCTTGGGGTCGACGTCCGTGTCCCGTTCGATCCCGGCGATCAGACGCTCCGTGTCCCCGTCGTCGTAGATCGTGAAGTTCGAGGGGACGCCGAGGTGGGTGTGCTCGCGGCGGAGGATCCGCGCACAGGCCGAGTGGAACGTGAGGATCCACATCCCGCGGGCCAGCGGCCCGCCGAGCAGGGCGCTGACCCGCTCCGCCATCTCGCGCGACGCCTTGTTCGTGAACGTGATCGCCAGGATCTGACCGGGCGCGACCCCGCACTCCCGGATCAGGTACGCGATCCGGTGCGTCAGAGCCCGCGTCTTCCCCGAGCCCGCCCCCGCGACGATCAGCACCGGACCTTCGGTCCGGAGGACCGCCTGGCGCTGGATGTCGTTCAGCCCGTCGAGCAGGGGGGACGTGACGCTCACGGGAGGATGCTAGCGCGAGGTCGCGACCCGCCCGGGATGGCCGCCGACCTGGACCATCGGCGGATGTCGTGCCCGCCATCCCCGGCTACCGTGACCCGGTGCGGGCACGATCGGTGATCAGGGCGATCGTCCGAGCCTTCGGGTTCGGCTGTCTCATGGTGGCCGCTGGGCTGGCCGGCTACATCGCCTGGCTCCTCTGGGGCACGGGGCTGGAGACGGCGCGCGCGCAGGATCAGCTCCGGACCCAGCTCACGCCGCTGATCGAGCGGCCGACGCCCCCCGGCCAGCGGGAGCACTACCTCCCAGGCGAGGCGTACGCCGCGCTCGTGATCCCGTCTATCGAGATCGACTTCATCGTCGTGGAGGGGACGGACTACGTCGACCTGAAGAAGGGGCCGGGCCACTACCCGGACTCGGCGGACCCGTGGGACCGGACCGGGCGCGTGGGGATCGCGGGGCACCGCACGACCTACCTGCATCCGTTCCTGAACCTCGACCGCGTACGCGCCGGCGACACGATCGAGCTCATCACGAAGCACGGGACCTTCACGTACGAGGTCGATCGGAACTTCGTCCTGCCCGCGGCCGGATCCGGCGTCGTCCTGGAACAGACGAAGCGGCCGAGCTTGGTGCTCACGACGTGCAATCCGAAGTACTCGAGCCGGGAGCGCCTGATCGTGACGGCGACGCTCGTCCGGGGACCCGGCGCCGGGTAGGCGTCAGGCCGAACCCCGCCCCGTTCCCTCTTCGCCTCAGTCCACCGTGTACTCGATCTGCACGATGAGCACCGGCAGGGCGACCCCGAGTCCGGTCTTGGTGACCTCGATCGTCAGCTTCTTCCCCTCGCCGACCGTCGTGTTCGAGAGGGAGCCGAGCGAGACGGTGCCGAACGCCGTCCAGTTCCCCGTTCCGCCGGAGCCGGACGTCTGGCTCGTCTTCGATGCCACGGTCACCTTGTTCCCCCCGCCAGCGTCGCGCCGGGAGACGACGATCGTCGCGTAGTTCGTGTCACTCGCCGTGAGCGCGGCTGCCGGCTCCACGAACACATCCGTGATCGTGATGTTCTCCGGCGCCGTGAACACGACGCGCTCGGACGTCGCCGTCGATGCGAGCGAGTCCGCAGTCTCCTTGAACCATCCGACGTCGATCGAGTTCCCGTCGACCTCGAACGCTGCCGAGCTCAGCCCGTCCAAGAGGTCGGCGTCCAGCCCGCTGCCCGACCCGTCGCCGGCCAGGACGATCGCCAGGACGTCCGCCACGCGGGCCATCAACGCGTCGATGAACGACTCGTCCACGGTCCCGGAGGTGATGTCGTCCCCGCTGTGGGTATGGCCCGCCGACGCGAAGGTCGTGGAGCTCAGTCCGTCGAGGAAGTCCGCATCGAGCCCGCTGGTCGCCCCGTCGTTGTCGGTCACGATCCCGAAGACCTCCGAGTCCCTGGCGAGCGCGGCGGCGATCCGCGCCTCGGCCACGGTGCCGGAGGTGATGTCCTCTCCCGCGTGGGCGTGCGACGCCTCCGCGTAGGCCGTGGAGTCCAGACCGCCCAGGAGGTTCGCGTCGCTCGCGGTCTCCCCCACGTTCACGAACCGCGAGTTCGACGCCGACTTGGTGTAGAAGATCTTCTTCGCGAGCGGTGCGTAGTGCTTGCGCCAGTTGTGCGCCATGTTCGAACTGTTGTGCGCCGACCCCGGCACGACGAGCCACCCCCCGATCAGCGCGATGGCGATCAGCAGCACAACGGCCTTGCCTCCCAGATCCCTCCGAGTCATCGCAGACACCCCCTGGGGGGATCATCGAACAGAAACACCCAGAACTGGGGCAGGTGAGGCCGGACGCTTGGGGGATCGAGGTCGCCGGGCGGGTCGCTATGTCATTCCCACTCGATCGTGCCGGGCGGCTTCGAGGTGATGTCGTAGGCGACACGGTTGATGCCCGGGACCTCGCGGACGATCCTGGAGCCGATACGGTCGAGCACGTCGTGGGGCAGCCGGGCCCAATCGGCAGTCATCGCGTCCTCGGACGTCACGACGCGGACGATCACGGGATGCTCGTACGTTCGTCCGTCCCCCATCACCCCGACGGTCCTCGCGTCCGCGAGCAAGACGCAGAAGGCTTGCCACGTGTCTCGTTCCAGACCGACACGGCGGATCTCGTCGCGGACGACCCGGTCCGCGCCTCGAACCTTCTCCAGGTTCTGGGCGGTGACCTCGCCGACGATCCGAACGGCGAGACCGGGGCCGGGGAACGGCTGTCGATGGACGATCTCCTCCGGCAGGCCCAGCTCTTCCCCCACGCGGCGCACCTCGTCCTTGAACAGGTCGCGGAGAGGCTCCACCAGCTCGAGCTCCATCTCCTCAGGGAGTCCACCGACGTTGTGATGGCTCTTGATGTTGGCCGCGGTTCGCGAACCGCTCTCGATGACGTCCGGATAGAGCGTCCCCTGGACGAGGAATCGAGCGCCTCGATGCTCGCGCGCGACCTCCTCGAACACCCGGATGAACTCCTCCCCGATCAGTCGCCGCTTCGATTCGGGATCGGTGACGCCGGCGAGCCTGGTGAGGAATCGCTCCTGGGCCTTCACGTGGATGAGCGGCACACCGAAATGGCGCCCGAAGGTCTCCTCGACCTGGTCCGGCTCACCTTCGCGATTGAGCCCGTGGTCGACGAACACGCAGGTCAGCTGGTCGCCGATCGCACGATGCACCAGGAGGGCCGCGACCGCCGAATCGACCCCTCCGGACAGCGCGCAGAGGACCTCGGCTCCACCCACCTGCCGGCGGATCCTCGCGATCGCCTCGTCGACGATGTTCACCGGTGTCCACTCCGGCAACACCCCGCAGCCCTCGTAGAGGAACCGCTTCAGGACGTCGCGCCCGCGACGGGTGTGGGAGACCTCCGGATGGAACTGCACGGCGAAGAGCCCACGTGCGGGGTCCTCCATGGCTGCGATCGGGATCGTGTCGGTGCGAGCGGTCACGCGGAACCCATCCGGGGCCCGCGTGACCGCGTCGCCGTGGCTCATCCAGACCTGCTCCTCGGCGCCGAAGTCGGCGAGGAGGAGGCCACCCGGCTGACCGACCGAGAGCACGGTCCCCCCATACTCACGTTCACCGGTGGCCGCCACCTCGCCCCCGAGGACCTGCGCCATCAGCTGATGCCCGTAGCAGATGCCGAGGACCGGCACCCCCATGTCGAAGAGTCCGCGATCCACGGTGGGCGCGCCTTCCTCGTACACCGAGGCCGGCCCGCCGGACAGGATCAGGCCGGCCGGCCGGCGCCTGACCAGGTCCGCCGCGCTGGCATCGTGCGACACGATCTCGGAGTAGACGTGGGCCTCGCGGACGCGTCGTGCGATCAGCTGCGCGTACTGCGCACCCAGGTCGACGACGAGGACCGGCCTCGGAGCGGCTTGCCCGGGATGGTTCGGCCCGGGGAAGCCCGGAGCCAACTAGTGCCCCATCCCGACGTGCTGCGCCGCCTGGTAGGTCTTGCCCTCGGTCTTGATCGCAGGAGCGATCACGAGCTCCGCCTTCTGGAACTCCTTGATCGTCGCGTACCCGGTCGTCGCCATCGACGTCGCCAGCGCGCCGAAGAGGTTGAAGGTGCCGTCGTTCTCGTGGGCCGGACCGACCAGGATCTCCTCCATCGAGGCGACCTGTCGGGTCTTGACGCGGGCGCCACGGGGCAACGTGGGGTGGAACGTCGCCATCCCCCAGTGGAACCCACGGCCGGGCGCTTCGTATGCGCGGGTGAGCGGGGAGCCGATCATCACCGCGTCGGCGCCGCAGGCGATCGCTTTGGCGATGTCGCCGCCCGTCCGCATCCCGCCATCGGCGATCACGTGGCAGTACCTTCCGGTTTCGTGGAGGTGCTCGCGCCTGGCCGCGGCGGCATCCGCGATGGCCGTTGCCTGCGGCACGCCGACCCCGAGCACACCCCTTGTGGTGCAGGCATTACCGGGCCCCACCCCGACCAGGACCCCGACCGCGCCCGTCCGCATCAGGTGCAGGGCCGTCGAGTAGGAGGCACAGCCGCCGACGATCACCGGGAGGTCGAACCCCGCGATGAACTCCTTCAGGTTGAGGGGCTCGGCCTGCGTCGACACGTGCTCCGCCGACACGACCGTGCCCTGGATCACCAGGACGTCGAGCCCGGCCTCCAACACGGCCGGCGCGAAGCGCTCGACCCGCTGGGGCGTCAGGGAGGCGCACGAGACGACACCCTGCCCCTTGATCTCCTCGATGCGTCGACCGATCAGCTCGGGCTTCAGCGGCTCGCGGTAGAGCTCCTGCATCCGCCGGGTGGCCTTGTCGTCGGGCAGGCCCGCGATCTCCTCGTAGATGGGTTCTGGATCCTCGTAGCGCGTCCAGAGTCCTTCGAGGTTGAGACACGCCAGCCCGCCCAGGCGCCCGATCAGCCCGGCGGTCTGGGGGGAGACGCCTGCATCCATGGCCGAAGCCATCATCGGGAGCCCGAACCGGTAGGCGTCCACCTCCCAGCTGATGTCGACGTCGTCGGGGTCCCGGGTCCGCCGCGACGGGACGATCGCGACCTCGTCGAACCCGTAGGCCCGCCGGGCCGTCTTGCCGATGCCGATCTCGAACTCCACCCCTACCCCCCTGGAAGCCGGAACGAACGCGAAACGCCCATCCGGTACGCCGGATGGGCGTCGGACCTCTGCATGGGCTCAGGGTACCAGCAGACCCCGACCCGCCCGCTCAGTCGTCCCCGACCGCGTCCAGCGCCCGTCGCGCCTGCGCCAGATGGAACCGATCGTGCCCCGCGAGCATCCGGAACAGCAGGTCGAAGCTCTCGGGCCCGCGCTCCTCGTGGATGCCCACACGGGCGCGATCCTCCTCGGAGGATCGCGCCCACAACGCGATGTTGGCGGCCCGCAGGGGCTCGAAGACCCGCAGGAGCTCGTCTGGGTCCTCGTCTCTCCGGGCGTGGAGCGCGTCGACCCACAGGTCCTGGTCGTAGCCCATCAAGGGGGGCTCGTCATGCGCCAGGATCCATCGATAGCGCGCGGTCGAGACCACCTCGGCATCGAGCGCGTGGCCGAGGCACTCGATCAGGGACCACTCCGAGCGCTCCGGCCTCACGTGACCCGTGTCGCCCGCATCGGTGACGAGCGAGCGCCAGCGATCGGCCGCGCCCGCCTGCGCCTCCGCCGGGTCGTCCTCCCCCAGCAACGACAGGAGATGGTTCTGGTACGCCTTCGGTTCCGCGACCGGATCCGGCGAGGCGGGGATGTGCATCGGCCGCACTCTACCCGGTGTCCGGCTCAGGGCTCGTTGACGACGTGACCCGACTCGGCCACCCGGAGATCGGTGAATCCCGAGTGCACGCGATCGCCCTCCACGAGGAGGGTGGCGTCCTCGATGTACCCGAGCGTCCGCAGCGTGTCCATGACCTTCCGCAGGGACTCCTCCGGCGTCTCCACGATCGTGTTCACCACGAGCTCCGGGTCCTCGGGCGCCTCGTACGGATCGTCCACGCCGGTGAACCCGGTGATCTCGCCCGCGCGCGCCTTCGCGTACAGGCCCTTCGGATCGCGGTGCGCGGCGATCTCCTCGACCGTGGCATACACGTAGACCTCGACGAACGCGCCGATCTGCGCGCGGACCGCGTCGCGGGTCGCCCGGTAGGGCGAGATCGGGCAGCAGATCGTCGCGACGCCGTTGCGGGTGAGGAGGTCGGCGACGAAGCCGATCCGGAGGACGTTCGTGTCGCGATCCTCCTTCGAGAACCCGAGGCCCTTCGACAGGTTCTGCCGGACCACGTCGCCGTCCAGGATCTCGGTCCTCTGCCCCCGCGCCTGCAGCTCGTGGTACAGCATCTCGGCGATCGTGGACTTCCCGGCGCCCGAGAGGCCGGTGAACCACACCGTGAACCCCTTCCGATCCCGATCGGACGTCACAGGAAGCTCCTGCCCGTCGGTCCCTCGGGAGGCCGGATCCCGTAGAGGGACAGGATGGACGGGCCGACGTCCACCAGCCGCAGCCCCTCCGCCTTCCCCCGCGGCTGGTCCGGCGCTCCCTTCATGGCGAAGACGCCGGTCCGGTCGTGGTTGGCGCCGTCCGGCCCGATGTCGTTCTCGAAGGTGAAGACGCTCGGGTTGCCCAGCGTGCCGACCGAGCGCCAGGCGAGGTTCCCGAAGTAGACGAGGAGATCGGGCGCGACGCCGCGCACCTCCGGGTAGACGTCCTGGGGTTTGAGGACCTTCGTTCCCAGCGGCTCTCCATCGGGCCCCGGCATCGCCTCGAGCCTCGCGGTCAGCTCGTCCCGGACGGCTTCGTACCGAGCGGGTTCGATCACGCCCTGCGGCTCCCGTCCCGCGACGTTCAGGAACAGGCGACCGTAGTAGCCGCCGTCGCCCCACGCCACGGTCCTCGCCCAGTCGATCGGCGCCTTCGCGATGGGGGTGAGTTCGGAGACCGACTCCTTCAGCCGCAGATACCCGTTCTCGATCAGCCAGTCGTTGAAGCACACCCCTCCCATCATCGGACGCGCGCCGTGATCGCTCATCACGATGGTGATGGCGTCATCGGGGAGCGCGTCCAGCAACGCCCCCACCTCGTCGTCGAGCGCCCGGTAGTACCGGTGGAAGGCATCCTCGAACGGGTTCCCGGGGCGGTAGAGGGGATGCTTGGGGTCGAAGTGATGCCAGAAGACGTGATGCAGCCGATCCATCCCGATCTCGACCATCATGAAGAAGTCCCAGGGCTTGTCCCTGACGAGACGCCGGGCGACCTTGAACCGCCGCTCGGTCATCCTGAAGACCTGATCGAGCACGAACTCCATGCCTTGCTGGCGGAAGTTCTGGATGTCGAAGATGTACTCGCCCCTGCCCCCCAGCTCCTCCTCGATCTCGACCTCGAGCTCCTGTGGGAACGCGTAACGCTCGGCCGAGGGCGGGGTCAGGAAGCACCCCACCCTCCAGCCGGGGAACTCCTTGGGGGGTGGGAAGCCGGGCGGAACGCCGACCAGCAAGGATGACTTCCCCTCCGCGCCCAGGAGATCCCAGACGGCGGGAGCCGTGATCGATCCGGAGTGGGCGATCGACAGGGCCTCGTAGGACGTGTCCCGGCGGTTCCGGAACCCGTAGATGCCCAGCTCGCCGGGCGTCTTGCCGGTCATGGCGCACGCCCAGGCGGGCACGGTGATCGGGGGCGTGATGCTGTCGAGGTCGCCGTGCATCCCTTCGGAGATCAGTTTCGCGATGTTCGGGACCTCCGAGGCGAGATCGCCGAACAGGAGCTGCGGCGTTCCGCAGTCGAGGCCGATCACCGCGACCCGAGGGCCTTGCTGCATCCCCTACGTCCTTCCGCGTTCTGGGCTCGGAGCCGGAGCCGGGCGCGTCGGAAGAGCGAGGCGGCTCAACGGTTCCCGTATGCTACCAACCCGCCCGGACCCCGACTCGGCACGTGGGAGATGCGCCTGCGGTGAGCCTGCTCCGACGCGTCTTGACGCTCGGGACCGTCGCGCTCGCCGGGCCCGGGATCGCGTTCGCGCTGATCCCCGGCACCGTCGTCGAGCGGGTCCTCGATCAGGCTCGGCTGGCCGATTACGTCTGGCTCCGGCTCTTCGGCGTCGCCGCGATCGTCCTCGCGCTCTTCCACGTGTTGATCCTCCGCAAGCTCGAGGACGTGTGGTGGTGGTGCTGGGCCTTCGTGCTGTTCGACGGGAGCTCCGCCGTCGTCGCCGTCCTTCACGTCGCGGTGGGACTCCCGCGGGATTCGGTCGCGTGGCCCTGGTGGATCTACGGCGCCACGAGCGCCGTGTTCACGGCGCTGTACCTCGGAGGCCTGGCGAGGGCGGGGCAGGAGAAGCCGTTCGCCTGATCGCCCAGGGGCCTACCTGGCGACGGCCGGGCCTCGACGTCGATCATCCGTCCGGGACCGCGAGCCGCGAGCGAGCGAGGCGATCGGCCGCGGCGGCTGGGGAGACCGCATCCCGCTCCGCCGCCTCGAACACCTCGAGCAACGTGTGGCCGATCCCCTCGAGGCGCCTGGCCATCGTCTGTTCGTCCCAGCCGAGGGTCTCGTACCCCGCGAGATGGATCACGCCACCGGCGTTGACCACGAAGTCGGGGGCGAAGAGGATCCCGGCCTCACGGAGGCGCTCGCCGTCCTCCGCCGTGCCCAGCTGGTTGTTCGCGGCACCCGCGACGATCCTGCACCTGAGGTGCGGGATCGTCTCCTCCGTGAGGATCCTGCCCGTGGCGCAGGGCGAGAAGACGTCGCACTCGGTGCCGATCACGTCCTCGGCCCGGACGACCTTCGCACCGATCTCGTCGGCGATCGCGGCCGCGCGAGGAGCGTCCAGGTCGGCGACCAGGAGCGTGGCACCCGCGTCGTGCAGGTGCCTCGCCAGGCGCGCCCCGACGGACCCCAGCCCCTGCACCAATACGGACCGACCGTCGAGACCGTGGGGGCCGAAGAAGTGGCGCACGGCGGCCTCGATGCCGTGGAAGACCCCGAGGGCGGTCCCCGTCGCCGGATCGCCGGCCCCTCCGCTCGCCCTCGAGCGGCCGAGGACGTGGTTCGTCCGCTCCCCGATCGTGTCCATGTCGGCCTCGCCCGTGTTCATGTCGGCGGCCGTCACGTAGGTACCGTGAAGGGAATCGACGAGCTCCGCGTAGCGCAGGAGCAGGGCACGACGCTCGTCGGTCCCCGGGCCCGGCACCTCGGGCACGGCGATCACCGCTTTGCCGCCGCCGAACGGGAGGTCGGCCGCCGCCTGTTTCAGGGTCATCGCGCCCGAGAGGCGAAGGACGTCGTCGAGGGCTTCGTCGGGGCGAGCGTAGGAGGTGAGTCGCGTCCCGCCCATCGCGGGGCCACGGACGGTGCTGTGCACGCCCACGAACATCCACGACGACGTCGGCGCGTCGCGTCGGAGGAGCACCTCCTCGCCGTCCCACGATCCGAGCAGCTCCTCGAACACGACCCGTCGAGT
>JBIOTM010000176.1:0-2915 GCA_044865955.1 Actinomycetota bacterium | reverse complement strand
CGATCCGAAGCGGCAGGTCCGATGCATCTACGTCGCGGTGGGCCAGAAGGCATCGACCGTCGCCGAGGTCGTCGAGACGCTCCGAGAGAACGGGGCGCTCGACTACACGGTGGTGGTGAACGCGGCGGCGTCGGACCCGACGCCGTACCAGTACATCGCCCCCTACGCGGGCGCGGCGCTCGGCGCGCACTGGATGTACAAGGGGCTCCACGCGCTGGCCGTGTACGACGACCTGTCGAAGCAGGCGACGGCGTACCGGACCCTCTCGCTCCTGCTGCGGCGCCCGCCCGGCCGCGAGGCCTACCCGGGCGACGTCTTCTACCTCCACTCCCGGCTCCTCGAGCGCGCCGCGAAGCTCTCGGACCGGCTGGGCGCCGGGTCGCTCACCGCGCTGCCGATCATCGAGACGAAGGGCAACGACGTCTCGGCGTACATCCCGACGAACGTCATCTCGATCACCGACGGTCAGATCTACCTCGAGCCCGACCTGTTCTTCGCCGGCGTGCGACCCGCGATCAACGTGGGGATCTCGGTGTCCCGAGTGGGCGGCAACGCGCAGATCAAGGCCATGAAGAAGTTCGCGGGACGCCTGCGGATCGACCTGGCGCAGTACCGGGCGCTCGAGGCGTTCGCGCAGTTCGGCTCCGAGCTCGACAAGGCGTCGCAGCAGCAGCTCGCGCGGGGCGCCCGCGTGGTGGAGATCCTGAAGCAGCCGCAGTACCGCCCGGTTGCGGTGGAGCGCCAGGTCGTGGCGATCTGGATCGGAACCGGCGGCTATCTCGACGCGCTGCCCGTGGAGGATGCGAGACGGTTCGTCGAGGAGGCCACCGAGCAGCTGGCCCTGCGGACGAAGGTCCTGGAGACGATCCGCGAGACGGGCGAGCTCTCGGACGAGGCCGAGGTCGCGCTGAAGCAGGCGCTGGAGGACTTCCGGGCGGGGTTCGTTCCGGCGGAGGCGGCGCCGGGGAGCGAGGCGGCGGCGGGCCAGGGCGCCCCGCGCGACGCCCTGCGGGAGGACGTCGGCTGGGAACGGTTGTCATCCGAGGAGGAAGAGGAGGTCGCCGGCCCGGGCGGCGGCGGCCGTCCCGGTGACGACGACCTGTCGCGCGGTCTCGAGATGCCCGGCGAGCCCGAGGGGGAGGCGCCCCCGGACCGACCGGGGCCGCCGCCGGGGCCACCCGGATAGTCCGTGGGCGCGAAGCTCCGCGTCGTCCGTCGACGGATCCGATCGGTCCAGTCGACGATGAAGATCACCCGCGCGATGGAGCTCATCGCGGCCTCGCGCATCGTGAAGGCCCAGCAGCGCGTGATCGCCGCCCGCCCCTACGCGGACCTGCTCACGGCCGCGATGGAAGACGTGGCGCGCCAGACCGGCTCGCTCGTCCATCCGCTGCTCGAGGAGCGTGAACGGACCGAGCGAGCGGGGGTCCTCGTGCTGACCTCGGACCGCGGCCTGGCCGGCGCGTACAACTCCAACCTGCTGAAGCGAACGGAGGAGCTCCTTCGACGCGTGCGCAGCTCCGGCGCGGAGCCGGCGATCTACGCCACGGGGAAGAAGGCCATCGGGTACTTCCGGTTCCGTGGCGTCCCGGTCCAGGAGACGTGGTCCGGGTTCTCGGAGGTCCCGCGGTACGACGTGGCGAAGGAGATCGCCCGTCGACTGATCGGCGACTTCCGCGAGGGCAGGATCGACGAGCTGCACACCGTCTACACCGACTTCCGCTCGGCCTTCACGTTCCGCGCCACCGACAAGCGCTTCCTTCCGATCGCGCCGGAGGAGGTCGGCGGGCGCGTCGAGGGCCGGCCGCACCCCGAGTACATCTTCGAGCCGGAGCCGGCCGAGATACTCGACGAGCTCCTGCCGCAGTACGTGGTCACGAAGATCTTCTTCGCGATGCTCGAGTCGGCCGCGTCGGAGAACGCGGCCCGGCAGCGCGCGATGGCGGCCGCGACCGACAACGCGGACGAGCTCATCAAGATCCTGACGCGGCAGGCCAACCGCGCGCGCCAGGACGAGATCACCACGGAGATCATGGAGATCGTCGGCGGGGCCGAGGCCCTCGCCCGGGCATCTGGGAGGTCGGGGGGCTGAGGATGGCGAAGAGCGAGCTGTCGAACGGACGGGTGGTCCGCGTGATCGGACCGGTGGTGGACGTGGAGTTCCCACCCGAGGCGCTGCCCGAGATCAACACGGCGGTGACGGTGGACGTCGAGCTGGAGGGCGAGACGACCACGATCACGTGCGAGGTGGCCCAGCACATCGGCGAGGGGACGGTGCGGACGATCGCGCTGCGTCCGACCGACGGCATGGTGCGCGGGGCACCGGTCGTCAACACGGGCGCTCCGATCAGCGTGCCGGTGGGCGAGGGCGTCCTGGGTCACGTGTACAACGTGCTCGGCCAGCCGCTCGACACGGACCCGTCGAACGTGCACGCGAGCGACCGGTGGCCGATCCACCGGGAGCCGCCGCCGTTCGAGGAGCTCGAGCCGAAGCAGGTCATGCTCGAGACCGGGATCAAGGTGATCGACCTGCTCGAGCCCTACGTCCAGGGCGGCAAGATCGGGATGTTCGGCGGCGCCGGCGTGGGGAAGACCGTGATCATCCAGGAGATGATCCGCCGCCAGGCCGAGCAGCACGGCGGCGTCTCGGTCTTCGCGGGCGTCGGCGAGCGCACGCGCGAGGGCAACGACCTGTTCCTGGAGATGACCGAATCCGGGGTGATCGAGAAGACGGCCCTGGTGTTCGGGCAGATGGACGAGCCTCCGGGCGTCCGGCTGCGGGTCGGGCTCGCGGCGCTCACGATGGCGGAGTACTTCCGCGACGTCGAGCGCAAGGACGTGCTGCTGTTCATCGACAACATCTTCCGGTTCACGCAGGCCGGATCGGAGGTCTCGACGCTGCTCGGGCGGATGCC
>JBIOTM010000175.1:0-2118 GCA_044865955.1 Actinomycetota bacterium | reverse complement strand
CGCCACGGTCCGCCCCTCGTGCCGGGTCGATCCGCCGAAGCCCGCACGGGAGTGATAGGCGAGCATCACCCCGCGCTCGCGGGCGGCGCGGTGGAAGGGCTCGAACGGGGCGGCCGCGCCCGGGCTCCCGTGATGGAAGACGAGGAGCGTGCCCTCGTCCGCGCCCTGGATCAACGCTTCGAGCTGCCGCCCGTCGGCGAGGCGCACGGTCTCCCAACGCTCCATCTCGCGAAGCGTCTCACCCAGCGACGGCGGCCGCGAACGCCTCGACGTTGTCCACGTAACGTTGCGCATCTCCGTCGGAGTGCGCCACCGACAGCGTCCAGGTCTCCTGCTTCGACCACGGGGACTTGAACACGCCGCGGTTCAGCTGCATCAGCCACGCGAGGTACGTGATCCGCTCGTCGATCCCGATCGTGTCGCGGAACTCGCGGACCTCCGTCGCTGAGTACATGACCGAGCCCTTCGCTCCGACCCCGGTCACGTACGCGGGCAGCCGGTACCGATCGATGATCGCGCCGATGCCGTCCTTCAACCTCCGATCGATCGCGTTCAGGTGGTCGTAGACCTCGGGCGTCAGGACCTCGAGCAGCGTCGCCCTCGCCGCCGCCATCGTGAGGGGGTTCCCGTTGAACGTCCCCGCGATGTCGTGGTCCCCGCGCAGGACCGGCGCGAACAGCTCCTCGGTCGCGCCGATCGCCCCGCAGGGCGTGCCGCCCCCGAACGACTTCGCCAGGCACACGATGTCCGGCCGGACGCCGAACGCCTCGACGGCGCCGCCGTACGCGATCGTCGCGCCGGTCTTCACCTCGTCGAAGGCGAGGAAGGCCCCGTGGCGGTGGCACAGGTCCCGCAGCCCCTCGAGGTATCCGGGCCGCGGCAGGACGACGCCGCAGTTCATCATGGCGGGCTCCACGATCATGCCGGCGACCTTCCCCTCGTTCTCCGCGAACGCTCGCTCCGCCTCGGCGACGTCGTTGAAGGGCACGACGCGAACCAGGTCGGCGAAGGCATCGGGGATGCCCATCGCCTGCGGGACGGTGACCGGGTGGTCCCGTGGGCCGATCAGGTCGGGGTCGGGCGCCACGGAGAACATCAGCGAGTCGTGGTGCCCGTGGTAGGTCCCCTCGATCTTGACCACGAGGTCCCGGCCCGTGTTCGCGCGCATCAGTCGCACGGCCTCGAGCGTCGCCTCCGTGCCGGAGTTGCAGAACCGCCAGAGGGGCAGACCGAACCGATCGGAGAGGTTCTCGCCGATGTCGAGCAGCTGGGACGTCGGCTGGGCGAAGTGGGTCCCGAGCCGGGCGCGCCGCTCGATGGCCTCGACCACCTTCGGGTGCGCGTGGCCGACGACCATCGCGCCGTACCCCAGGTGGTAGTCGACGTACTCGTTGCCGTCGAGGTCCCAGATGCGGCTCCCCTGCCCCCGGTCCACGTAGATCGCGTGGGGCGGCGACGCCTGCCACGACGAGGCGACCCCGCCGGCCACGTGACGCTCCGCCACCGATCGATGGGCGATCGACGCACGGAGCTTCGGCTCGAGCGTCGCCTCTTCCCGAGCGATCAGCGAGTCGATCAGGTCGAGGTCGTACTCGATCGTCTCCGTGACGGTCACGCGGCTCCCCCGTCGGGTTGAACGGCGGTTCAAATCATCCCGGACCGACGCTTCCCAGGCAACCCGAACGCCGGCTTCGGGTACCCTGGACGAGCACGTGGTGGCCGTAGCTCAATCGGTTAGAGCGCCAGGTTGTGGTCCTGGAGGCTGGGGGTTCAAGTCCCCTCGGTCACCCTCGTAGGAGGAGCGGCCGCGGCCAGCGCGGGGCCGAGGCCGTTCGCGTTGTCCCGTCAGTCCGTGAGCGCGGGGATCAGGTACAGCGCGAGGAAGACCAGGATCGCGAGGACGATCACGACGATCGCGGTGTACTTGATGGCCGCGTAACCCACGAGACCGCTGCCGCCCTCGGGATCGCGGGCGGGGGCCTCTTCGTCGTGGTGGTGTTCGGGGGCCATGCTCATGGGTGCAACGCCTCCTTCGCCGCTCGCTGCGGCACCAGCGTTCCGTGGAGGGATATCCCCACTCCTGCAGGGCTGCAAACATCGACCGGAGGCGCCGGCCGG
>JBIOTM010000174.1:0-8292 GCA_044865955.1 Actinomycetota bacterium | reverse complement strand
GGCGGATCGACCTCCACGTACTCGCCGACGGCCCGGTTGGCGCCCGTCACCTGCACCCGGTACTCGCCGCCCGGGACCGCCTCCAGGCGGGCCTCCGTCCCCTTCCACCGGACGATCTTCTCCGGGTCGATGAGGAAGGGGAAGATCGCCTCGGGCGCGGCGTCGATGCGGACCTCACTGGTGACCGTCAGCTGGCCGGCGGGCACGTCGCCTCCCTTCCTCGGCTTCGACCTCCTGCTTGAGGGTCTCGAGCCGCCCGCTCCAGAACGACTCCAGGGACGCCCGCAGCTCACGCAGTGCGTCCCGGTTGGCTCGGTACATGCGACGCGCGCCGTCGCGACGCTCGGTCACGAGCCCGGCCGTCCGGAGGACGGTGAGATGCTGCGAGATCGCGGGGCGGCTGATGTCGAAGTGCGAAGCGATGTCACCGGCGGACCGTTCCCCGTCCCACACCAGATAGAGGATCTGCCTGCGTCGCGGTTCGGCGATCGCCTTCAGGGCAGCTTCCATCCCGGGTCGGATGTAAGCATATGCTTACGTGCTCGTCAAGGAGCGGGGAGCCGGAGGCCGCCCGCCCGCGTCCGCCCGAGGATCCCGTCCCGGATCAAGGCCTCGGCGGCGGACGCCACGCTGGCCTCGTCGTGGCCGGTGGCGGCCGCGAGCGCCCGAACGTCCAGCGACCGTCTGCGACGCAGGACGTCGACGATCGCGCCGCGCACCTGGCGGACGCTCCCCTGGAACGGAGCCTGCCGGCGACCCGAGCGGCGCCCGACCCGTCCGTCTATCCGGAACCGGCATGTTGAGGAGAGCGGGCACCGGTCGCAGCGGGGAACGGGCCGGCAGACCACGCGCCCGAGGTCCATGAGGGCCTCGTTCCACGTGCCCGAAGCGTCAGGGTCCAGCCAGGCCTGCGCGTCGTCCACGAGCGTCGTGGCGTCGACCTCGTCGGGCTCGGCGCCGTGGGCGACGCGCGCGCAGATCCGGCGGACGTTGGTGTCCACGGCGGCGACCGCCTCCCCGAACCCGATCGAGGCGACCGCCGCGGCCGTGTAGGGACCGACGCCCGGGAGCCGGCGGAGCGTCGCCGGATCGCGGGGGACCCGTCCGGCGTGCTCGCCGACGATCGCGCGCGCCGACTCGTGGAGGGCGACCGCCCGGCGGTTGTACCCGAGGCCGCCCCACGCGCGGAGCACCGCCGCGCGCGAGGCGGCGGCCAGCGCGCGGACGTCGGGGAAGCGCTCGACGAACGCTTCGAAGATCGGCTCCACCCGTGACGCCTGGGTCTGCTGGAGCATCACCTCCGACACGAGGACGCGGTACAGGGTCCGGCGGCTGCGGCGCCACGCGTACGCGTGACGCCGCGGCCGGTACCACCCCAGGACGTTCGAACGCAAGCTCGGGAGATCCACCCGTCAGAACCCGGGCTTCTGATCCTTCGACGGCATCTCGTCGGCCGCCTTCCGGAGGGCCGCGTAGGTCTCGCGGAACACCTCGGCCACGAAGGTCGCGGGTTTGCTCCCCTCGGATCCCATCGCGCCGCGGACGGCCGAGGCGGTGACCTCGGCTGCCTTGTCGAACACGTGCCAGTCGATCTCGCGGGACATCGGTCCTCCTGCATCGGTGGGGGCGACAGGCTACCTCGGGGCCTATGATCCGCCGATGAAGGACGGGATCCCGGACCGGCGCATCCTGCTGGCGTTCGCCGCCGTGGTGCTCCTGGCCGGCTCCAACATCGTGGCCGTCCGCTTCAGCAACCGCGAGCTCGAGCCGTTCTGGGGCGCCGGCATCCGGTTCGTGGGCGCGGCGGCGATCCTGTGGGTGCTCGTGGCCGGCGGCCGGTACCCGATGCCGCGAGGGCGAGCGTTCACGGGGGCCGTGATCTACGGCCTGTTCAGCTTCTTCCTCGCGTACGCCTTCTTTTACTGGGGCGCCCAGGAGGTGCCCGCCGGGCTGGGGGGCACGATCATGGCCTCGGTCCCGCTGCTGACGGCGCTGCTCGCGGCCGCCCACCGGGCCGAGCCGTTGCGCACGAGGGGGATGATCGGCGCGATCGTCGCGCTCGCGGGGATCGCCGTGATGTCGTCCGGCGCGCTCGCGGGCGACGTGGCGTTGGTCTCCGTGCTGGCGACGGTGGCCGCGGCGGCGGCCGCCGCCGAGTCGGGGATCGTCCTCAAGCTGCTTCCCTCCGCCCATCCGGTCGTCACGAACGCGATCGGGATGTCGGTGGGCGCGTGCGCCCTGCTCGTGCTCTCGCTCGGGACCCACGAGGCGTGGGAAGCGCCGCGGAGCCCCAGCGTCTGGGCTGCGGTCCTCTACCTGATCGCCGCCTCCCCGTTCCTGTTCATGCTGGTCGTCTACGTGATCCGTCGGTGGACCGCCACGGCCGCCAGCTATCAGTTCGTGCTGTTCCCGCTCGTCTCGGCGATCGGAGGAGCGCTCCTGCTCGGCGAGGCGATCACCTCCACGCTCATGCTCGGCGCGCCGCTCGTTCTCGCCGGGGTCTACCTCGGCGCGCTGTCGGGAACGAGGGTCCCCGCCGGCTCGGCCGACGATCGGCGGTTGTCGAGATCCGGCGTCACCGTTCGTCGTTAGGGTGGACGCGGCCGCCGGCCGCCGAGGGGAGGCACACCATGGAATACGCCTTGCTGATCTACGGGGACGAGGTCTCCGAAGGCGCCCGGTCGCCCGAGGAGCGACAGACGGTCATGGACGCCTACTGGGCCTATGAGGCCTGGCTCGCGGAGAAGGGCATCAAACGGGGCGGGGAAGCGCTCCACGGCACCGGCCAGGCGACGACCGTCCGGGTGGACGAGGGACGGACGCTCACCACCGACGGGCCGTTCGCCGAGACGAAGGAACAGCTCGGCGGGTTCTACGTCGTCGAATGCGACAACCTCGACGAGGCCATCGAGGCTGCCGTGAAGTGCCCCGGTTCGCAGTTCGGCGGCGTCATCGAGGTCCGGCCGGTGGTCGACTTCAGCCAGGAGGCGCCCCAGTAGACGACGATCCCCGCGCCGTCGTCGACCGCGTGTTCCGACGAGAGTCGGGACGCGCGGTCGCGGCCCTGATCCGCGCCACCGGGAGCTTCGACCAGGCGGAAGACGCCGTCCAGGACGCGTTCGCGGTGGCGCTGGAGCGATGGGCGCGCGACGGCGTGCCCGAGAACCCGGGCGCGTGGATCGTGACGACGGCGCGGAACCGGGCCATCGACCGGCTCCGGCGGGAGCGGATAGGTCGTGAGAAGACCGAAGGGCTCGCCGGGCTCGAAGCCCTGCGCGTGGACGAGATGCATGCGATCCCCGACGAACGCCTCCGCTTGATCTTCACGTGTTGCCACCCGGCGCTCTCGATCGACGCCCGCGTCGCCCTCACCCTGCGGACCGTGGGCGGCCTGACCACGCGCGAGATCGCCCGGGCGTTCCTCCAGCCCGAGTCGACCGTCGCGCAGCGCCTCGTCCGCGCGAAGCGGAAGATCCGCGACAGCGGGATCCCGTACCGCGTTCCCCCGACCGAGCTGCTGCCCGAGCGCCTTGCCGGTGTCCTCGCCGTCCTCTACCTGATCTTCAACGAAGGCTACGCCTCCACGGAGGGTGACCTCGTTCGCGACGAGCTCTGCGAGGAGGCGATCTGGCTGGCCAGGACGATCGCGCAGCTCCTGCCCGGGGAGCCGGAGACGGAGGGCCTCCTCGCGCTGATGATCCTCACCCACGCCCGGCGAGCCGCACGCACGGATCCGGGGGGCGAGATCGTGCTCCTCGAAGACCAGGATCGCGCGCGATGGGACCACGAGCGGATCGACGAAGGGCTCGCGATCCTGGATCGGGCCGCGGCGCTCGGCGCGCCGGGACCGTTCCAGGTCCAGGCGGCGATCGCCGCGATCCACGATCGAGCGCCGCGGCCCGAGGACACCGACTGGCCGCAGATCGTGTCCCTGTACGGTCGGCTCGTGGAGATGCAGCCGTCGCCCGTGATCGAGCTGAACCGAGGCGTGGCCGTCGCCATGGCCGACGGTCCCGCAGCGGGTCTGCCGGTGATCGACGCCCTCCGGGCCGACCTCGACTCCTACCACCTGTTCCACGCGGCCCGCGCCGACCTGCTCCGCCGACTCGGTCGGAGCGCGGAGGCCCGCCTCGCGTACCTCCGCGCGCGCGACCTCGCGGCGAACCCGCGCGAGCGGGCCTTCCTCGAGCGGAGGCTCGCGGATCTCCCCTTCTGACGTCGCCCCCGGAACCTCGGATAGCATCCGATCCCGATGCTCTTCCCCACGGTCGACTTCGCGATCTTCTTCGTCCTGGTCTTCCTGGGGCACTGGCTGCTGAACCACCTCTCCGGCCCCTGGAAGCTGTTCATGATCGCGTCGAGCTACGTCTTCTACGCGTGGTGGGACTGGCGCTTCGTGTTGCTGCTCGCCGGCATCAGCGTCCTCGCGCAGGTGGGGGCCCTGGCCGTTTCGCAGATCCGGGGGCCCCGGGCCCGGCTCGTGGTGAACGGCGTCGCGATCGCGCTCCTGCTCAGCCCGCTGGCGTTCTTCAAGTACTACGGCTTCTTCGCGGTGAACACGACGAACGCGCTCTCGTCCCTCGGGATGCGGTCGCCGATCCCGTTGATCCAGGTCGTGCTGCCGGTGGGGATCTCCTTCTTCACGTTCATGGCCATCGCCTACGTGGTGGACGTCTCACGCGGCGACTGCGACGTGGCGGGCTGGACCGACGCCTTCCTGTACCTCTCCTTCTTCCCGCACCTCGTGGCCGGGCCGATCGTCCGTCCGAACGAGCTGATCCCCCAGCTCGTCCAGCGGCGGGACGAGCGACACGTGGACGTCGTCGGAGCCGCATGGATGATCCTCGGCGGCCTGTTCAAGAAGGTCGTCGTCTCGAGCTACCTGGCGGCGCAGATCGTCGATCCCGTCTTCGGCGACCCGGCTCGGCGGAGCGCGACGGACGCGTTCTTCGGCATCGCCGGCTACGCCGTCGTGATCTACGCGGACTTCAGCGGATACACGGACATCGCGATCGGGGTCGCGAAGCTCCTGGGCTTCCGTTTCCCGAAGAACTTCAACCGCCCCTACGCCGCTCGATCGATCCAGGATTTCTGGCGACGTTGGCACATGACGCTGTCCCGCTGGCTCCGCGACTACCTCTACATCCCGCTCGGCGGGAACCGACGCGGCGAGCGCATGACCTACGTGAACATCATGATCACGATGCTCCTCGGCGGCCTCTGGCACGGCGCCGCCTGGACGTTCGTCATCTGGGGCGGGTACCACGGGGCGCTGCTCGTCGGTCATCACCTCCGCGAGCGCAGGCATGCGGAACCGCGACCGGACACGGGGCTCGTCGCGATGGGACAGCGGGCGGCGACGTTCGCCCTGGTGTGCGTGGGGTGGGCCTTCTTCCGCGCGGACTCGATGGAGACGGCGTTCTCGGTGCTCGGCCGGCTGGTGACGGGCTGGACGACGCCGAGCGAGTTCGTGACGCCGCTCGTCGTGTTCACGGTGGCGGGGATGCTGGCCCTGCAGTTCTGGCCGCGCGGGCTGGGTCTGTGGCTGCAGTCGGGGCTCTCGCGCCTGAAGCCGGCCCCGCTGGGCGTGGTCCTGTCCGTCGCCCTTCTCGTGATCGTGATCCTGGGGCCGCCCGGTGTGGCTCCCTTCATCTACTTCCAGTTCTGACGGTGAGGGCGGGATGAGCAGGCGGCGAGCCGATCGGGGTGCGACCGAGCCGAGCCCCGTCAAGGTCCTCTACGGGCGACGGATGATGCCGGCCGGCCGGGTGCTGGTCGTGATGCTGGTGGCCCTCCTGACCTGGACCGTCATGTACGCCCCCACGCTGAAGCGTGCGGCGGAGGCCTCTCCTCTCGGCCTCCGCCGGACCGTCTCGATCGCCGTGCTCACGCCGATCGCCGCGGCCAGCGAGTTCCTCCGGCTCGACGAGGTGGCGGACACGATCGAGCGCGCGGTGGGGCACGATCCGCGCGGCGGGGGTGGCGCGTTCGTGCCACCTCCGGAGGACATCCCCGTCGCTCCGGACGGCCACTCGGACGGGGACGGCACGGGGAAGTCCGGTGGGACGGGGTCGCACGAGCAGCCCAGCCAGGAGGACGAGCCGATCCGCACCCCGACGCCGACGCGCCGGCTCCGCGTCGTCGTCGTCGGTGACTCGCTCGCGGCGGGCCTCGGCTACTTCGCCGAGCGCGTCTTCCGCCCCAGGCTGGTCCGGGTCTCCCGCCAGGGTCGGATCTCGACGGGCCTCACGAGGCCGGACTATTTCAACTGGCCACTGGCGATGCGGCGGATCGTTGATGCGTTCGACCCGGACCTGGTCATCGTGATGCTCGGCGAGAACGACCATCAATCGATCCAGAGGGTGAACGGCGAGCGGGAGGCGGTCATCGGGACCTCCGGCTGGCCGGCGGCCTACCGGCAGCGCGTGCTGCTCATGATGCGGATCGCCACGTCGCGGGGCGCGAAGGTGGTGTGGGCGGGGCTGCCGATCTCATCGGATCCTCGGTTCCGCGCGCACTCGCGGAGGCAGAACGACATCTTCGAGTTCGCCTCGAAGATCTCGCCCAACGTCGCTTACTTCGACTCCTGGGATCGCTTCGACGACCCGCGGGGCGGCTACACGGCGTACTTCCGAGAGGGCGGACGCGTGGTGCTGATCCGAGAGGGCGACGGCCTCCACTTCAACGCGGTCGGGTACACGATCGTCGCCCGCGAGATCGCGGAGGTCGCCGCCCGGGAGTTCGGGCTGTCGCGCCGGACGTTCGAGACCGAGCTCTAGCCCGGGATCGGCACGTCGGGAACGTCCGACATCGCCGCGGCCACGTCCTCCTGCCGGTACTCCACCTCCGGGAGACGGCCGTTCAGGTAGTCGTCGTACGCCTGCATGTCGAACGCGCCGTGCCCCGACAGGCCGAACAGGATCACCCGCTCCTCGCCGGCCTCGCGTGCCGCGATCGCCTCGTCGATCGCGCCGCGCACGGCGTGCGCAGATTCCGGCGCAGGCACGATGCCCTCGGTGTGCGCGAACCTGATCGCGGCATCGAACACGGCGTTCTGCGGGTACGCGGCCGCCTCCATGTGTCCGTGCTTGACCAGGAGCGAAAGGGACGGCGCATCCCCGTGGTATCGCAGCCCCCCCGCGTGGACGGGCGCCGGGACGAACGTGTGACCCAAGGTGTACATCGGCATCAGCGGGGTCATCCGCCCCGTGTCCGCGAAGTCGTAGGCGAAACGGCCCTCGGTGAGCGTCGGGCAGGCCGCCGGCTCGGTCGCGAGGAACCGCCGGCCGGGGGCCGCTCCCGACAACCGGTCGGCCATGAACGGATAGGCCAGCCCGGCGTAGTTCGAGCCGCCCCCGACGCAGCCGATGACGACGTCGGGCTCCTCCTCCGCTCGCTCCATCTGCGCCTTCGCCTCCAGACCGATCACGGTCTGGTGCAGCAGGACATGGTTGAGCACGGATCCCAGCGAGTACTTGATCGAGCCCCCCGAGGTCGCCGCGACCTCGACCGCCTCGCTGATCGCGATGCCGAGCGAGCCGGTCGACCCGGGGTCCGCGTCCAGGATGGCCTTGCCGGCCTGGGTCGTGGGAGAGGGGGAGGGAACCACCTCGGCCCCGAACGTCTCCATGAAGATCCGCCGGTACGGCTTCTGCTCGTATGAAGCCCTCACCATGAAGACCTGGCAATCGATCCCGAAGAACTTCGCCGCCATCGCCAGGGCGGAGCCCCACTGGCCTGCGCCCGTCTCGGTGGCGAGCCGCTTCGTCCCCGCTCGCTCGTTGTAGTAGGCCTGCGCGACCGCGGTGTTCGGCTTGTGGCTCCCGGCGGGCGAGACCCCCTCGTACTTGAAGTAGATGTGCGCCGGCGTCTGGAGGGCGTCCTCCAGCCGAGTGGCCCGCTGCAGTGGCGTCGGACGCCAGAGCCGGTAGACGTCGAGGACACCGCCGGGGATGTCGATCCAGGGGTCCGAGGACACCTCCTGCAGGATCAGGGCCTCGGGGAAGAGCGGCGCCAGCAGGTCGGGTGTGACCGGCTCGTGCGTCCCCGGATGCAGCGGCGGGAGCGGCTGCATCCCCGCCTGGGCGATCGCCGGCATGAGGTTCAGCCACGCCGTGGGCAGCTGATCCTGCTCGAGGTCGAAGCGGGTCGGCACGTCGGTCATCGGGAAGGCCTCCTCGTGTCGCCGGAAGGGGGCCGAGCCTACCCGGCACGGGTCGCCGGGGCCACCCACTCCCCTAGACGACCGGCTGAGCGGCGACCTCGACCCAGCCGTCCACCAGGCGCGCCAGG
>JBIOTM010000173.1:0-16254 GCA_044865955.1 Actinomycetota bacterium | reverse complement strand
CGTCGCGGGCGACGCCGTCGCCTTCGCGCCGGGCCGCGACCTGCGGGCCGTGCTGGGCGCGGCCCGGGGGCACGGGCCGTTCCTGCTCGCCGTGGACTCGATCCAGGCCCTCCGGGATCCTTCGGGGACCCAGATACCGGGGGGTGTGGCCCAGGTCCGGAGCTGCACGGACGCGCTCGTCGGCCTGGCCAAGGAGGAGGGCGTCGCCGTCCTGTTGACCGGCCAGGTCACCAAGGACGGGGACCTGGCCGGCCCACGGGCCCTCGAACACGCGGTCGACGTGGTGCTGCGCTTCGAGGGGGACGCACGGTCGGGCCTCCGCGTCCTGTCGTGCGGGAAGAACCGGTTCGGCGCGGAGGGGGAGACGGCGTGGTTCGAGATGGGCGCGAACGGGCTGGGCGAGATCGACGCCGTGGACCTGCTCCGGTCGGACCAACGGACTCCGGGCGCGGCCGTCGCGCTGCCCCTCGCCGGGCGCCGAGCGCTGGCCGTGGAGGTGCAGGCGCTCGTGGGCTCGAAGGATGGGCCCGCCCGTCGCCAGACGACGGGCCTGGACGCCCGTCGGTTCCAGCTGATGGCCGCGGTGCTCGCCCAGACCGCCGACTTCCCCGTGGGGCGGGCCGAGCTCTTCGGCGCCTCGTCGGGCGGGGTCCGCATCGACGACCCGGCCGCCGACCTGGCGGTCGCCGCGGCCCTGGCGTCGGCGGTGAGCGGCGCCTCGGCACCCGACGGTGCGGCGTTCGTGGGCGAGGTCTCCCTGACGGGGCTCGTCCGGCCGGCGGCCGGCATCGCTCAGCGCCTCGCCGCCGCCCGCGCCGCCGGGTGCCACACCGTCTTCGCCGCGCCCGGGGGGGCGGCGCATCGCGACGTCCGTCTCCTGCCGGTCCGCCACGTGTCCGAGGCCCTGTCGTGGGCCCATCGCGGAGCCGTTCGAGCTCGGCGGGAGGCCTCCTGAGCGATCGGTCGATCATGCGCCGGCATCGCGCGAACCCGATAAAGTGCCTCTGACCTGCGGTTTTGGGTTGCGAGCGAGCGTGATCCGTGCTACGCTTGCATCCTCGCCGGCTCGCGCTGCGGCCGGCCCACTCTCGACGCGAAGGGGGAGCACTTGCCGGCGTTCCGCAAGGGAGACACGGTCGTCCATCCTGAGCACGGTGCGGCCGTCATCGAGGAGCTGAAGGACAAGGAGTTCCTGGGAGAGAAGCGCAAGTACCTCGTGTTGCGGGTGGTGTACGGCGACCTCACGCTCTCCGTCCCGGTCGATTCCGCCGAACAGGTCGGGCTCCGCCCCGTGGTGAGCAAGGCGCAGGTCAAGAAGATCCTGAAGGTCCTCACGGAGGCCGAGACCATCTCGGCCGCGAACTGGAGCCGCCGGTTCAAGAACAACCTCGAGAAGCTCCACTCGGGAGATCCCTTCGAGGTCGCGGAGGTGCTCCGCAACCTCTCGATCCGGGACCGTGAGAAGGGCCTGTCCGCCGGCGAGAAGCGGATGATCCACAAGGCTCGCCAGATCCTGATCTCCGAGCTCTCCCACGCCGCCGGGAAGTCGGAGGAGGATGCCGAGCTCATGATCGACGAGGTCCTCGACGGCGCGCACGGCGTGAAGATGGCCGCCGAGGCCTGATCCCCCGGCCTCACGTCCACCTCGGAACTCAGGAGCGCTCCCGGTCGCGCCGATGACCCCTGGAGAGGGGCTCCGCTCCTCTCGATCGGGCTTTCCGAGGCGGGGTGAGCATCGTGACGGAGAACGAGCAAGGACGCGGCGGCGATGCCCTCCGCGGACGGGTGGCCGGCGGCGTCCGGCTCATCTTCGTCGCGCTGATGGCCACCGGGGGAGCCCGGCTCGGTGAGGTGTTCGCCACCGCCAGCACCAGCAGGGCGCTGCTGTTCGTCTTCCTCGGAGCCGCCGTCGGCTACGTCGTGGGGGGCGTCTTCGGGCGGCTCACCCTCCGTGCGGTGAGCGGTCTCGAGACCGAGCTCGGCAGGAAGCCGCCGCCCGTGTTGGCGGGTGGCGTCGTCGGGCTCGTCCTCGGACTCGTCGTCGCGGCCCTCATGATGGTGCCGCTCCTGTTCCTGCCGGCCGCTGCTTCCTGGCCGGCGATCGTCTTCCTGTACCTGACCTTCGGGACCGTCGGCTACCGCCTCGGCCAGACCAAGCACGAGGACCTGTTCGGTCTCGTCGGCATCAAGCCACGGGCCGCCGGCGTGACCCGCGGTGACCTGCACGTCCTCGACACGAGCGCGCTGATCGACGGCCGCGTCGCGGACCTCATCGCGACGGGGTTCGTCGGAGGCACGATCCTGCTGCACGAGGGCGTCCTGCGCGAGCTGCAGTCGATCTCGGACGCGTCCGACGTCCATCGACGGTCCCGCGGCCGGCGCGGTCTCGACGTGCTGGTCCAGCTCCAGAAGGCGCCGACCGTGCAGTTCCAGCTCGTCGAGGAGGCCGGCGTCATCGACGTGGATGCCGCCCTCGTGCGGCTCGCGCGCGAGCGCGGCGCCCAGCTCATCACGGTCGACCACAACATGGCCAAGGTGGCGGAGGCCCTCCGGGTCCCGGTCGCGCAGATCAACGCCTTGGCCTCCCGCTTCCGCGTGCCCTACACGGCTGGCGACGACCTCACCGTCCGGGTCGTGAAGGAGGGTCGCGAGCACGGACAGGCCGTGGGCTACCTCGACGACGGCACCATGGTCGTCGTGGAGAAGGCCGCCGAACGGATCGGGTCGCAGGTCGAGGTCCGGGTGACGAACGTGATCCAGACCGCCACCGGCCGGATGATCTTCGCGGCCCTCAACGGCGACGCGACCGCGACCGCCACGGCCGGCGCCTGAGCCCCCGCTGCGGTCTCCGGCCGTCTGCGATGCTTCGCACATGGAGGCCCCGTCCGCCGTCGTGATCCTGCTCGGGGGCGGCGCCGGCCGTCGGGTGGGCGCGGACCAGCCGAAGGCGTTCCTCCCGATCGGGGGCAGGCCGATGCTCGCGGTGTCGGCGGCGATCGCCGCGGCGTCGTCCGGCGCCCGAACCCTCATCGTCACGTTCCCGCCCGGCTGGGAGCAGCGTGCCCGCACGTGCCTGGGCGACGTGGCCGTTCCCGTCGTGTTCGTCGAGGGGGGCGAGTCCCGTCAGGATTCGGTGCGCGCCGCGCTGTCCGAGGTGCCCGACGGGGACGTCGTGATCGTGCACGACGCGGCCCGACCCTTCGCCTCGGCCGCCCTCTTCGGCAGGGTGCTCGCGGCGATGGAAGAGGGAGTGGACGCCGCGATCCCCGTGGTCCCGGTCGCGGACACCGTGGTCCGTGTGCGGGGTGGCGTGGTCTCGGGGACGGAGCCGAGGGAGGAGCTCGCGCTCGCGCAGACGCCGCAGGCGTTCCGGACGTCAGTCCTTCGCGAAGCGCACGCCAGAGCGGAGGCGTCGGGGTTCTCGTTCACCGACGACGCGTCCGTCATGGAGTGGGCGGGGTTCGGCGTCCGCGCCGTGGCCGGGGAGCCCGCGAACGTGAAGATCACGACGTCGGCAGATCTGACCGAGGCTGACCGCCGGCTGAGCCGCACCGATGGCTGACCGCGTCGGCATCGGGTTCGACGCCCACGCCCGGGCTGCGGAACGGCCGCTCTGGCTCGGCGGCCTCCTGTTCGAGGGCGAAGCGGGTCTGGCCGGTCATTCCGACGGCGACGCGGTGTGTCACGCCGTGGCCGACGCGATGCTCGGAGCGGCGGCGCTGGGCGACATCGGGGAGCATTTCCCGGACACCGACCCGGGGACGGGCGGTCTCTCGGGCCGCGAGCTGCTCGAGGGGACGCTCCGGATCCTCGCGGACGCGGGACGGGCGCCCCTCTCGTTCGACGTCACCGTGGTGTGCGAACGGCCCCGGATCGGGCCGCGTCGCGACGAGATGCGCGCGCGTCTCTCCGGGATCGCGGGGGTGCCGCTCGACCGGGTGTCGGTGAAGGGAACCCGGCCGGAGGGGCTCGGCCTCTCCGGTGACGGCGTCGGCTGTCTCGCGGTCGCGGTCGTCCGGTGATGGGCGAGCTCATCGCCGGGCGGCGAGCCGTCGTGGAGGCGATCCGCGCCGGCCTCGTCCGCGAGGTGCTGGTGGCGACGGGGTCGCGGGACACCCAAGGGCTCCGCGAGCTTCGCGAAGCCGCCCACGCGGCCCGGGTGCCGGTCCGCGCGACGGAGCGTGCGGAGCTCGACCGGCTGGCGACCGATCACCGAGGCGTCGTCGCGCGGACCGTCCCCGGTCGCGCCTCATGGCAGCAGCTCGGGGAGCGGGACCTGGCCACGTTCCCGTTCGCAGCCGACGCGCTGGTCGTGGTGCTGGACGGGATCACCGATCCCCAGAACCTGGGCGCCGCGGCACGGACCGCGGAGGCGGCCGGCGCCGCGGCGCTGGTCAGTCGCACCCGTCGGGCGGCCGAGGTGACGCCCGCGGCGATACGGGCCTCGGCCGGAGCCCTCCTGCACCTGCCGCACGCGCGCGTGGCCAACATCGCGAGGGCGATCGGGCGGCTGCAGGCAGCCGGGTTCTCCGTGGTGGGCCTCGACGACGGTGCCGGGAGCACGATCTACGACGAGCCCTGTCCTCCGGGGCGCATGGCGCTCGTCGTGGGTGCCGAGGGTACGGGGATGTCCCGGCTGGTACGGGAGCGGTGCGACGCGGTGGTCGCGCTTCCCCTGGCTGGTCGCGTCGGCTCGCTGAACGCCTCTGCCGCGTTGGCGGCCGCCCTCTACGGATTCGTGCTTCCCGCACGGAGGAGCGATGTCGTTGCCTCGCCCGGTGACGCTGATTAGGCTCGGACGAGCCGCCCAGCGCGGGTACGCACCCATGAGCGATCTCCCACCTCCCCCCAACGATCCCTACGGCGTGCCCGTGCCACGCGCGGGGCCGCCCCGACGCCCGGCCGTCGTGACGGCCGCCGGGATCATCCTGCTCGTGGCCGGCGCCCTGTACGTCATCGGCGGGCTCGTGCTGCTCAACTCGAAGGGGGGGCTCGCCTTGCCCGGTCTCACCGGACGGGACGTGGCTCGGGTCGCCGCCGTCGTGGCGTTCATCCTGGGGGGGCTCGACGTGCTCGCGGGATGGCTGGTCCTGCGACTGAGCCCCTCCGGCCGGATCCTCGGCATCGTGATCGCCGTCCTCGGCCTCGTGGCCGGCATCACGCAGCTCGGACGGGCCGGGTCCTCGGGCCTCCTGTCGCTCGCGCTCTACGCGTTCGTGCTCTACGGGCTCCTCGCCTACGGGTTCGTCTTCAAGGGGCAGGCCTCGGCCCGATAGACTGCGCCCGAGGCCGGCGTGGCGCAGGTGGTAGCGCAAGCGACTTGTAATCGCTAGGTCGTCGGTTCGAGTCCGACCGCCGGCTCGAGTCATGGATCGATGGAGCGCAACCGCTCGCGGGCTCCCCGGTTCCCGTGGGATCGCCTGGACGGCGGCCGATGCGCCCGGTCCCGGGTCCCCGGATGCCGCGGCGAGGCCGCGCCGGAGGTAGGGTTGCCTCGGGCGGAGGATGGGTACGTATGTCACGTGCTATCCGTCCGGTCGGCGCGTCCGTGAGGGCGTGGTTCGGGACCGACGGAAGGAAGGCGGAGGGATGAAGCGGATCATCCGGGTGAGCGTCGCGGCGGTCGCCTACACGGTCGCAACGGCGATGGTGGCCCTGGCTCAGGAGGGAGGATCCTCCCTCGAGCACCCGCAGGGGCCCGCGGTGGCGGGAACGAGCGGAACGAACCTCGGGGGCACCACGCAGGGGATCGCGTTCACGGGGGCCGAGATCGTGGGGCTCGTGCTCGTGGGGCTCCTGCTGGTCGTCGCCGGGATCGCTGCCGTCCTCGTCGTTCGTCGACGGTCGGCCAGCGTCCGCGTCGAGGCATAGCTCCGCCCCTCGCGGACGTCGATCTCCACGAGCGGTGCTCGTGCGCTCAGAAGAGGTCCGTCAGCGCTCGCCACAGGCGGACCGGGAGCGACGCTGACTCGAACGACACCTCCAGTGCGAGCCGGTCCTGGAGCACCCCCGTCCACGTCGCCACGCCGCCCTCGACGCTGACGCCGCGGCTCCACGCCGTGAACCGCATCCCCGCGGGCGGCGCGATCCGCACCGTCGCACGGGTCGGTTGGATCGTGGTCTGACCGAGGATCGTCAGCCGATAGGACCCCGCGTGGTCGTCGCCGCTCCACGACCCCCGTGTCTCCGTACGCACGACGAGCGTGCCGGTGTCCCCGGACGGGATCGTGAAGTAGTCCTGGTAGAAGCGGGAGCCGAGCTCCGAGCCGGTGAAGAGCGAGACCCGGTCCCCGTTGCGGTCGGCGCGGATCAGGCGGCACCGTGGGCCACAGAACACCGACAGCAGGGGGATGTTGTCTCCCGCCTCACCGAGGTACGGGCCGATCACGTACCGCGGCTGACCCGATGTCGGCGCGTCGTTCTCGATCCTCGTCACGGTGACCGCCGTCGAGGCGCCGCGCTGCACCAACGTGACTTCGTGGTCGATGGATCGGCGCGCGAAGAAGTCCAGCTTGCCGCCCGATGCGCTGTTGACGACCACTGCCAGCAGGTCGCCGCCGGTGGCCCGCAGCCCGCCGTCCAGCCCGGCGCCGGTCAGAGCCGTCTGCATCTCCGCGTCGGTCGTGTAGATCTGCAGGTGCCCTTCCCCGACCGCGCGACCGATCGCGCGGAGCTTCGGGACGGCGTGCCCTCCGAGGCTCAGGAACCGGTCGAACACCGCTCGCGCGACGTCGCCCAGCACGGCCTTCCGCGTCCGCGCATCGGGGAACCGGGTGAACGCCCGGTTCGCCAGGAGCGGGACGACGTTCCCTTCGTCCACGTCGAGCGGCGGTCGCGCGACACGGGCGGTTCCCGTCACCGCGAGGAGGTCCCGCAGGGCGAAGGGGTCCGCCGTGATGACCCCGTCGAGCGGATCGCCCCCGATCGCCTCCCACGTCGACAGGGCCGCCCGCGCCGCCGACGGGTAGTCGGGCGTCATGTTCATGTTCAGCCAGAATCCGGCCCCCCCGTACTGGTCGTAGTTGCGGCGGTAGTCGGGGTTCGGCGCCGGCACGGCATCCGGCGCCACGTTCGGCAGGGCCTGGATCGGCCGGAAGCTCGAGAACCTGAATCGACCCCGGTCGGCGCGCACGATCGAGTACGCCCCCCAGATCCCACCGGTCCCCCGCAGCTCCGCAGGGTTCTCCGCGATGAACAGGTACCGGCGAGGGCCGTCGGCGCCGCCGAACGCCGGCAGGCCGCGGGCCAGCGCGGGGGCGGGGCGGAGGAGGCGCTCGACGTCTCCGAGGCGAACGAGCGCTTCGCGGCGGGCGTCGGCCACCGGGCCCGGCAGGAGGCCCTCGGGCGACGAGCGGATCGTCTCCACGGCGCGGCCGGCCTCCGATCGGGCCTCCTCCAGGGCTCCCGCCAGCGAGGCGAGGGCTTCCACCGGGAGCGCGCCGTCGGCCGGCGCGAGCGCCTCGACCCCACCCGGGAGGCCCTCGATCTCGGCCGAGATCGCCAGGGCGGCGTCCGCGGCATGCCCGCCGGCCACGGCGAGGGCATCCGCCACGTCGAGGGTGCGCCCGAGCACGGGGAACACGCGGCCGACCCTCGCCGGCCAGGACGTCGCCTCGGCCTCGGCCGCATCGAACGCGCCGCCCGCGTCCTCGAACGCATCGGCTGCTGCCGAGATGCGTCCGTCGAGGAACGCCCGCCGCCCGAGCTCGAGCGCATGCCGGCCATCCGCCAGGTCCTGTCGAAGGCCGAGCGCGACGATCGCCACCGTGGCCGCGCCGGCGGCGGCGACCACCACCGCCGCGACGGCCGCGGTCCGCAGGAGGCCGAGCGGGCGCCACCGGCGCGGCCCCCGCCGGAGCGGTTCCGTGCGCCGCGCGCGCGACCCCTCGTCGGTTCTCATCGCAAGGGACCGCTCCGCCGCACCGATCGAGCGTACCGGGCATCCTCCGGGCAGGCATGCCCGACGCGGATCGGTGGAGGTGGGGGTGGCCGCCGGCCCCGTCAGGCCCCTGGGAGGAAGACCGAGAACGAAGCTCCGCCGCCCGGCCGCTCCTCCGCCCAGGCCCGTCCCCCGTGCAGCTCGGCGAACCGCCGTACCAGCGACAGCCCGATCCCCACCCCGGGGGCGTGCTCCGACGAGGAGCCCGGCGCCTGCCGGAACGGTTCGAAGATCGCCTCCCTGAGCTCCTCGGGCACGCCCGGCCCGTCGTCCTCGACGACGAAGAGGACCCCGCCGTCCTGCGGTCGGGCCCGGACCCAGATCCTCGCCTCGGAGGGCGTGTGGCGAAGGCTGTTCGACAAGAGGTTCTCCAGGATCCGTTCGGTCTTGGCCTGGTCGATCGGGACCATGCCCGGCTCGACGTCGAGCTCGACCGGACGGCCCCTGGTGTCGGTCTCGCCCACCGCCCGATGGACGAAGTCCACCAGGTCCGTCGTCCGTCTCTTCGGTGACACGATCCCGCGCTGCAGCCGGTCGAGGTCGAGGAGGTCCGACAGCAGCCGCTCGAGCTTGCGAGCGTTCGCCGCGATCCGTCCGACCATGTCGAGCGCGTCGTCGGCGGGGAGCTCGAGGTTCGATCGCTCCAGCGTGAGGGCCGAGCCGAGGATCGACGTGAGCGGTGTTCGCAGATCGTGCGAGACGGCTTCGAGGAACGTGTTCTTCATCTCATCGAGCATCCGGAGGCGTTGCGCTGCTTCACGTTCGCGCTTGAAGGCGTCGGAATACTTCCGCTCGCTCGCTCGGAGCGCGCGCTCCGCACGCTTGCGTTCCGTGATGTCGACCATGAGCCCGCGCAGGATCGTGGGGCCGCTGCCCCGTCCACGGATGACGTGGACGAGGTCCCTGATCCAGCGGGTCGACCCGTCCGTCCACGCGACGCGGTACTCGAGCCCCTCGCTTGCCCCCGTCTCGAACGCCCGGCGGAGTCCCGCCATGGCGTCCTCCCGGTCCCGTTCGTCGATGTGAGAGCCCCATGCACGCTCCCCCGCCACCCACGATTGGGTGTCACCGCCGAGCAGGTCCTCGACCGCCCCGGCGACGAAGGTGAACGTCAGGTCGGGGAGCGACGCCTCCCAGAACGCGGCGTCGAGCCCCGCCACGAGCTCGTGGAAGCGTTCCAGCTCCGACATCCGGCGGGCGTTCCCGAGAGCGAGCGAGGTGAGGTCGGCGATGCCTCGGATCAGCCTGATGTCCCGCTCGCCGAACACCCCCTCACCGTCGCGACCGATGACGAGGATCGTGCCCGCTCCGTCGGGCTCCCACGTCACGGGCGCCGCCAACCCGTCCCGCGGCCGTTGCGAGATCACGAAGTCCTGGTCCTTCAGGATCGGTGAGTCGCCGGGGATCACGAGAGGCTCGGCGTTCTCGAACACGACGGACTCGGCGACCTCGGCAGGCACGTCGCCGATCTCGTTCCGTGGCCGGATCGCGTCGGTCTCGATCGTCAGGAGCCGGGCGAGGCGGAAGTCGCCCGTCTCCTCGTCCCGGACGTGGAAGGCGACGGCCGCGGCATCGATCAGGGACGGCACGGTCTCGATGGCTCCCTGCAGGATGTCGCCGACCGATCGGAGCTGGGTGAGGCTCTTGGACAGGCCGAGCAGGGCCGCCGACGTCTCGGCCGCTTCACGCTCGGCCTGGAACAGCTTGGCGTTCTGGATCGCGATCGCGGCGTGGGACGCCAGCACCTCGAGCAGGCGCTGGTCCTCCTCGTCGAAGGCTCCGTACCCGAGGCTCGAGAGGACGATGACGCCCTGGAGGTCCTCCCCGACCGTCATCGGGACGGCGAGCATCGACTCCAAGATGTCCTCGGTGTCGGGGATCTGGACCGCGTAGGGCACGAGCCGCGCGTCGGGGGTGAGGACGGACGTCCGGTTCTCCGCCACCCATCCGGTGATCCCTTCGCCGACGTGGGTGATCAGCTCCTCCAGCGTCTCGTGCTCGTACTCGTAGAAGATCTCACCGCGGAAGGCGACGGGCATCAGGGTCCACCCATCGTCCTCCAGCACGTACACGCGACAGTTGTGGTAGTTCAGGATCGTCCGCAGCTCCTCGGTGATCGCCGCGCCGATCTCGCCGACGTCACCGAGGCTCGCGAGGGTGGCAGCGAGGCTGTGCAGCATGTTGAGCTGCGCGACGAAACGCAGGTCGTCTGCGGGTGCCGTCGGCTCGACCTCGAGGTGCTCGCTACGCGCCATGGACCAGGACCCTTCCCGAGCCCTCCCATCCTCCCACTCAATGGGTTTCGGGATGGGATGGCCGGTGCTTGAACGATCGCAGCCGGGAGCTACCCTCGGCTCCGTGGATCCGACCACGACCGGACGACCCTCGCCGCCGGGCCTGGACGACCGATCCCGCGCGATCCTCGACTTCGAACGTGAGGCCTGGAAGCTCACGTCGACGAAGGAGCGCGCGATCAGGGAGCGGTTCGGCTTCTCGCCGGCCCGCTACCACCAGCTCCTGCACCGCATCATCGATCGCCCCGAGGCGGTGCTGTACGACCCGATGCTCGTCCGCAGGCTGAGACGGGTCCGCGAGGCGCGGCGCCGGGCCCGGACGGCCTCCGGCCTGGGTCTGCGCGTCTGAGCCGTGGGCCGCGGGGGGCCGGGTAGGATGGGCGCGTGAACCTCGGCGTGGCGCGGCTCGCGATCGTGGTCGCCCTCGTCCTCGGCGGGGTCGCGGTGCTCGCGAACGGATTCGCCGACGAGACCACGCCGGCGAACCCGAGGGGCTCGTCGTCCCCGTCGCCGTCCGAGACCCCGACGCCGTCCAAGAGCCCCAAGCAGGCCGTGGTGCCCACCAAGGAGGGGGTGCTCGTCCAGGTGCTCAACGGGACCAACACCCCCGGAGCGGCGGGCGACTTCCAGATCCTCCTGGAGAACGAGGGCTACCTGAGGGCCGGCGAACCCGCTGACGCGCCCGACAAGCCGGTGGTGGACTCCGTCGTGTACTTCCGACGAGACGATAAGGCGGCCCAGAATCGAGCGGACGCCCAGCTGCTCTCGGAGACCTACCTCGACGACGTCGCGGTGGAGCCGCTGCCCCAGTCGTTCAAGGACATCGTCTCGGAATCCGCCGACGTGATCGTGGTCCTGGGGGAGGACCAGGTCGGGACCTGAGCGATCCCGTCTACGTCCGGCTGGGATCGAGCGACCGGACCACCGCGCACAGCTCGCTCGGCAGGAACGGCTTGGTGAGGAAGGCCGACGCTCCCGATCCCCGGGAACGCTCCCGGTCGGCCCGCAGAGACTTCGCGGTCAGCACCACGACGGGGATCGCCGAGGTCGCCTCGTCTTCGCGCAGCACGTCGAGGACGTCATAGCCCGTCATGCCGGGCAGCATCAGGTCGAGCACGATCACATCGGGGGGCTCGTCACGCACGATCTCCAGGGCGGAGGGGCCGTCGGACGCCTCCATCACCTCGAACCCCTGCTGCTGCAGGTTCAGCCGGCACAGGAGCAGGACGTCGGGCTCGTCGTCGACGACCAGCACGCGTCCCATGACCTTCTGTCCTCCTTCCGGGGGAAGTCCCATCAACCTACGTCGAAGGAAGCATCGGATCGTGGGACCTCGCGACTGGATACCCTGATCGTGGGTTGATCCGGCCCGGGAAGGATCGTTGACGCGGAGGAGGACCCCCTCCTACGCTCGTTGCGGAGGCGTTTGCCGTGCTGAAGGTTTCGCAGAGACTCGAGTACGCGATGCGCGCCATGATCGAGCTGGCGGATCTGCGGCACGACGGCGTGCTCGTTCCCGCGCGTGAGATCGCCTCCCGGCAGCAGATCCCATTGCGGTTCCTCGAACAGCAGCTCGGTGCCCTGTCGAAGGCCGGTCTGGTGGAGAGCTTTCGGGGAGGCGGGGGCGGCTGCCGGCTGGGCCGCCCGCCCGGCGAGATCACCGTCGCCGAGATCGCCGACGCGATCGAAGGGCAGATCTTCCCGATGTTCTGCCTGGAGCCGTCGGATCACACGTGCTTCCAGGACTCACGCTGTGGGCTGCAAGGGTTCTGGGCCGACGTGGCCCGGGCGATCCAGGTCGTGTTCGCCGACACGACGGTGGCGGACCTCGCGGCCCGCCGCCGTCGGATGACCCCGGGGCCCGTGCTGGTCAGCCCGGAGCAGCTGCTGACGCGCCCCTAGGACGCGGCGACGTCGGCCTTGCCGAGGATCCGCATCACCTTCGTCCCGCACACGGGGCAGATCCCCGAGGCGGCGCTGCGGCCGTTCTTGAGGGTCACGACGGTCCCCTCGAAGGTGCGCTTCGTCTTGCATTTCACGCAATACGCTTCGTACTGAGCCACGACGTCCTCCCTTCCCCCATCCAGCTCCGAAGCCGCCTCGATGGGCGGCTCCGAGCCCGATGGTGGCTCCGTCCGAGCACCTATGCAAGCACCAACGGGCTCGCGCGTCACAGAGGGGGTCCCGAACGATCGGTGCTCCGAGCCGAGGCCAGGTCGAGGGAGGACGGGTGGACGAGCCGAAGCGGTGGCGCGCTCCTCGAGGAGCACAGGGTGTGAGCGTCCCCGAGCGAGGGGTGGCGGGCGGCCTCAGCCGGTCAGGTGGCGCCGGAAGAAGTCGATGGTCAACCGCACGTGGGCGATCTTCTCCTCGACGGCCATCGCGTGGTGGCCCGCGCCGTACAGATGCACCTCGACCTCGTGATCCCGGGCTCGGAGCGCGTGTGCGTACACCATCACCTGGCCGAGCGGACACCGGCTGTCATGCTCACCCGCGATCAGCAGCAACGGTGTCCGTACGCGGTCGACGTAGGTCATCGGGTTCCGTTCCCGGTAGAGCTCCGGCAGATCCATCGGTGACCCGCCCATCGTGGCCAGGTCCCACGCCCGGAGCGGCGGCGCGCTCTCGTAGTGCGCGGCCACGTAGTCGCCCACCGGGATACCGGCACAGGCGGCCCGCCACCGGTCGGGATGGAGTCCCGCGATCAGCGTGGTGAGGTAGCCGCCCCAGGACCACCCCTCCAGGAACAGCGCCCCGGGGTCCGCGATGCCGGCCCGGACCAGGTCGTCCACGCCGGCCACGATGTCCTCGGTCTCGGGGAACCCGATGTTGCCCTTCAGCGTCTCCCGGAAGGCCTTGCCCCTGCCGGTGGACCCACGGTAGTTCACCTGGAGGACGGCGAACCCCTCGTCCACGAAGGCCTGCGCCGGCGGATCCCACATGTCCGTGTGATGCCACTCCGGCCCCCCGTGGATCGAGGCGATCGTCGGGAACGGACCGGGCCCGTCGGGCGTGGTCACGAACCCGTGGATCGTGTCGCCGGCGGGGTTGGCCCAGGAGCGCCACCGGCTGCGGGTCCCGCCCGGCGGACCGGGAACCGGAAGTCGCACGGTCGTGGCGCCGCCGGTGTCGCGGATGGACGGGGCCTCCACGCTCGAGTCGAACCGGTACCAGAGCGCGCCGTCGGGACGGAACGCCGCCTGATGGACCGTCCCCTCGACGACGACCGCCTCGTCCACCTCCTCCGAGCCGGGATCCACCGTGAGGAGCCGGTTCGTTCCCTCGCCGGGGTCGTTGTGCACCAGGAGGCGGCTCCCGTCCGGCGACCAGCCCAGGGGCAGCGCCGGCCCCGGGATCGCCGGGAGCTCGAGGTCGCGCCGCCGCCCATCGTCGAGGTCCCAGACGGCGGGTCGTTCGATCCCCGATCGTTCCTGGGTGAAGGCGAGGCGATGCGCTCCGGCCTCGGGGGACCACGCCACGGCCTCCATCCGGAGCTCGCGGTCCACCTGATCGCCGATCCGGTCGCCGGACCCCGCGTCGAGGACCCGGAGCGCCTGTCGGTCGATGTCGCCGTGCTCGGAGTGATGGATGCAGAGCATGGATCCGTCGGGGGAGAGACCACCGCTTCCCTGTGGCCACTCCCGGCCGACGCCCGCCGGCTCCGCGTGCCGGTACAGCTCGTGGGGCGGCTGTCCGTCCATCGAGACGAAGATCCGGTAATCGTCCTCGGATGCGAACCCCGCGGCCACCCCGCGCTCGACGAGCGACAGACCCATCATCCAGCCGTCGTGGAACCCGCGGAAGAGCGGCGCCGGGTCGCTCCCCTCGAACGGGCTCACCATCCAACGCCCGTGCTCGTCGCCGACCTCGTCGTACCACCACACGACCCCGGAGCCGTCGGGCGTGATGTGCGCCTCCTCGGCGCCGACGCCCCCCTCCGAGATCCTGCGGCGCGAGCCCGTCGCCAGGTCCCACGCCCACGCCTGGGTGCTTCCGTCTTCGGTCGTGACGGCCGCCAGGCGATCGGGGGCGAGCGGCGCCCAGGCGACCTGCTCGATCGCGGGCGTGGTGAACCGGAGGGTCCACGGCGGAGGTTCGCTCATGGGCGCTGAGCCTACCCGCAGGCCGTCCGAGGGCCTGGGCTTGCCACTCGCGAGCACCCCCCCCTAGAATCCTTTAGCACTCGGCTCCCCCGAGTGCTAGCAGTCGGAGGCCCAGCCTGAGAAGGCCAGGGACGAAGGAGGGTACAGGGGATGGCTCCGAAACTGATCGCGTTCGACGAGGACGCGCGCCGGGCGCTCGAGCGCGGCATGGACCAGCTGGCCAACGCCGTGAAGATCACGCTCGGGCCCAAGGGCCGCAACGTTGTCCTCGAGAAGAAGTGGGGCGCGCCCACGATCACCAACGACGGCGTCTCCATCGCCAAGGAGATCGAGCTCGAGGATCCGATGGAGAAGGTCGGCGCCGAGCTCGTGAAGGAGGTCGCCAAGAAGACCGACGACGTGGCCGGTGACGGCACGACCACGGCCACCGTCTTGGCGCAGTCGATCGTCAAGGAGGGCTTGCGCAACGTCGCGGCCGGCGCCAACCCGATGTCGATCAAGCGAGGCATCGAGAAGGCCGTCGACCTCGCCGTCGAGGCGATCAAGAACTCCTCGAAGGAGGTGGACTCCAAGGACGAGATCGCCCACGTCGGCGCGATCTCCGCGGCGGACCCCGAGATCGGCGAGAAGATCGCCGAAGCGGTCGACAAGGTCGGCAAGGACGGGGTCATCACCGTCGAGGAGTCGAACACCTTCGGCATGGAGCTCGAGTTCACCGAGGGCATGCGGTTCGACAAGGGCTACATCTCGCCGTACTTCATCACCGACCCCGAGCGGATGGAGGCGGTCCTCGAGGAGCCCTACGTCCTGATCGCGAACTCGAAGATCTCCGCGGTGAAGGACCTGCTCCCGGTCCTCGAGAAGGTCATGCAGACGGGCAAGCCGGTCGTCGTCATCGCCGAGGACGTGGAGGGCGAGGCGCTCGCCACCCTGGTGGTCAACAAGATCCGCGGCACCTTCAAGTCGGCGTCCGTGAAGGCCCCGGGGTTCGGCGATCGCCGCAAGGCGATGCTGCAGGACATCGCGATCCTCACGGGCGGTCAGGTGATCTCCGAGGAGGTCGGCCTGAAGCTCGAGAGCGCGACGATCGACCTCCTTGGCTCCGCCCGCAAGATCGTCGTCACGAAGCACGAGACGACGATCGACGAGGGCGGCGGCAAGGACGAGGACATCAAGGGCCGGATCAACCAGATCAAGTCCGAGATCGAGAAGACCGACTCCGACTACGACCGCGAGAAGCTGCAGGAGCGGCTGGCGAAGCTCTCCGGCGGCGTCGCCGTGATCAAGGTCGGCGCGGCCACCGAGGTCGAGCTGAAGGAGAAGAAGCACCGGATCGAGGACGCGGTCCAGTCCACGAAGGCCGCGGTCGAGGAGGGCATCGTCGCGGGTGGCGGCGTCGCGCTCCTGAACGCCCAGGCCGTCCTGGACAAGGTGGATCTCGAGGGGGACGAGCTCACGGGTGCGACGATCGTCCGCCGAGCCCTGGAGGAGCCCGTCAAGCAGATCGCCTCGAACGCCGGCCTCGAGGGCGGCGTGGTGGTCGAGAAGCTCCGTTCGATGGATCCGGGTCAGGGCCTGAACGCGGACTCCGGCGAGTACGGCGACATGATCAAGTTCGGCGTCGTCGACCCCGCCAAGGTGACGCGTTCGGCGCTCCAGAACGCGGCCAGCATCGCGGCCCTGTTCCTCACCACGGAGGCCGTCGTGGCCGAGAAGCCGGAGAAGGAGAAGGCCGCCCCCGCCATGCCCGGCGGCGGCGACATGGACTTCTAGTTCGGCACGGTGGTCCGATCGACGGGGAGCCCCGACCAGGGGCTCCCGTCGCGTTCGGGAGGTGTGAGGGGCCGGGGCCGCCGAACCGGGAGGCGCGGCGGGGCGAACGGCTGGTGGAGACCCCTCTTCTCCGGGCGGCGGGGCC
>JBIOTM010000172.1:0-60567 GCA_044865955.1 Actinomycetota bacterium | reverse complement strand
TCGCCGTCGACGATCCACTCGGCCATCACCTTGCCGATCCCGCCGGCGCCGGCGATGCCGTGCGCGCAGAACCCGGCGGCGACGAAGAACCCCCTGACGTCCGACTCCCCCAGGATGAACTCGCCGTCGGGGGTGAACGCCTCCGGGCCGTTGAGCAGCCTGACCACCCCGGCGTCTCCCAGCGCGGGGATCAGCGAGGAAGCGGAGGCCGCCAGCGGTTCGAACCGCGGCCAGTCCTCGGCGAGCAGCCTCCCGTTGAAGTCGGCCGGGGGTCCCTGCTCGACGCTCCACGGATCGGGGCTCCGTTCGTAGCCGCCCACCACGAGGCCGCCGCCGGCCTCCGGGCGGACGTAGACCAGCCGGTCGGGGTCGCGCATCGTCGGCATCTCCGCGCGGACGCCGTCGACGGGCTCCGTGAGGAGGTACTGATGACCGAAAGGCACCACCGGCACCTCGACGCCGGCCAGCCTCCCGAGCTGGTTCGCGTACATCCCGCCGGCGTTCACCACGACGTCGGCGCCGATCGGCCCGTGCTCCTCGGTCGTCACGCCGCGGACCCGGTCGCGGTCGACGTCGATCCCGGTCACGCGCACGTTCGTGCGGATCTCCGCGCCACCGCGACGGGCCCCCTCGGCCAGGGCGAACGTCAGCCCCGACGGGTCGAGGTAGCCGTCGGTGGGGAGGTACGCGGCGCCGAGGACGCCGTCCGGATCGAAGAGCGGGAACCGGCCGCGCGCCTCGTCGGTCGAGAGGATCTCGAGCGGCAGTCCGAAGGTCCGCCCCCAGCCGGCCTGGCGCTGCAGCTCCTGCATGCGCTCCTCGGACGAGGCGAGCCGGAGGGAGCCGACCTCGTGCCAGGACACGTCGACGTCGGTTTCCGCCTGCAGCTTCCGGTAGAGGTCGGTGCCGTACATCATCATCCGAGTGAGGCTCACGGAGGACCGCAGCTGTCCGACGAGCCCCGCGGAATGGAACGTCGAGCCGGACGTGAGGTCGCTCCGCTCGAGGAGCAGGATCTCCGGCCAGCCCAGCGACACGAGGTGATAGGCGATCGACGCGCCGCCGACGCCGCCGCCGATCACGATCGCCCGGAACCCCTCGGTCATGCGGGACCCCCGGCCGCCTCGAGCCACGCGTCGAAGCGGTCGTCGGCGGCGTTCTCCAACATCCTCCCGAAGTGCTTCTCGGCGTACGCGACGTAATCGACGTCGAGCGTGGAGATCCCCTGCTGGAGGACGCCCCACATCGCCTCGCGGAAGTCCGATATCACGCGCATCAGCCCGAGACGGGCACGGTGGACGTCTCGGACGTCGTCGAAGTACAGACGCAGGAGCGTGTCCTGCGCATCCGGCCCCAGGCCGTTGTTGATCGCGAGGTTGCCGAGATCGAAGAACGGATCACCCATGCCCGCGTACTCGTAGTCCACGATCCGGACGTGATCGCCGTCCATCAGGAAGTTCGCGTTCAGCAGGTCGTTGTGACAGGTGGTGGGCGGCATCGGGTGCCGTTCGAAGGCGCGTTCGATCCGGACGGCCTTCGTACGCGCGACGTCGTAGGCGTCGGGGATCGACACGCCGCGCGAAGCGGCCAGGTCCCGGTACGCCTCGACGATCCGGAACACCGGGAAGGTCGAGGCGATCGGGGGAGCGGCGTGGATCGCCCGGACGGATCGCACGATCTTCGCCAGGACGTGGTCGCGCTGCAGGTCCTCCTCGGAGATCGGCTCGCCCGGCACGAAGCGCGTCACCAGGCACCCGTCGACGAAGTCCACGACCTCCGGGCCGACGCCGGCCGCCGCCGCGGTCCGGGTCGCCTCGAGCTCGGCTTTCCTGTCGATCCCGAGCAGCTCCGTATCGAGCCCCGGTAGCCTGACCACGAAGGCTTCGCCGTCGAGCTCGACCTTCACGTTCGCGTTCGTGATCCCGGCGGTGAGTGGGGTCAGGGTGGGCTCGCGGCCCGGCCACAGCCGTTCGAGCACCGCGTCCAGGCGGGGATCGGTGCGCATGGCGCGCGAACGCTAGCACCGGGGCGGTCGGGCGGTCGAGCTCCGGGTCGATCCCTCAGCGAGGGATGTACCGGCGCCGGATCGCGTAGTTCACGATCGTGATTCCGACGAGAGCGACCACCCAGACGGAGATCCTGGCCGCCTCCGGCCACACGCCCGGATCGGGCACCCAGAACAGGAGCGCCGGGATGAGGACGAAGAGCTCGACGAGCTGGAGGCCGAACCAGACCGCAGGGACCTCCAGCGGGTGGATCGGAGATGCCTGCTGACGACTCCTTCGGAGGAGCACCGGCAGGGCCAGGAAGATCCCGAGCACGAGTCCGACTCCGGTCCCCACGAGCCCGGCTGCAGCCGTGTAGTAGGTCGTTGCGGAGAGGTAGTGCCCGAGGATCCGGTAGCAGGTGGCGTTCGGCGAGAGGGCGCCGTCGGTTTCACAGCCGATCGTGCGGGAGGCGATGAACCCGAAGGTGCCGCCGAGCACCAACCCGACGACGGGCAGGACCCCGACCCATCGCAGCGGGCGCCGCATGAGCCTCATCCTAGGCCGTCGCCGATCCCGGGGTTGACACTCCTGGGACCAGCCCCCACACTGGCTCGACCATGACGAGCGCGAGGACCGTCCCGAGCACCGTCCTCGTACTTATCGGTTAGGCGCGGCCGGGCCCAGGAGGCCCGTGCTCGCGCCGAGACCCTCCGCATCGCGGGGGGTTTTTCTTATCCCTCAACCTGCCGAAGGAACGAGGAGACCGAGAGGAGGACCACCATGCGCTACGAGTTCGAGAAGGACGGCGCCACCGTGGCCAGCGTCCTGTGGGAGGGACCCGGCCAGGTGAGCGTCGAGACCGACGACCCCGTGACCAGGGCGACCGTCGACCGGTACCTGGCCTCCGAGGTCACGTACCTGAGCGGCTTCGGCGGCGAGGACCTGCAGAGCCGAAGGCGCGACTGGACGCCCTGGGAGTTCGAGCGGGCGTGCCGCAACCTGGCCCGCAGCCTGCGAGCCACGGTCAAGCGGGTCGAGACCGGGCCGGTCGAGGATCTGGATCGGGAGGCCGTCGCTCGATGAGGGTCTCCGGCGCCCAGGCGCTGTTCCGGGCCCTCGAGGGCGAAGGGGTCGACATCGTCTTCGGGATCCCCGGCGGGGCCATCCTGCCCGCGTACGATCCGCTGCTCGACTCCGGCATCCGCCACGTCCTCTGCCGGCACGAGCAGGGGGCCGGGCACGCGGCGGAGGGCTATGCCTGGGCGACGGGCAAGGTCGGGGTCGCGATGGCCACGTCCGGGCCGGGCGGCTGCAACCTGGTCACGGCTCTCGCCGACGCGAAGATGGACTCGGTGCCGATCGTCGCGATCACCGGTCAGGTCCCGACCCCGGTCGTCGGCAACGACGCCTTCCAGGAGGCCGACATCACCGGCATCACGATGCCGATCACCAAGCACAACTTCCTGGTGAAGGACCCCGGCGACGTCGCCGAGACGATCCGGGAAGCCTTCCACATCGCCCGGACGGGGCGGCCGGGCCCGGTGCTGGTCGACCTCCCGAAGGACGTCCTCGTGAACGAGACGACCTGGCGCTGGCCCGACCGGGTCGACCTCCCCGGCTACAGGCCGACGACGAAGGGCAACATGCGCCAGGTCGTCGAGGCGGCCAAACTGATCCTGGAGGCGGAGCGGCCGGTCCTGTACGTCGGCGGCGGCGTCATCAAGGCCGACGCGACGGAGGAGCTCTTCGAGCTGGCGACGACGGGACACCTCCCGGTCGTCACCACGCTGATGGCGCGCGGAGCGTTCCCCGACACCCACGAGCTCTGCCTCGGGATGCCCGGGATGCACGGCGTCTACACCGCGGTCACGGCGATGCAGAAGGCCGACCTGCTCGTCGCGATCGGGGCGCGCTTCGACGACCGCGTGACGGGCAAGCTCGCGACGTTCGCGCCGGACGCGAAGATCGTGCACGTCGACATCGATCCGGCCGAGATCGGGAAGAACCGCGTCGCGGACGTCCCCATCGTCGGCGACTGCAAGGACGTGACCGCCAAGCTGGTCGCGGAGCTCACCAGGCGGCAGGACGAGGCCGGCGTGCCGGACCGCAGCGCCTGGCTCGCGCAGCTCGCCGGATGGCAGGCCGCGTTCCCCCTCCGCTACGACCAGCAGGCGGACGGGCCGCTCAAGGCGCAGTACTGCATCGAACGGCTCCGGGCGCACAGCGACGGGGACACGATCGTCGTGGCCGGCGTCGGCCAGCACCAGATGTGGGCGTCGCAGTTCTGGTCCTTCGAGAAGCCCCGGACCTGGATCAACTCCGGAGGGCTCGGCACGATGGGCTTCGCCGTGCCGGCCGCGCTGGGCGCGGCGGCGGGCCGGCCCGACCGGCGCGTGATCGCGATCGACGGGGACGGGTGCTTCCAGATGACCTCGCAGGAGCTGGCCACCTCGACGACGGAGAAGATCCCGTTCGTCACGGCGATCATCAACAACGCCTCCCTCGGGATGGTCCGGCAGTGGCAGGAGCTCTTCTACGACGAGCGGTACTCGCAGGTGCACCTGTCCTACGACGTGCCCGACTACGTGAAGCTCGCCGAGGCCTACGGCGCGGTCGGGCTGCGGGCGGAGCGGCCCGAGGAGGTCGACGGGGTGATCGAGAAGGCGCTCTCGGTCGACGACCGGAGCGTCGTGATCGACTTCCGGTGCGACGACCGCGAGATGTGCTTCCCGATGGTCCCCGCCGGCGCCTCGAACGACGACATCATCACGGGCCCCGAGGGGCTCCGGCCCCAGGACGATCCGGCGGAGGCTCCGATCGCATGAGCCTGCACACGCTCTCCGTGCTGGTGGAGGACAAGCCGGGGGTGCTGGCGCGCGTGGCGGGGCTGTTCTCGGCGCGCGGGTTCAACATCGACTCGCTCGCGGTGGGTCCGACGGAGTCGGCCGGCCTCTCCCGCATGACGATCGTCGTGCACGTGGAGTCCAAGCCGCTCGAGCAGGTCACGAAGCAGCTCAACAAGCTGGTGAACGTGATCAAGATCCTCGAGCACGATCCGGGGGCCGCGGTCGAGCGCGAGCTGATGCTCGCGAAGGTGAGGGCGAAGGGAGACGCCCGTGCCCGGATCATGGAGATCGCGGAGGTGTTCCGGGCGAACATCGTGGACGTGACGAGCTCGACACTCACGGTCGAGGCCTCGGGCAAGCCGGAGAAGCTGGAGGCGCTGCGCGAGCTCCTGTCCGAATACGGCGTCGTGGAGCTGTCGCGCACGGGTCGGATCGCGCTCGGTCGTGGCGAACGAGGGATCCAGCAGAAGGGCCTCCGGGTCGCGAAGGCGGCCGGGGCCGAGGAGCAGCCGGACTGGACCGGCGGCGGCGTCTAGGGAGGTCCGGAACCGATGGCGACGATCTACCACGAGCAGGACACCGATCCCTCGGCGCTGGCCGGGCAGAAGATCGCCGTCCTCGGGTTCGGGTCCCAGGGTCATGCCCACGCGCAGAACCTCTTGGACTCCGGGTTCGACGTCCGGGTCGGCCTCCGTCCGGGCTCGTCGAGCCGCGCGACGGCCGAAGGGGCCGGGCTCCGCGTGCTCGACACCCCCGACGCGGTGGCCGAGGCGGACGTCACGATGGTGCTGCTCCCCGACACCTCGCACGCGAAGGTCTACCCGACGGAGATCGCGCCGAACCTCTCCGCCGGCGACATGCTGATGTTCGCCCACGGGTTCTCCATCCACTTCGGGACCGTGCAGCCGCCGGCCGACGTGGACGTGACGATGATCGCCCCCAAGGGCCCGGGTCACCTCGTGCGTCGCACGTTCGAGGAGGGCATCGGGACGCCCGCCCTGGTGGCCGTGCAGCAGGACGCGACCGGCAAGGCGCTCCAGCGCGCCCTCGCGTACGGGGCCGGGATCGGGGCCGCCCGCGCCGGCATCATCCAGACCACCTTCAAGGAGGAGACCGAGACCGATCTGTTCGGCGAGCAGATGGTGCTCTGCGGTGGGATCTCGGAGCTGATCCGCTCCGGGTTCGACACGCTCGTCGAGGCGGGCTACCAGCCCGAGATCGCGTACTTCGAGTGCCTGCACGAGATGAAGCTCATCGTCGACCTGATCTACGAGGGAGGCCTCTCGTGGATGCGGTACTCGGTCTCCGACACGGCCGAGTGGGGCGACTACACGAGCGGCCCGCGCGTGATCGACGAGCGGACCCGCGAGACGATGCATCGGGCCCTCGCGGAGATCCAGGACGGCTCCTTCGCGAAGCGCTGGATCGCCGAAGCCGACGGCGGGTTCCAGGAGTTCCTGGCGAAACGGCGCGAGGCCCGCTCGTCCCAGCTCGAAGAGGTGGGGCGGGAGCTGCGGACGATGATGCCGTGGCTCCGGAGCGAGGAGAAGGTGCCGCCGTCATGAGCGGTGCCAAGGACCCCGACGTAGTCCGGTTCTTCGACACCACCCTGCGCGACGGGGAGCAGGCCCCCGGGATCGCCCTCACCAGGGACGAGAAGGTCGAGATCGCCGAGCAGCTGGCCCGGCTGCGCGTGGACATCCTGGAGGCGGGCTTCGCGATCTCGTCGGACGGCGAGTTCGACGCCGTCCGCGAGATCGCCACCAGCGTGCGGGGCCCGGTGATCGCCTCGCTGGCCCGGGTGGTCCCCGGGGACATCGAGCGCGCGGCCGAGGCGCTGAAGGGCGCCGACCGGTCCCGGATCCACGTGTTCATCTCGACGTCGCAGATCCACATGGAAGACATGCTCCGGATGTCGCACCGGCAGGTGCTGGACGCGATCGACGAGGGTGTCCGGCTGGCGGTCGGCTACACGGACGACGTGGAGTTCAGCGCGCAGGACGCCACGCGGACCGAGCTGGCCTTCCTGCTGGAGTGCTTCGACGTGGCGGTGAAGGCCGGCGCGACGACGATCAACGTGCCCGACACGGTCGGGTACGCGACCCCCGCCGAGTTCGGCGAGCTGGTCCGTGTGGTTCGCGAGCGCACGCCCGAGCACGTCGTCATCTCCACCCACTGTCACAACGACCTGGGGCTCGCGGTCGCGAACTCGCTCGCCGGCGTGGAGCACGGCGCCCGGCAGGTGGAGGTGGCGGTGAACGGGATCGGCGAGCGGGCCGGCAACTGCTCGCTCGAGGAGATGGCGATGATCGTGCGCACGCGAGGCGAGTCCCTCGGCGTCCGCCACGGGCTCAACCTCCGGGAGATCGTGCGGACGTCCCGGCTCGTCTCGTCGTTGACGGGGTACTCGGTCCAGCCGAACAAGGCGGTGGTGGGGGCGAGCGCCTTCGCGCACGAGAGCGGCATCCACCAGCACGGCGTGCTCGCGAACCGCGCCACCTACGAGATCATGGACCCGATCGAGATCGGTCTCGAGGGCAACCGGATCGTGCTGGGCAAGCACTCGGGGCGGCACGCCTTCGCCGACGCCCTCGGGAAGGTCGGGATCGAGATCGATCCGGACCACATGAACCGTGCCTTCGCTCGCTTCAAAGAGCTGGCCGACCGGAAGATCCAGATCACGGACCAGGACCTGGCCGCGATCGTGTCCGAGGAGGTCGGTTCCGGGAAGGAGGACGTTCTCGTCCTCGAGTCCCTCGCCTCGGGCGGCGGCACCCACCTCTCGCCCACGGCGACCGTCCGGCTCCGCCGGGGCGACGAGGTGATCGAGGAGTCGGCGATGGGCGACGGGATGATCGACGCCGCCTGCGGCGCGATCCAGCGCGCCGCGGGCGTCGAGGCCCGACTGATCACGTTCAACGTGTCCAGCGTGACCGGCGGCTCCGACGCGCTCGGCGACGTGGTGGTCCAGCTGGACATCGAGGGGCGGCGGGTGACCGGCCGGGGCGTCGCGACCGACGTGGTGGAGGCGAGCGCGCGGGCGTACCTCGCGGCGATCAACCGCGCCCTCGCGATGCAGGAGTCGCAGCGGGTCGATCCGGGGAGCGAGGTCACCCCGTGAGCCTGGCCGTCGAGACCGAGGTCCGGCCACGGCGGGTCGGCACCGACGGGACCCGGTACCGGATCGGCGTGATCCCCGGGGACGGCACCGGCCCGGAGGTCGTGACCGAAGCCCTGGAGGTGCTCGAGGCGGTCCGGGAGGGCTTCGAGGTGGAGCTGGAACGGTTCGACCTGGGGGCCGATCGCTACCTGCGGACCGGTGAGGTCCTCCCGGACGAGGAGCTCCTTCGCCTCGCGGGGTGCGACGGGATCCTGCTCGGCGCCGTTGGCGACCCCCGCGTGCCGCCCGGCGTCCTGGAACGTGACCTGCTGCTCCGGATCCGGTTCGAGCTCGACCAGTACGTGAACCTGCGGCCGATCCTCCGGTACCCGGGCGTGCGGACGTTGGTGCCTCATCACGCCGACGCGGACGTCGACATGGTGGTCGTGCGGGAGAACTCGGAGGGCCTCTACACCGGTGGCGGCGGGTTCCACCGCAAGGGCACGCCGCACGAGGTCGCGGTGCAGGAGTCGATCAACACCCGCCACGGGGTCGAGCGCGTCGTGTGGTACGCGTTCGAGCTCGCGATGCGTCCCGGCCGCCGTCGGAAGGTGACCCTGGTCCACAAGACCAACGTGCTCACTTACGCCGGCGACCTGTACCGGCGGGTCGTGGACGAGCTGGCGGCGGCGTTCCCCGAGGTGGAGACGGACTACGCGCACGTCGACGCGGCGTGCCTCTACCTGATCGAGGACCCGTCACGCTTCGACGTGATCGTGACCGACAACATGTTCGGTGACATCATCACGGACCTCGGCGCCGTGATCCAGGGGGGGCTCGGGATCGCCGCCGGCGGCAACATCAACCCGCAGGGGGTCTCGATGTTCGAGCCGATCGGCGGAACGGCGCCGTCCGAGACCGGCAAGGGCACGATCAACCCCCTCGCCGCGATCGGCGCGCTCGTCCTGCTCCTCCGGGAGTTGGGTCAGGAGGCGGCCGCCGATCGCGCCGATCGCGGGATCCGGTTCGCCGTCTCGAAGATGGCGTCGATGCGCGCGGGCGAGATGGGCTTCTCGACCTCCGAGGTCGGGGACCTGGTGCTGGAGGGAGCCGCGCGATGACCGCCGGCCCCCGCGTCGAGCTCTACGACACGACCCTGCGCGACGGCGCGCAGGCGCCGGGGCTCTCCTATTCCGTCGAGGACCGGATGCGGATCCTGCACAAGCTCGACCAGCTCGGCCTGCCGTACATCGAAGGCGGCTGGCCCGGGGCGAACCCGCGCGACAGCGAGTTCTTCCGCTTGGCGACGAAGGAGACCCTCGCCAACGCCGAGCTCGTCGCCTTCGGGATGACCCGGCGAGCGGGCGAGGCGGCCGAGGGCAGCGCCGTCCTCCGCGACCTCCTCGACACCGGGACGGAGACGGTGTGCTTCGTCGGGAAGAGCTGGGACCTCCACGTCGAGAAGGCGCTCCGCACGGATCTGGACGAAGGCGTCGCGATGGTCCGCGACACCGTGCGGCACCTCCGCGAGCGGGGTCGCCGCGTGTTCTTCGACGCCGAGCACTTCTTCGACGGGTACCGAGGCAACGCGACGTTCGCCCTCCGGGTGCTGGAAGCCGCCGCCGAGGAGGGGGCCGAGCGGCTCGTGCTCTGCGACACGAACGGCGGCACGCTGCCCTCCGAGGTCGCGCGAGTGGTCCGGGAGGTCCGCGCGCGCCTCGACGGCGTCCCGCTCGGGATCCACACGCACAACGACGCCGGCTGCGCGGTCGCCTCGGCGCTCGCGGCGGTCGAGGCGGGGGTCCTCCAGGTCCAGGGGGTCGTGAACGGCTACGGCGAGCGGACCGGCAACGCGGACATCGTGCCGATCGCCGCCAACCTCGTGCTGAAGATGGACGCCGACTGCCTGCCCCACGGCGCGGTCGAACGGTTGACCGAGGTGGCCCATTACGTCGCCGAGGTCGCCAACGTCGCCCCCGACTCCCGGCAGCCGTACGCGGGTCGCTTCGCCTTCACGCACAAGGCCGGGCTCCACGCGAGCGGCGTCGCGCGGTTCAGCGAGGCCTACGAGCACGTTCCGCCGAACGTCGTCGGCAACCGCCGAGGCGTGGTGGCGTCGGACCTCGGCGGGGCCGCCACCCTGAAGATGAAGGCCGCGGAGTTCGGGCTGGAGATCGACGAGTCGGCGCTCCCGGCCGCGCTCGAGGACCTGAAGGACCGCGAGGCCAGCGGCTACACGTTCGAGGTGGCCGACGCGTCGCTGGAGTTGCTGATGCGAAGAGCCTCGGGGTGGACGCAGCCGTTCTTCGAGGTCGACAGCTACCGGGTGCACGTGGAGGAGCGGGTGGGGGACGGCGAGCCGCCCCTCGCGGAAGCGACCGTCAAGGTCCGGACGAAGGGCACCCGTCACATCGAATCGGCCGAGGGGCACGGCCCGGTCGGCGCCCTGGACGACGCGCTCCGCAAGGCCCTGACGAACGACTACCCGGAGCTCGAGCACATCGAGCTCGAGGACTACCGGGTCCGCGTGCTGGCCGAGACCCACGGCACCGGCGCCGTGGTTCGCGTCCTGATCGACACCTCGAACGGCGAGCGCGAGTGGACCACCGTGGGGGTCTCCGAGAATATCATCGAGGCGTCGTGGGAGGCCCTGACCGACGCCTACCTGTTCGGCCTGCTCCACCCGCGGGAGGGCGACGAGCCCTAGCGGGCGTGGACGGCGCGACGCGGACGGAAGCGACCGCTCCCGTCCGAGGGCTCGATCCCCCAGCTCCAGGACACCCGAGGCGTGATCCGGAGGTACGTCCCCGGACCGAACTGCCCCTGGGTCTCCACGGGCTCCGCTGTCCCGTAGATCCGGACACCACGTGGCCTCCACGGCTTCGTCGAGGCCAGGTCGTCGACGACGAACGCGATCCGGTCGTTCCCCGCCTGCACGTTCCGCCACTTCCGGGTCCCCGTCAGGTTCATCCCGCCGATCAGGATCGTCCCGTCGTCCTCGACCCGGAACCCCACCGCCGCGTTGTCCGGCTGGCCGTCGTCGGCAACGGTGGCCAGACGCCCGAGCAGCTGTGAGCGAAGGTATCCGAGCTCGCCTGCCGTGAAGGCCATACCTCCGCGAACCGTGGCGGCGGGCCGGGCATTCCGAAGCCTGGGAACATGGGCCGATGGCGACCACCCGCTCGATCGGGGCGATCCCCGTCCCCCTGGCCGGCGTCGGGTGCAACAACTTCGGGAGACGGATCGACGAGGAGCGCTCGCGCGAGGTGGTGGCGGCCGCCCTCGGGGCGGGAGCGAGCCTGTTCGACACGGCCGATCTCTACGGCGACGGCCTGTCCGAGGAGTTCCTCGGGAGGGCGCTCGGCTCGCGACGGGACGAGGCCGTGATCGTGTCGAAGTTCGGGATGCGGACGCCGCCGGAGGGGTTCACCGGCGGCCATCCCGTGTGGGTCTCGCGCGCGTGTGACGCGAGCCTGCGACGGCTTGGCACGGACCGCATCGACGTCTACCTGCTCCACACACCGGACGACGCGACCCCCATCGAGGACACGCTGTCGTCGATGTCCCGGCTGATCGATCAGGGAAAGGTGCGCGAGATCGGCTGCTCGAACTTCTCGGCGAAGCAGCTCGAGGAGGCCGAGGAGGCCGCGAAGGAGCTGGGTGTCCATCGCTTCGTGACCGTCCAGAACGAGTACAGCCTGCTGGTCCGGGAACCACGCGACGAGGTGCTGGCCGCCTGCCGGCGGCTGGAGATGAGCTTCATGCCGTACTTCCCGCTCGCCTCGGGTCTCCTGACCGGCAAGTACCGGCGGGGCGAGCCACCCCCGGACGGGACCCGCCTGGCGCGGTCCGGCTGGGAGGAGTTCCTCACCGACGAGCGCTTCGGCCTCGTGGAGCGCCTGGCGGCCTTCGCGGAGGAGCGCGGCCACACGTTGTTGGACCTGGCCCTGTCGTGGCTGGCGTCGCAGCCGGAGGTCGCCACGGTGATCGCCGGGGCCACGTCCGTCGAGCAGGTCGTGGCGAACGCCGCCGCCGTCGAGGCCTGGCGGCTCGCCGAGGAGGACTTCGGAGCGCTCGACGAGCTCCTGGCCTAGGACGCCGTCGGGCCGTCCGACGCCCGGCTACCCTGGCCCGATGGTCCGCCGAGCCGCGCTGCTGATCCGCCCGGCCACACCCGGCGACGCCCGGTCGGTCGCCGAGGTGCACGTGGGCTCCTGGCGTCACGCCTACCGGGGCCTGCTGCCCGACGACTACCTCGACCGGCTCTCCGTCGAGGACCGGGAGGCGATGTGGCTCGCGGCGTTCTCCGACCCCGACGCAGCGTCCGGCGCGGTGGTGGGAGAGCTCGACGGCCGGATCCTGGGGTTCGCCTCCTTCGGTCCGTCGCGCGACGACGACGCGCCCGACGGGACCGGCGAGGTGCCCGCGATCTACGTGGAGCCCGCGGCCCTCGGAACCGGTGTCGGTCGCGAGCTGCTCGATGCGGCCATCGATCGACTCCGCGACGGTGGGTGCTCGCGGGCGACGCTCTGGGTCCTGGAGGCGAACGTCCGGGCGCGCCGCTTCTACGAGAAGGCCGGTTGGACGTGGGACGGATCGGTGAGCCGGCACATGTTCGACTGCGCCAACGAGCCGGTCGTCCGCTACGCCGTGGAGCTCTAGGAGCCCATCCACTCCTCGCGGAGGACGCTCATCACGAGCTCGTCATGTCGCGTGCCGTCGTACCAGGAGTGATCGCGCAGCCGGCCCTCTTCCACGAATCCTGCCTTCCGGTACGCCCCCACCGCGCGCTCGTCGTCGGCCAGGACCCGCAGGGAGATCTTCGTGAGGTTCAGGTGTCGGAAACCGTAGTCGAGGAGCGTTCGCAGCGCGTCCTGGCCGTTGCCTCGGCCCCAGTAGGGGCGGCCGAGGCTGATCCCCACCTCGGCTCGCTGGTGGTAGTGGTCGATCGAGTGCAGACCGACCTCTCCGATCGTCTCGCCGTCGACGTCGACCGCGAACCACGCGGCATCGGTGCGAGGTTCCTTCGCCTCCCGTTCGTCGCGAGCCTGGATCTCCTGCAGGGAGCGAGGGAAGGGAGGATCGTTGCCGGAGAGGGCTCGGACCTCGATCGTCTCGACCAGCTCGTAGAGACGTTCGCGGTCCCACGCCTGGATCGGACGGAGGATCACGCGCTCTCCCTGGAGCATGGCCGCAGCCTACGCGAAGCCTCCCCACGAGGTTCACGACTCCTTCACACCATGACGCCACGCTGAAGCCGTGGATGGGAGGGACCCATCCGGCAAGGAGGTCGAGATGCGACGCGGCTTCGGATGGATCGCGGCGATCCTGGGGGTCCTGCTCGTGGTGGGGGTGGGGATCGGCGCCTACAACTGGGGCGTGAACGACGGGCTCGAGCAGAGCGGCAAGGCCGTCGAGGTGGTCCGCTACGTCGGCCACGGCGGGTTCTTCCCCTTCGGGATCTTCCTGTTCTTCCCGCTGTTCTTCCTGGCCCTGTTCGCCTTCCGCGGAGCGATGTGGCGGCGCCACTGGGGCGGCCACGATCACCCGCACGGTGAGCGGGGTCCCTGGGAGAACCGGTTCGAGGACTGGCACCGGCGCCAGCACGAAGCCGGCGTCGGCGAGGGCGGGAGCGCCGGCGGCGAGCCGTCGAGCGTCTGAGCGGACGGGGGGAGGCGGTCGCGCGACGTTGCGACCGCCTCCCCGCTCGTTCACGCTCTGGTGGAGAGATCGCGATGAAGACGGTCCTGGTCGTCGAGGACGAGATGAAGATCGCGCGGGTCGTGCGCGACTACCTCGAGGACGCCGGCTACGAGGTCGTCGTGGCCGCCGACGGCGAGGCCGCGATCGCCAGCGCCCGCGGGTCCAGGCCCGACCTGGTCGTGCTCGATCTCGGCCTGCCCGGGCTGGACGGCCTGGACGTGGCGCGGGAGCTCCGCCGGTCCTCGCGGGTCCCGATCGTGATGCTGACCGCGAGAGGCGAGGAGACCGACCGGATCGTCGGCCTCGAACTCGGCGCCGACGACTACGTCGTGAAGCCGTTCAGCCCGAAGGAGCTGGTGGCCAGGGTGCGCGCGGTGCTCCGTCGATCGAACACGGCGGAGATGCTGCGGGACCAACCCATCCGCGCTGCCGACGTGGAGATCGACCCGCAACGGATGCGGGTGACGGCGGCGGGGCGCCCGCTCGAGCTCACCCCCACCGAGTTCCAGCTCCTGGCGACCCTGGCCCGCGAACCCGGCCGCGTGTTCACCCGGGGCCAGCTCCTCGACGCGATCCACGGCGTCGCCATCGAGTCCTACGAGCGCGCGATCGACGCCCACGTGAAGAACATCCGGAAGAAGCTCGAGCCAGTTCCGGGGAAGCCTCGCTACCTCCTGACCGTGCACGGCGTCGGATATCGGTTCGCGGATGAGTGACGATCGCGAGCACCGGCACGATCACGACCACCGTCACGGCCCGCCCTGGGGCGGTCCGCGCTGGGGCGGCCCGCCGTGGCGTGGTGGAACGCCGCCGTGGTGGCCGGAGGACGAGCCGTGGCCGCCCCGTGGCCCCGAGGCGTGGCGGGGGATGCGCCGTCGCTTCGTCCGCAAGTTCGTGCTCGTCCTGGTGCTCTTCTTCGCGGCGATGGCCGGATTCTCGGCGTTGATCGGCGGCCTGTTCTTCCGGGGTGAGGAGCACCGAGGGGGCTTCGTGCCGCTCGGGATCCTCCTCGTCGTGCTCGCCGTGATCGTCGTGGCGCGCGCCGGTCGCGGCGTCGCGGCCCCGGTGGCCGAGGTGATGGAGGCCGCCGACCGGGTCGCCGCCGGGGACTACGAGACGCGCGTGCAGGAACGCGGCCCGCGCGACGTCCGGCGCTTGGGCCGGGCCTTCAACGAGATGACCGAACGGCTCGGCACGAACGAGGAGCGCCGCCGCCAGCTCCTCGCCGACGTGACCCACGAGCTCCGGACGCCGCTCTCGGTGATCCAGGCGAACATCGAGGCGATCGTCGATGGCCTCTACCCCACCGACGAGTCGCACCTCCGGCCTGTCCTGGAGGAGACGAAGGTGATGGCGCTCCTGCTGGAGGACCTCCAGACCCTGTCGACCGCCGAGGCCGGGGCGCTCAAGCTGCACCACGAGCGGGCGGCGCCGGGAGAGCTGATCGGAGCCGCGGTCGCCCCGTTCGCGGTCCAGGCGCAGGAGAAGGGTGTGCGCCTCGCGACCAGCGTGTCGGAAGGGCTCCCCACGCTCGAGGTCGATCCACTGCGGATCGGGGAGGTCCTGGCGAACCTGCTCTCGAACGCGGTGCGGCACGCCCCGCCGGGCGGCGAGGTGCGGGTGACCGCGACCGCGACGCCAGGGGGCGTCGTGTTCGCGGTCTCAGACACCGGCCCGGGGATCCCGTCGGATCAGCTGCCGCACGTCTTCGATCGGTTCTCGCGATCGCCCGACTCTCGCGGTGCCGGCCTCGGCCTGGCGATCGCGAAGACCCTGGTCGAGGCTCACGGCGGCGAGATCGGGGTCGACAGCGGCCCGACGGGCACGACGATCTCGTTCACGGTTCCGCTCGCGCGGGTCTAGGGGATAGGGTCTGGCCGTGCCGTCGATGCCGAAGCCCACGCAGGAGACGAAGGACTTCTTCGCGTCCGTTGTCCCCGACCATCCCGCCGTGCAGATCCGCCCCATGTTCGGCCAGCTCTCGGCGTTCGTGAACGGCAACATGTTCATGGGGATCTTCGGCGAGGACGTCTTCGTTCGGCTCCCGGAGAAGGACCGTGAAACCCTCATGAAGGCGGGCGGCGGGCCGTTCGAGCCGATGGCCGGCCGGCCGATGCGCGAGTACGTCGTCCTCCCGCCCACCTGGCGGGCGCAGACGAAGAAGGTCCGTCAGTGGGCGGCGCGGTCGCTCGACCACGCGGAGGAGCTCCCACCGAAGGTGCCCAAGAGCAAGAAGGGTTGACTCTCGGGCGCTCGCGCCCGCAAGCGCTTCGCCCTCCGGCGGCACGGGTAAGGGATGTGTATCGGTCCCCAGAGCCAGAGTGCCAGAGACAGAGTGCCAGAGACAGAGTGCCAGAGACAGAATGAAGGAGCCAGGCGATGCGAGTGACGTTCGTAGACGGACCCCTGCAGGGGCGCGAGGAGGAGATCCCCGACGACCGGGTGGAGGAGGGGCGGCCGATCTACTGGCCGCAACAGCCGGATGACGTCGATGAGGGACCCGTGACCCCGGGCACCGACGACGTCGTGGAGTACCTCTACGAAGGGGACGGACGAGCCACCTACGTGGGCGGACGGCTCGACGGGGACTGACCGTTCCGGGAGATGCCGGTCGACACGTACCTGGAGGTCGGGCGGACGCGAGTCTTCGCCGGCGCGCTTGACTGGCCGGGATGGTGCCGGAGCGGGCGGGGTGAGGAGGCCGCGCTCGACGCGTTGCTCGCATACGCCTCGCGATACGCGACCGCGATGCGAGGCGGACGCGCCGCGTTCACCGCGCCGAAGCGATCGTCGACGCTGAGGGTCGTCGAGCGGCTGAGGGGGGACGCGACCACCGACTTCGGCGCGCCGTCGATCGCGCCGGCGGCCGACGCGCGATCGATCGATCGCCGATGGCTCGCGCGGCAGACGAAGATCCTGCAGGCCTGCTGGAGGGCGTTCGACGACGCGATCTCGTCCGTCACCGGCGACCTGTCGAAGGGTCCGCGCGGCGGCGGCCGGGACCTCGACGCCATCGTCCGGCACGTGGTGGGTGCCGAGGCCGGGTACCTGCGCATGATCGCCGCGAAGGCGCCAGGGTTCCAGGAACCGGAAGCGGACGCGGTCCGCGAGGATGAGCGGGCGATCGTGATCGGCGCGCTCGAAAAGGCCGTCGTCGATGGGATCCCTGCTGAAGGGCCGCGCGGTGGTAAGCGGTGGTCCGCGCCGTACTTCGTGCGCCGGGCGGCGTGGCACGTCCTCGACCACGCATGGGAGATCGAGGACCGCGCGACCGGCTGAATCAGGCAGTCCCGACGAGCCGGCGCATGCTCCAACGGCCGGGTCGAAGGCCGAGGTGGTCGAGCTCAAGCGCGGCCAATGCCTCGTATCGCCCGGCCGTCAGGTCGGCCACGGGATCCTCGCTCGCCGTGCGGAGCTCCCGGTACAGGCGCGTCGCGACCGCGCGGTTCGCCAGGTACGCGAGTGCGCTGTCGTCGCCGGTCCTGAGGCTCTTGCGGAGCGCGTGCCGTTCGCGCTCGCGCGAGAGGCGGGGCGGCACCCACAGCGCGAGGACGGGGAGCGTCGGCCCCAGCGCGAGTCCGGCGCCGATCAGGAGCGCCAGGCTGTGCACGTCCTCCTTCACCGAGCGGCCGTTCTCGGCCGTGTTTCGGCCGATCTCGTCGATCCGTTGCGCGATCTCCGCGAACCCTCCGCCGACGACGGGCACGTCCGACAGCTCGTTCACGGCCTCACCGGCGCGTCCGATCGCCCGGCCGGCGTCCTCGAGGCCGTCACCGACCGCGTCGAGCCGTCCGACGAAGGTCCCGACGGCGATCCCCAGCAGCAGCCACGCGACGGTCCACAGCACGACCAGCAGATCGATCGCGACGACCGATCGCTGGGGAAGGCGTGACTCGATCGTTCCGATCATGTGAGAGGAGCTTGCCCAGCTCACGCGGCGGGCAAACGCGTACGGCGGCTATGCTGGATGCATCGAACCGTGACGGGAGATGACCACGATGCCTGAGACCTTCGGGAAGAGAGCTCGCAAGGACGTGAAGGCGAAGAAAGCGGCGGCCGCCGAGGATCGGAGGCTCGCCCGCGCCCAGCGCCGCCGGGATCGTGAGGCCGGACTGATCGAGGCCGGGACGCCGATCGCCACCGCCGAGGAGGCGGAGGCGATCCGCAGCGGGGTCCCGCCGACCGAGGAATAGCCCATCCGGCTCCGTCGTTCCAGACGGGGACATGCCCGCGATCACCGTTCCGGACGTCACCACGCTCGACCGGGTCCCCGCGGTCGAACCCTCCGCGACGCAGCGCCCGGTGCGCACCGTCGTCACCGCGCCCAGCGGCCTCGAGGGGGAAGGCTTCCCGGTGCGCCGCGCGTTCGCGGGCGTCGACCTCACCGACCTCGACCCGTTCGTCCACATGGATCAGATGGGCGAGGTCGAGTACGCGCCGGGCGAGCCGAAAGGCACCCCGTGGCATCCACACCGGGGGTTCGAGACCGTCACCTACATGCTGGACGGGATCTTCGAACATCAGGACTCGAACGGCGGCGGCGGCGTCATCACCAACGGAGACACGCAGTGGATGACGGCCGGCGCCGGCATCCTCCACATCGAGAAGCCGCCGGAGCGCCTGGTCGCCAGCGGAGGCCTCTTCCACGGGATCCAGCTCTGGGTCAACCTGCCCAAGGCCGAGAAGTGGGCGCCTCCCCGGTACCAGGATCTCCGGGGGAACGAGGTGACGCTGCTGGCCTCCCCCGACGCCGGCGCCTTGGTGCGAGTGATCGCCGGGGAGCTCGCGGGGCGGACCGGGCCGGGCGAGACCTACACCCCCATCACGATGGTGCACGCGACGGTGTCGCCCGGCGCGCGCCTCGACCTTCCGTGGCGACGCGAGTTCAACGCGCTCGCCTACGTCTTGAGCGGGGCGGGCTCGGCGGGACCGGCTGAACATCCCATCGCCACGGGACAGCTGGCGCTCTTCGGCCCGGGAGACGCGATCCGTCTCGAGGCGGCCGCCTCGCGGGGGTCGCTGGCGCCCGTCCTCGAGGTCCTCGTGCTCGGCGGCCAGCCCATCCGCGAACCGGTCGCCTGGTACGGGCCGTTCGTGATGAACACGCGTGAGGAGCTCGTCACCGCGTTCGAGGACTACCGAGCCGGACGCCTCGGCACGATCCCGGCGGTGCACCACACGCCGGACCACGTCGTGGAGTCCGATCCGACGACGGCTGACGGGGGGACGGACTAGCCCGAGGAACCGTCGGGCAGCCCCCGCCTGATGCGTTCGAACACCTCGCGGAAGTGCCCGGCCTCGTCGGCCGTGATCAGACCTCTCTCGAGGCTCAGGTCCAGGTAGGACTGGGCCTGCCGGAAGAAGTCACCGGCTTCGTGCTCGGCAGCGACGTCGGAGCTCTCGCCGGTCGCCACCTCGAACCGGGCCCCCGCGGCGTCCGACGCGATCCGCTCCTCCTCCGTGATGAGTCCTTCGGCCAACAGCAGCGCCGTGATCGGCACGCCGAGCCATCGGGCGACGAGGCGCCACCGATCAGGGGCCGGATGAGCGGCCTCCAGCTCCCACAGGCGATACGCGGTGCGCGCGACGTCGAGCTCGCGCGCGGCCTGGGCCCGGCTGATCCCGCGCTCCTCCCGGCGAGCCCTCAGCCGTTCGGCGAGCGTGGGCTCCGAGGGCGGTTCTACTCCCGTCGGCTCCATGACGTCGCTCAAGGTCATCCCCGAACCTCCATGCCGGGTGCACCGTCGGGCAGGCTGAGGTCGAACACCTTCCGAACCTGCTGCGTCGGACGGTCGATGATCAAGCGGCCGTCCCCGTTCATCGCCCGCGCGACCTCGAGCAACGCTCGCAGGCCGCTGCTGTCCATGAACCGGACGCCCGCGAAGTTCAGCAGGATCGACTCGTCGTCACGTCTCGCGGCGAGGAGCAGCGCCACCAGGTGCTCCCCCGACGCCAGGTCGAGCTCGCCGTCCAGGTCGTACCCGCCGTTCGTCGAGGAGATCTCCAGGAGCATGTCGGCCACCCCTCCCTAGGCTCGGAGCCCGTCGGTGAGGTGCCCGTCAGACGTCTGACGCCTCACCTGCGACACCCTACGCCCGCGTTCCTCTTCCCGGCAACAGGATCGCGAAGAACGCCGCCCGCCTCCCCCGTCATCCGCCGGCTCCGTGAGAGCCGATCCCACCCTAGACTCGCGCCGTGCGAGCGTGTCCTCGCTGCGGGGAGGAGAACTCCGACCAGGCTCGGTTCTGCCAGGCGTGCGCGTCCCCGCTCGCACCCGAGGCTGCGGTCGGGGAGGTGCGGAAGACCGTCACGGTGCTCTTCTCGGACGTGGCCGGGTCGACGTCGCTGGGTGAACGGCTCGATCCCGAGTCGCTCCGGAAGGTGATGGGCCGCTACTTCGACGCGATGCGAGACGTGCTCGAACGCCACGGTGGGACGGTCGAGAAGTTCATCGGCGACGCGGTCATGGCGGTGTTCGGGATCCCCAAGCTCCACGAGGACGATGCGCTCCGGGCCGTCCGGGCCGCCGCGGAGATGCGGCTGCGACTCGCCGGCCTGAACGAGGAGCTCCGGGACGACGTCGGGATCGAGATCGCCTCGCGGACCGGGGTCCATACCGGTGAGGTCGTCGCCGGTGATCCGTCCCGCGGACAGACCCTCGTCACCGGTGATGCGGTGAACACCGCCGCCCGGCTCGAGCAGGCGGCGGCGGCCGGCGAGATCCTGATCGGCGAGCCCACCTACCGGCTCACCCGCGACGCCGTGGTGGTGGAGCCCGTCACGCCCATCGACGCGAAGGGAAAGGCGGAGCCGGTGCCGGCGTACCGGCTCGAGGAGGTGATCGCCGGCGCCGAGGCCCGGGCCAGACGGTTCGACGCGCCGATGATCGGCCGCGAAGCGGAGCTTCGCGCGATCATCGGCGCGTTCGAGCGCTCGGTGGCCGATCGTGGGTGCCGGCTCGTGACGATCATGGGCGAGGCGGGCGTGGGCAAGTCGCGGCTCGTCCTGGAGGCCCTCCGCGAGCTCGGTGACCGGGCCATCGTGCTGCGAGGTCGCTGCCTCCCGTACGGCGAGGGGATCACGTTCTGGCCGGTCGCGGAGGCCGTCCGTCGCGCAGCCGGCATCTCCGACGAGGACCCTCCCGAGGAGGCGCGACGCCGGATCGCCGATCTCCTGGAGGGCGCCGAGCGCTCGGACCGGATCGCGGAAGGCGTGGCCGAACTGATCGGCCTGGGCGAACGAGCGCGCACCGCCGAGGAAGGCTTCTGGGCGGTTCGGCGCTTCTTCGAAGGGCTGGCTCGGAGGCAGCCGCTGGTGCTGGTCTTCGACGACATCCACTGGGGCGAGGAGACGTTCCTCGACCTGCTGGGGTACGTCGTCGAGTGGACGAGCGGCGTCCCGGTCCTGCTGATCTGTATCGCCCGCAAGGAGCTCCTCGACCGCCGGCCCGGGTGGGCCGCCCGATCGAGCTCGGAGCTCGTGGCCCTCGAGTCGCTCGCCCAGGCGGAGTGCGTGGCGTTGCTCCGTGGCCTCCTCGGGACCGAGGACGTCCCGGGGGAGGTGACGGCGGCGATCGCGGGGACCGCGGAGGGCAACCCGCTCTTCGTCGAGGAGCTGCTGTCGATGCTGATCGACGACGGCCTGCTCGTGCGGGACGACGGGCACTGGTCGCCGGCGCCCGGCCTGGCCGGTGTGTCGGTGCCGCCCACCGTCCAGGCGCTCCTCGCGGCGCGCCTGGAGCACCTCGACGGCACCGAGCGCCGCGTGCTCGAAGGCGCGTCCGTCGTCGGCGAGGTGTTCGAGTGGAGCGCCGTCGCGGAGCTGGTTCCCGCGGACGTTCGTCCGGGACTGGGCGGCCACCTGATGTCCCTCGTTCGCAAGGACGTGATCCGCCCCGCTCCCTCGGACCTGGCGGACGAGGACGCCTTCCGGTTCCGGCATCTGCTGATCCGCGACGCCGCATACGAGGGCATGGCGAAAGAGACGAGGGCTGACCTCCACGAGCGATTCGCTCGATGGCTCGAGGGAGCGGCGCCCGAGCGCCTGCCGGAGGTGCAGGCGATCGTCGGGTACCACCTCGAAAGGGCCATCACGTACCGGCTGGAGCTGGGCCTTCCCGTCGGCGCGCAGGTGGGCCTCGCGCACGAGGCGGCGGGTCACCTCGGTGAGGCCGGCCGGCGCGCGCTCGCCCGAGCGGACGTGCCGGCGGCGGCGAACCTGCTCGGCCGGGCGGTGGAGCTCCTCCCCGCAGGTGATCCCCTCCGACCGCGAGTCATGATCGAGCTCACGGATGCACTTCGCGAGCGGGGCGAGTTCGATCGCGTGGCGGATCTCGCGGACGAAGGTGTGCGGCTGGCCCGCACCGCCGGTGACCGAGCGCTCGAGCTGCGGTTCGAGCTTCGGCGTCTCTACCTTCGTCTGATGGGAGATCCGAAGACGGTGCTCCTGCGCGAGAGCAGTGCGGAGGCGCAACGGATCGCGGACGAGGCCTCGACCCTCGATGACCCGCTCCTGGAGGGAGAGGCGTTGTTGCGTGCCGGCAGGCTCCTCGGCGACATCGGTCAGACGCTCCGGGGCGAGCGGACCGTGGCAAGGGCGGCCGGGTGCTTCGAGCGGGCCGGCGTCGACTCGACCGAGCTGGCGTTCGTCAATTCGTTGACCTTCTCGTGGCAGGGGCCACACCCCGTCGTCGAGGACATCGAACGAGCTGAACGAGCGCTCGCCGAGGCGGACGAGGCCTCGCCCGTCGCCGCGTACCACACCCTCGGCCTGGCCGTGAGCCGCGCCATGCTCGGAGAGTTCGAGGCGGCACGCTCGCTCCTCCGGCGAGGGTGGTCGATCCTGGAAGAGCTCGGGATGACGCTGGAGCTGGCGGCCACGCGCGGGCTCATCGGAGGGATCGTGGAGCTCGTGGCCGGCGACCCGACGGCGGCTGAGACCGCGGTGCGTCCGTCGGTCGAGATCCTGGCGGCGATGGGCGAGAAGGCGCGTCTGTCGAGCCGCGCCGCCGTCCTCTCGGCGATCCTGTACGAGCAGGGTCGATACGACGAAGCGGTACAGCTGGCCGATGAGGCGGATGCGGTCTCGGCCGCCGACGACATGGAGCCTCATGTCTGGTTCCGCGGCGTTCGCGCGAAGGTGCTCGCCCGTCGTGGACGGTTCGAGCAGGCCGAACGGGGGGCTCGTGAGAACGTTCGCCTCGCCGACGCCACGGACTGGCCCGGATACGCCGGGTTCGCCTGGCTCGACCTCTGCGAGGTCCTCCGGCTCGCGGGGAGGCCGCGTGACGCGGCCGACGCCGCCCGAGAGGCGGAGGCCCGCTTCGAGCGGAAAGGGGTCGTCGTGATGCTTGAGCGCGCGCGAGCGTTGCGCCGGGAGCTCGAGACACACGAGGAGGCCCGCTCGCCCGCGCGGGCCGAAGGATCCGAGAGCGGAGGTGGACGATGACGGAGAGATCGGAGGGCCATCACGAGCACGACGCGGTCGTGCACGGCCACAAGCACTACCACGTCACGCATTACCTGCATCGTGGCGAGAACTGGGGTCACCTCCTGTCCACGCACGAGCACGAGCACAACCATGCCGCCATGGAGCACGTGCACATCCCGCACGACGACACCGAGAAGGAGCACCGGCGGGAAGCGCACGTCCACGATCACACGAGCCCGGCGAGGTCGCCGGGCTAGGGTCAGACCGACAGACGCTCCGCCAGGTACTTCAGGCCGAGCGGGTACCGGTACTCGATCCCCATGTGCGTGGCGTCGAAGAGCTCGAAGGACACGTCGGTCACGCCGATCGCCTCGAGCGCTCGGCGGAACGCTTCCGCCCCGAGGTCGAGGTACCACTCGTCCTTCTTCCCCGCGTCGATGTAGATGGCGCGCATCGTGCGCAGGACGTCGGCGTGGCGCGGCACCATCCGCACCGGGTCCTTCTCGAGCCAGCGTTCCCAGATCTCGGGGATCAGCTCGCCGGTCGCGGTGTCGAACGGCAACTGGACGGTGCCGTCCGGATCGGTCGAGTAGCACGCCGCCATGCACCAGTCGTTCAAGAGATGCCCGTCGCTCTCCTTCGACATCGCCGGCCGGCTCCGGAAGTCCTTCCAGAAGTTCTCGTACGAGCCGTCGTAGTCGTCGCGCAGCACCCGCGCGGACTCCCTGAACTCCGGGAGGTAGCACGCCTCGAAGAGCGCGTCCCCCGCGTGCGTCGCGAGCCCGCCCCACAGCTCCGGACGGAGCATCGGGACGACCATCGCCCCGTACCCGCCGCTCGACTTCCCGGCGATGCCCCGGTGGTCCCGATCCGCGATCGTCCGGTACCGATCGTCGACGAACGGCACGATCTCGTCGCAGAGGTACGTGAGGTAGTTCCCCGTGCCGGGGGAGTCCAGGAACTGGCTCCCGCCGAGCGACGTCCAGCAGTCCACCCACACGACGACGACGGGCGGCGCCTCGCCGCGCGCGAACAGCTCGTCGGCGAGCTCGGGGAAGTTCCGGCGGAACGGCGACCGGTTCCGCCACATGTCGAGCTGCCCGGTCAGGCCCTGGATCATGTAGACGGAGGCGAACCGGGCCTCGGCGTCGTCCTCGTAGCCGGGCGGCGTGTACACCCACAGGGGCCGTTCGTGCGGGTCCCCCAGCGGATTGCCCACGAGCGCCCGGCTCTCGAGGGCGTGCTCCTCGAAACGTCCCTGCAGGTCGACCGACCACGGCTCCATGACGATCCCAGTCCTCCCTTCGGGTGATCCCGCGCGCTCCGGCTACGGGATCGGCTGTCCGGGCTCTCCCACGGCCACCTCGAGCAGGGCGGGGGTCGGCGACGCGGAGAAGATCGCGAAGTTGGTGACGAACAGGCTCTTGCGGTCGCCCCGTCCTGTGCCGAACGCCAGGCTGGCCGGATTGTCGAGGCCGTCGCCGGCGGTGGCGAGCGTCGTGACCGAGCCATCGCCGTCGACGCGGAGGAGCGTGCTCTGCGGGTTGACGGCCACGTAGACGGAGCCGTGGACGCCGAGGGCGATCCCATCGGCGCCGAACAGCGAGGATCCCTCGGCGAACACCTCCGGGTCTCCCGGGCTTCCGTCGGGCTCGACCGGGATGCGGACGATCCGTGCGCCCTCCGTGTTCGCCACGATGACCTGGTTGTGACGGACGGCGATCCCGTTCGCGCCGATCGGGAAGCCCAGCCCGGCTTCGCCCGTCCCTTCGAGCAACGGATCCTGGAACCAGAGCTCCGCGGTGCCCCTCGGCGGTATCCGCCACACGGCTCCCAGGATGCTGTCCGTCGCGTACACGTTGCCCCGCGTATCCAGCGCGACGCCGTTGGGGAACAGGATCCCCCCGGTGCCCGCCAGCCGTTCGCTGGTTCCGTCGGGCCGTACCCGGTAGACGCCCTGCGTCGCCGCGTCGAAGCTCGCGACGGCGACGTAGAGGTGGCCGGGGGCGTCGACGGCCAGCCCGAGCGGTCCGAAGCCGGGGACGTCGAAGTCGGCGAAGACCGACCGCTCCCCGCTCGGCTCGATGACCTGGACCTCACCGACCGGTTGGATGAGACTCACGTACACGTCGCCCGTCTCGTCGACCGCGACCCCCTCCGGGAATTCCCCGGCCCCGGGGTCGAAGGCGACGACCGTCTGGATCGTGGTGGCGGCCTGGGCGAGGCCGCCTGAGAGCGCCACCGCGAACACGAGCATGGCCACGAGACCTCGACCGCGCACGACCCTCCTCCTCTCCCGAACGGTTCGAACCACCCAGCCTTCCATCCCACGAACGGTCTCGCAAACCGGGGCGGTGCCGCGCACCTCTCCCGCTGGTTCGGATGGGCGGTCCTCGACCGGCGTGGGCGGTCCCCGTTCGCACCCGGCCGATTACGCTTCCCGCCGATGCGCCCGGACACCGACTTCGACCGGCTCCACACCGAGCGCCTGCTGCTCCGCCGCTCGAGCCCCGAGGACGCCGAGGCGATCTCGGCCTACCGGAGCCTCCCGGAGGTCCACCGCCAGCAGGGATGGGAACGCACCGACCCGGAGAGCGTTCGGGCCGACATCGAGGAGATGAGCGGCCGTCGGCCGGGCGAGCCCGGCGGATGGGTGCAGTTCTCCGTGGAGGAGGGCACGAGCGGGCGGCTGATCGGCGACGTGGGGCTCAGCCCGGCCGACGGCGAGCCGGGGGTGATCAAGGTCGGTTACACGATGTCGCCGGCCGTTCAGGGACGTGGCTACGCGACGGAGGCCGTGGGGGCACTGATCGCCTACGCCTTCGACACGCTCGGTGCCGACGTCGTGCGGGCCTACGCCAGCGCGGACAACGCCCCGTCGATCCGGGTCGCTGAGAAGGTCGGGATGCGTCTCGTGGAGCGCATGCGACACGTCGAGGGCGACGAGGTCTGGTTCGGCGTCCGCTACGAACGGCGACGGGAGGGTTAGCGGGTCGCGGCGACCTCCCGTGCCCACGAGATGACCCGGTCCACGGGCAGGTAGTTCAAGATCCGCCCCCGCGGGATGCCGGCGAGCGCCGCCGTGGCCATCCCGAACGGCAGGTACTCGAGCTCGAAAGCGTCGTGGGCGTCGCTGCCGATCGAGAACCATCGGACGCCCGACGCCACCGCGATCCGCGCCAGGTCCACACCGAGGTCCTGGCGCCATGCGGTGGCGTCGAGCTCGATCGCCTTGCCCAGGCGCGCGGCCTCGTCGAACACGCGCGGCCAGTCCGCCCGCAGGCCCGCGCGCCGGCCGAACATCCGCGCCGTCGGATGGGCCAGCACGTGCACGGTGGGGTTCCGGAGCGCGGCCAGGTACCGCTCGGTCTGCTCCTCCCGCTCTCGGAGCTTCGTGTGAAAGGCGCCGAGCACGAGGTCGAGCCGGGCGAGCGCGGCCGGATCCATGTCGCCGCCCCCGTCGACGAAGACGTCCATCTCGATCGAGCGGAGCACGCGGAAGCCGATGCCGGCCGCCGCGAGCTCCGCGTTCAGCGCTTCGATGCGGCCACCCTGATCGGCCAGCTCGTCCTCGGTCATGCCGCGCGCGATCCGGAGGCTCTTCGAATGGTCCGTGCTCGCCATGTACCGCCGCCCGAGGGAGCGGGCCGCGAGCGCCATCTCGGGGATCGGCAGCGACCCATCGCTGTCGGTGCTGTGGACCTGGAGGTCCCCGTGGGGCGTCGCCTCCCAGGCGGGATCGGCATCCAGCACCCGGCGGACCTGCGCGAAGGTCAGGTACCCCCGGCGGGTCTCGTCCGGTTCGGCGATCGGCGGTGGCGCGTCGAGCCACCCCTGGATCCTGGCGGCGACCCACGGACCGACGGCGCGGAGCTCGGTGAGCGAGCGGCCGGTCTGGGCGAGGTCCGCCGCCTCCTCCGGCCAGAACCGGGCGGCCCGCGACGCTCGCTGCAGCGCCCTCCGCCGGTGGGCGGTCTCCTCGGCGCCCGCTCGCCACAGGAGCTCGCCGAGGTCGGCGTTCGATAGCAGCGGTTCGGACATCGTCGGCGATGAGTTACCACGGTCAGCCTGTATCGTCTGCGGGCGATGGGGTGGGTTCGAGGGGGCGATCGTCGCCCCCCCGTGTGCAAGCACGTCCGCCGGCTCCGAAGAGCCGGCTTCTTTCTGGCATGGGCCGTCGCGGTGGTACACGGCGGCGCCGTGGCGCCGTCGGCGGTCGCGACCCCGTACCGCGTGCCCGGGATCGACACCTCGGAGTGGCAGCTGGACGTCGATTGGGCCGCGGTGGCGTCGGCACCCGCGCGGTTCGTGATCATGCGGGCCACCCGCGGCCGTTCCTACGTCGACCCGAAGTACGGCCCCAACCTCGCCGGCGCCACGGCGAACGGCCTGATCGTGGGCGCGTACCACCGGGCGAAGCCCGGCTTGGTCGATCCCGACGACCCCCGGGTCGAGGCCGACCATTTCCTGAGCGTCGCGCGGAACGCGGCCGGTGATGTCCTGCCCGTGCTCGACATCGAGGAGACCGGCGGCCTGTCCGTCACCCAGCTCCGCACATGGATCCGGGGATGGCTGCAGCGCGTGCACGACCGCACGGGCGTGCGGGCGATGATCTATTCGAGCCCCACCTTCTGGCGGAACAACCTCGGGAACACGAGATGGTTCGCCGACCACGGCTATCCCCTGTGGATCGCCCACTGGGGCGCGTCGTCCCCGGACGTCCCGGCGGCGAACTGGGGAGGGAAGGGCTGGACCTTCTGGCAGTGGACGGCGACGGGGAGCATCTCGGGGATCGGCACCGACGTCGACCGGGATCGGTTCCGGGGCCCGTCGCTCGCGGCCGGCAGGATCGCCTCGATCGAGGTGGTTCCCTTGGCGGCCGGCAGGATCGTCGGCGAGCGCATCTCGTGCGGCAGCGGCTCGACCGACTGCTCGCGACTGGCGAACCCCGGCGACCTGCTGACGTTCACGGCCTCGCCGGCTCCGGACGCGGCCCTGCTCGGCTGGACCGGCGCGTGTACGCCGGCCGGTGCCTCGCCGACGTGCACGGTCACGGCCCACATGGGGAAGACGGTCTCGGCCGTCTTCGGCTATCCCGTGGACGTGGAGGTCGAGGGATCCGGCGGAGGCACGGTCTCCTCCTCGTCCGGCGGACCGAGCTGCCGCAGCTCCTGCACCGAGCTGATCCCTGCGGAGTCCTCGGTCACGTTCAACGCGACCGAGGACTCCGCCTCGGAGTTCGGCGGCTGGAACGGCGCGTGCGCGGGGAGCGATCCGGACTGCACGATCGCCGTCGTGCTGGCGACCCAGCTGCGGGCGCGGTTCGACTCGGTCGTGCGCCCGGAGGAGGACGGCGACGGGACGCGGTACGCGTGGGGTCGCGAGGCGGACGCGCGTGCGATCGGCGGGTCGTACCTGTGGGATCGACGTGCGTCGGCGTCGGCGACCTTCCGGTTCCGGGGCGGGTCCACGACGCTCCTCACCCTGTCGGGGCCCGCGATGGGCAAGGCCCGGATCGCCATCGACGGCACGACGGTGGACACGTTCGACGGCTACGCGCCCTCGCTCCGCGCGGGGACCCGCCACCGGTTCACCGGCCTCGGGGCCGGACCGCACGCGCTCACCGTCACCGTGCTCGGGACCAAGCGCGCGGCGGCGAAGGGCACGAAGGTGGCCGTCGACGCGCTCCGGTGGGCGGGCGTGCTGCACCGCGATCCCGCGCCGGCGTCCGCCTCGTGGGCCGCGCTGAGCGATCCGGAGGCGAGCGGCGGCGCGTTCGCGATCAGCGACGCGCCGGGCGCGGACGCGAGGCTCCGGTTCACCGGCACCGGTCTCACCATCCGCGTCCTGCGTGGGCCCAAGATGGGCCGGGCCGAGGTCCGGCTGGAGGGTCACTACCTGCGGACCGTGGACCTCTACGCGGCGGACGCCGGCTTCGCCTCGATCCGGCTCGTGGCCGGGCTGAAGGACGAGCCGCACGTCGTGCGGCTCGTCGTCCTCCGGTCTCACCGGCCGTCGAGCGGCGGCAACTCGATCGCGCTCGACCGCTGGGTCGTCGCCTGACGGGCGGCCCTCTCCGGCGCTCCGAACGCCGTCACGGCTGGTGGGCCGGTTCGACCCGTCCGGCGATCCCCGCGCTCTCCACGAGACGGCGCAGCCGGTCGAGCCACGGCGCCGCGCGGAGGCGCTCGAAGATCTCGCGGGCCTCGGTCAAGAGCGGGCCGGTCTCGTCGCCGCGCCCGGCGGCGACGAGCAGCTCGGCGTGCTCCACGAGCGCGGCGGCCAGGGGGAAGGGCGACCCGTACTCCCGAAGGACCCGGGTCGCCCCCCGGAACGCTTCGTCCGCGGCGACCGCCTCGCCACGCCCGGCGAGGAGGCGGGCCCTGAAGCGGGTCAGCATGACCCGGAGGTAGCCGGTCGGGGGGCTCTGCGACGTCAGCGTCTCGATCAGGGCCTCCACGCCGACCAGGTCGCCCTCGTCGAAGAGGATCTCCAGGGCCTCGAGCGCGCCCTCCCTGATCGATTCGTGGGCCGTCCCGAGCCCGTCGGCCGCCCCGATCACGTCGTCAACCAGCGCCTTCGCCTCTTCGCGCTCACCCCTCGCCCGAGCGACGATCGTCCGACCCACCGCATAGTCGAGCCGCTCGATCACGCCCGCCGACGTCCGAGCGGACTCGCGCATCGCCACCAGCCCTTCGGCGGCATCGACCTCGCCGCGGTTGACGTGCAGGTGCGCCAGCGCACCCAGCGTCCGGGACAATCCGAACGCCGAGATCCGCTCGCCCCCCTCGAGCAGCGCCCGCTCGCTTTCGACCGCACCGTCCCAGTCGCCCAGCAGCCATTTCGCCTCCGCCAGACGTCCGAGGAAGTTGGCCTCCCACTGGCGGTTCCCTCGCCGCCGGGCGAGGGCCAGGCCCTCCAGCGCGAACGCGTGTATGTCGTTCACGTCCTGCGTGACGTACAGGTTGAAGTAGGCGCGGAAGGCCGGCAGCGGGAGATCGTGTTCCAGGGCGAGGTCCAGCGCCCGTCGGAGGAGCGCCTCGGCCTCGACGAAGTGCCTCCGGGACATGAGGACCAGCGACTTGGTGTTGAGCGCGTGGGACAGGACCTCGGGCAGCCCGAGGATCTCGGCCGCGTCCAACGCGCGCTCGGTCCGCTCCGCGCACGCCTCCTGGTGACCGGCGAAGAAGTGCATCCGCCCCAACTGGTGGGCCAGGGCGGCGAAGTCCGCGTCGGGCTCGTCGCCGGCGAGCACCTCGTACGCACGCTCCATCCGTTCGATCCCGGCCTCGATGTGCCCGTTGTCCCACGACACCTCGGCGAGGTGGGCCGAGACGCGAGCCGCCGCGTGCGTCTCGCCCTGCGACTCGAACTGGGCGATCGACTGATCGAAGTGTTGCTCCGCCGCGTCGCGGTCGCCGGCGGCGAACGCCTCGATCCCGGCTCGCTCGGTGAGTCCCGCCCGTTCCACCACGTCGTCGGCGAACTCCATCGCCTGCTCGAAATGGCGCTGGGCTTCGCCGCTCGCCCCGAGCGACGCCGCCCGCTCGCCGGCTCGGGCGAGCATCGTCCGGGCGCTCGCCCGGATCTCGTCGGTGTCCGGCGCGTCGGGCATCGCCCGGTAGGCCTCCACGTAGTGGGATGCCATGACCTCGATGATCTCGTCCGGATCCCCCGTCCAGCTGCGGTCGAGGTACCGAGCGACCGCGAGGTGACGAGCCCGCCGCTCCTTCTTCGGCAGCGTGTGATAGGCCACGTCCTTCACGAGACCCTGGAGGAACCCGTATTGGCCGCGCTCGGGCGAACGCGGGTCCGCCTGGAGGGAGAGGAGCTCCTTGCGGACGAGCCCATCGAGCGCGTCGTCGAGCTCGGGCTCCGGGAGCCCGGTGATGGCGGCGAGCCCCGGCCTGGTGAACGTCTTCCCGAGGACGGAGGCATCGAACACCAGGTTCCTCTCGGCTGGCGGCAGCGCGTCGAGCCGGGCCGCGATCAACGTGTGGAGCGACTCCGGGACCGCGAGGTCCTCGATGTCGGCGACCGCCCGGTAACGATCGCCGTCCCGTTCGAGGAGCCCGCGGTCCAGGATCATCCGTACCGTCTCGACCGCGTACAGGGGGACGCCTTCCGCGCGGTCGCGGATGCGCTCCCGCAGATCGCTCGGGATCCCGGGGACGAGTCCTTCCAACAGCCGATCCATCGCCTCGTCGGAGAGCGGATCCAGCGCCAGGGACGTGAAGCTCCGGCCCCTCGTGCCCCACGTCGCGCGTCGCTCGAGGAGGTCGGGGCGAGCGAGCGTCAGGACGAACATGGGGTGGTTCCTCGACCAGTCCATGAGGTGCTCGATGAAGTCCAGCAGCGCGGCGTCGGCCCACTGGAGATCCTCGAAGACGAGCACGGTCGGCTGCGTGTCGGCCAGGCGTTCGAAGAACACCCGCCATCCCGAGAACAGGTCCTCGCGATCGGTCGACGAGCGGTCCTCGAGGCCGAGGAGGTGCGCCAGCCTCGGCTCGATCCACCGCCGTTCCTCGGGATCGGGCACGTGGCGCTCGATCGCGGCTCGGAGCTTCGCGGCCGCGGATCCCGGCTCCTCCTCCTCGGCGATACCGGCGCGCATCCGGACCATCTCGCCGAGGGCCCAGAACGCGACCCCCTCGCCGTAGGCGAGGCAGCGGCCCCGATGCCACCAGACCCTCTCGATCAGGCCGTCGACGTACTTCTCGAACTCCCAGGACAACCGGGACTTGCCGATCCCGGCGATCCCGGTCACCGACACGAGGTCCGCCCGACGCTCCTGGGCGCTGGCATCGAACAGGTCCCGGACCAGCCTGAGGTCGCGTTCGCGCCCGACGAACGGACCCTCCAAGACCCCGCTCCGGCCGGCGCCGCGCCGACCCGCCACGACCCGGAGCGCCCGCCAGACGGGAACCGGCTCCGCCTTGCCCCTCAGCTCCCGGTCGCCGGCCCCTTCGTACGCGATCGCCGACTCGGTGGCGCGCTTGGTGGCCTCGCCGACCAGGACCGCCCCGGACGGCGCCGCGGCCTGGATCCTGGAGGCCGTGTTCACCAGGTCGCCGGCAACCATGCCCTGTCCCTCGGCGCCCACCGTGATCGCCGCCTCGCCGCTGAGGATCCCGACGCGGAGGGCGAGCGAGGACGGGGGGAGCCCGACGTCGGCGTTCATCACGTCGACCGCCTCCGCCATCGCCAGACCGGCACGCACGGCTCGCTCCGCGTCGTCCTCGTGCGCGACGGGCGTTCCCCACACGGCCATGACGGCATCCCCGATGAACTTCTCGATCGTCCCTCCGTGACGCTCGACGAGCCGGCGCATCCGCTCGAAGTAGGACGAGAGCAGCTCGCGGACCTCCTCGGGGTCGCGATCCTCCGACAGCGGCGTGAAGCCGACCAGGTCGGCGAACAGGACGGAGACCAGCCGCCGCTCGGCCCCCGGGCCCGCGGGCGGGCCGGCCTCGCCCTCCACCCGCGGCGGGGCCGCCGCCCCCGCGGTCGGAGCCACCACGGCCGCGCCGCAGGCATCGCAGAAGAGGTCGCCCGCGGCCACCGGGTGTCCGTTCGGGCAGGTCAGGGTCAGCGGGGATCCGCAGCGCCGGCAGAACCTGGCCTCCGGCCGGTTGTCGGCCCCGCACACGGAGCAGTTCACCGCGCCACTGAACCATCAGCGTCGGTTCCCCACAAGCCCGGCTCGTCCGGACGTGACCCGTGGTCGTCCCGGTCCGTTCCGCGTCCCGCGCCGCCTCCCTAGACTCGGGCTGCGTCCGAGGAGGGTTCGCGTGCCGAAGGGGATCCTGGAGCGCCTGGCCGACGGCCCCGTCCTGGGCGATGGCGGCTACCTGCTGGAGCTCGAGAAGCGAGGGTACGTGCAGGCCGGCCCGTTCACCCCCGAGGTCGTGATCGAGCATCCCGACGCCCTCGCGCAGCTGCATCGGGAGTTCCTCCGCGCGGGCGCCGAGGTCCTGCAGACGATGACCTTCTACGCGAGCGACGACAAGCTCTCGACCGTCGGCCTGGAGGGTCGGGTCGACGAGATCAACCGGAACGCGGTCTGGATCGCGCGCGAGGTGGCGGCCGAGGGGGACGCGCTCGTCGCGGGCAACCTCTCGCTCACGTGGGCGTACGATCCCGCCGACCCCGCGAGCCCCGACCACGTCCGGTCGTTGTTCGACCGGCAGCTGCAGGACCAGCTCGACGCCGGACCGCCGGACTTCTGGATCGGAGAGACCTTCTCCTACCTCGGGGAGGCGCTCCTGTTCGTCGAGCGCGCGAAGGCGACCGGCCTGCCCGTCATGGTCACCATGTCGTTCGAGCAGCTGCCGGCGCGGGCGTACGAGGGCGACCCGCCGGGGGAGTGCGCGAGGCGGCTCGCCGGCGCCGGCGCCGACGTGGTCGGCGTGAACTGCCTGAACGGCCCGCGGCAGCAGCTCCCCATCGCCGTCGAGATGGTCGAGGCGATCGGGAGCACGCCCGTCGCGTCGCAGCCCGTCGCGTACGCGACCACCGAGGGAGAGCCCGACTTCACGTCGACGCCGAGCTTCCCGTACGCCCTGACGCCGATCACACTCCCGCGTGGCGACCTCGCCGCGTTCGCCTCGGGTGCGCGCGACGCCGGCGTGCGATACATCGGGTCGTGCTGCGGCTCGGTCGCCGAGCACGTGCGGGCGATGGCGAAGGCGCTCGGGAAGCTGTCGGATCGGGAGCGGGAGTGGCGGTCCGCCGGCAAGGCGATGTCGGCGTACGAGTACCACGAGCACACCGAGACCGAGGTCTGACGGGGTGGCGGCCGGGGGGAGCGCGTTACCGAGGGGCCGGAGGGACGTCGACCACGATCGCACGGCGGGACGCGGGCTCCCAGTCTCGCAACGCCTCCGCGAACTTCACGACCAGCGCCGCGCCGCCGAGAAGCTCGAGCGCACGAAGCAACGGGTAGCGCTTCAGCAGCGGGATCCGGAAGAGCAGCGGGGCGCCGACGATCGCGCCTGCCGCCAGCAGGCCCCGGAGTCGGCGACCCGCGGGGGAGTCCAGGAAGTCCTCGACCTCCTGGACCGCCACCTCGACCTGGTCGCCGATCCGCCGGAGCCCGCCGGTCATGGGTCAGGCGATCCGCCGGGCGCCCGTCGTGCCGCGCCGGAACAGGCGCACGACCACGACGAGGACGGCGGCCGCCAGGATCGCGGCGATCCAGGGGACACCCTTGTTGTGCGGCGTGATCACCTCGGCCAGCAGCCAGCCGCCGAGGAACGCACCCACGGCGCCGATCACGATCGTCATCCAGATCGGCATCGGGTCGTCACCCGGGACGATGAACCGGGCGATGGGACCGACGATGCACCCGACCAGCAGGAAGCCGAGCACCTCTCCGATCGTCATGCCGTCCTCCTTTCGATCGACCCCCGGCCTCGGACACCGCCCGAAGGCGTCCGATCCCTCGATACCCACACCGACACGGAGCCATGCCTGCGCATGGATGTGATGTAGCCCGACGGTGAGTACTGCGATCTGCGGCTCGCCGAGGAGTGGTGTGGGACCCCGTAGGCTCTGCGCTCGTGGCACCACCGACATCGTCCGTTCCGTTCGAACAGCTCGATTTCCTCTACGTGCCGAGCGAGGACGTCGCCGCCGATGCCCGCTACTTCGCCGACGTGCTCGGCGGCCGGATCGCCTTCGCCATCGACGGGATGGGCACCCGGGTCGCGGCCGTCCGGCTGACCGACGGGCCACCGCTCCTGCTGCTCACCGATCACCTCGAGGGCGAACGGCCGATCCTCGTCTACCGGGTTCCCGACCTCCCGGCCGCGCTCGCCGACCTCGAGGACCGAGGCTGGCCGCGCGAGCGGTCCTTCGAGATCCCCCACGGGCCGTGCTGCTCGTTCCGGGCCCGCGGCGGGCACCGCGTCGCGCTCTACCAGCTGACGCGCCCCGAGGTCGGCGAGCACTTCGAGGGCCGGTTCGACTTCTGACGCTAGACGGGGAGCTTGAGCACCTCTCGGGCCGTCAACCGGACGGTGTTGGGGGCCACCCGCAGCCCCACCATCCCGATCTGGGCGGCCACCCATCGGGTGGCCTCGAGGATCTCGACGGAGAGGTGTCCTTCGAGGTTCTGCGACACCCGGAAGATCTTCCCGGACTCGGTCCGGTACACGTTCGTATCGGTCACCCGATAACCCTAGTCGAAACGCGGGACCGCGAGCAGGCCAGAGGGTCCGGGGGGCCCATCTACCAGAAGAGCGAATCCCATTGGTTCGCCACGGCGTTCAGCGCGTGCATCAACGCCGAGTCCGACCCCGCACGGACCCGCAGCACCGCGTCCGGGATCCGGATCTGGTGCTGGCTCCCGTCGTCGAGCCGGATCATGCGGTTCGCCGTCGAGAGGAAGATCTGGGCGGACTCCTCCGCCACCACGGGGTCGTCGGGATCGTCGACGAAGAGCTTGAAGCAGGGCGTGAACTCGGCGGAGAGGTCCACGAACACCCAGGCGAGCTGACGCTCGCGACCGCCTGGGACCTCGAACCACACGCTGCCTCGGTCGGGGTCCTCCTCCCACCGTGAAGAGACCGACCGTTGATCGGCCCACCGGTGCAGGAGCGGGACGACGGCCTTGTCCCAGACCTGGGCGACCGTCGGGTTGGTGGAGTCGAGGACGAACCGGATCTTGCCGATCCGCTCGTTCTCCAGCCCCGGCTGCAGGAAGTGACGGAAGCCGTCGGGTAGGACAGCCCTCCGAGGGGGACCTTGAACCAGTACATCGTGCCCGCGCCGGTCACGGCGAAGTCGTGCCCGTCGCGGGCCACGGCCTCCCACGGTCGGATCAGCTGGAGGCGGTGCCCCTCGATGGGAGCCTCGTCCTTCTTCCGCACGCCGGCCGTGACGGTCCCGGCGGCCTTCGGCTTCGGCTCGATCCGCTCGCCCCGGAGCCGGCGCATGGGGCGATCCTGGTTCGCGTTGTACGGCTCGTAGACGTCGAGCGGCGGGTCGCCGCCCTTCGCGCGGTAGAGGCCGTGCTTCTTCCACGCGATCTTGCTCTTCGTGATCCAGTTGAAGGCGTCCTGATGGACGGGGGCGGTCACGCAGACGTGCCCGCCGTCGGCGAGCGCCATCGCGCGGGCGGCGCCGTCCACGTGTGCCCCGAACACGTCGGTGATCCGTCCGGCCGCCGACGTCACCCGCACCTCGCCCATGTCGATCCCGATCCGGACGTTGAGCGGAGGGTGCTTGCGGGTCTCTTCCTGGATCGCGAGCGCGCGCTCGACCGCGGTGGACGGCGTGCGGAACAGCGCGAGCACGCTGTCCCCGGTCCACTTCACGACCTCGCCCGCGCCGTCGCGGGTGATCACGTCGGCGACGAGGTCGTCGTGGCGCTCACGCAGGTGCTGGTACGCGTGCTCGTCCGAGCGCGCGGCGACCGTCCGTTTCAGCGTGGTCGACGCCTCCATGTCGGTGAAGAGCACGACCGCGAGCGAGGTCCCCTCGGCTGTCTTCTTGGGGCGCGTCGAGCGAGCGAGGTTCTTCGCAGCCGTCTTCCGGGCGCTCACAGCGACAGATGATGCCCGAAGCGCCTGAGGCCCCACAAGCCGGGAGCGAGCCGCCCCAACCCATCCCGCGCGTGCCCGAACGGCCAGGTCAAGGGGGGTTCGGATGGGTCCGATGTAGGGAAGATGGGCGGCGTTGGGAACGACGCATCGGAGCGGCCGGGCTCCGGATGGACGTCCCGGGCCATCCGGGCGCAGGGCGAGTCCTCGTTCGGTCGCGCCCTCGCGATCGTGGCCGCGCTCGTCGCTCTCTCGTGGGTCGTCAGCTACGCGCTTGGGGGCGCCGGACGGGTTCCGCCGCACTGGTTCTACGTCCCGATCCTCCTCGCCGCAGCGCGGTTCGGCCTCGCCGGAGCGGCCGTCACCGCGGTGGCGGCGGGTCTCGTCGCCGGCCCGCTCCTGCCGGCCGACGTGGCCGCGGGTACGCCTCAGCACCTCATGGACTGGCTCGCCAGGCTCGGTTTCTTCGTCGGGATCGGGCTGGTCATGGGCACGATCGTGGTCCGCCTCCGGTCCGCCCTCCGGGACGAGCTGGCCCTGGCCCAGACCCACCGTGATCTCGCGCTGCGAGAGGGGGAGCAGCGAACCGCCGCGATCATCGAGACGGCGAGCGAGGCCGTCGTCGGGATGGATACGGGCGGATCGATCACCGACTGGAACCGCGCGGCCGAGGCGACGTTCGGATGGTCGCGCGATGAGGCGATCGGCCGGGTCCTGGCGGAGACGGTGATCCCGGAGCGGTACCGCGAGGCTCACCGGATCGGGTTCGAGCGTTTCCTGGCGACCGGCGAGGGGCCGGTCCTGGACTCGAGGATCGAGCTCGACGCGCTGCATCGGGACGGGCACGAGTTCCCGGTGGAGGTGACGATCTCGGCCCTCCAGGTCGGCGAGTCGACGAGCTTCATCGCCTTCGTGCACGACATCACGGAGCGCAAGCGGTCGGAGGCATCCCTGCGGGAGGCCGAGGCCACGCTCCGAGACGTGCTGGAGAAGAAGTACGGGACGCTCGTGGAACAGCTGCCGGCGATCGTGTACGAGGCCGATTTCGGCGAGAAGGGCAAGTGGCGATACGTCAGCCCCCAGATCGAGCCGATGCTCGGGTTCCCGGCGGACCGGTGGATGGCCGAGCCGGACCTGTGGTGGCAGCAGCTCCACCCCGACGATCGCGCCGGCGCGATCGCCGACGAGGCCCGGAGCCGGCGGACGGGGGAACCGCTCCACTCGGAGTACCGCATGTTCGCGCACGACGGTCGCGTCGTGTGGTTCCGGGACCAGGGGGTCGTGGTCCGGGGGGAGGACGGTCGTCCGCTGTTCCTGCAGGGCGTCATGCACGACGTCTCGGATCTCAAGCGGGCGGAGGAGGAGCTCCGCGACGTGAACGCCGATCTCGAGCGACGGGTGCGTGACCGCACGTCGCAGCTCGACGCGGCGAACCACGAGCTCGTCGAGCGGCAGCGATGGCTGGACGAGGCGCGACGCGAGGCCGAGCGAGCCAACCGGGCGAAGAGCGAGTTCCTCTCCCGGATGAGCCATGAGCTGCGCACGCCGCTCAACGCGATCCTTGGGTTCGGTCAGCTCCTGGAGATGGACGACCTCGACGACGAGCAGAGCGAGGCCGTGCGCCAGATCATGAGGGGTGGGAACCATCTCCTGGACCTGATCAACGAGGTGCTGGACATCGCGCGGATCGAGGCGGGACGGATGCAGCTGTCACTGGAGCCGGTCGGTCCCCACGGCCTCCTCCACGACGCCGTGGCCTTGGTGCGGCCGCTGGCAGAGAAGCGGAACGTGCGGATCGACCTGGGCCCGCTGGCCGAGGGCGACCCGCACGTCGTCGCGGATCCCCAGCGCCTGCAGCAGGTCTTCCTGAACCTGCTCTCCAACGCCGTGAAGTACAACCGGGATGGGGGCGGGGTGCGGGTGTCCACGCGGTCGGTCGGAGACGGCCGGCTCCGCGTCGACGTGAGCGACGACGGGACGGGGATCTCGCCCGAGGAGCTGCAACGGTTGTTCGTTCCGTTCGAGCGGTTGGGGGTCGAGCGGATCGGGGTGGAGGGCACGGGACTCGGCCTGGCGCTGTCCAAGCAGCTCGTGGAGCTGATGGGCGGCGCGCTCCACGTGGAGAGCACCCTGGGACGGGGGAGCACGTTCACGGTCGAGCTCTCCCTGGCGGTCGCGCCGGGCGAGGCGCCGACGGACGGGAACGGTGACCGGGCCCGTTCGACGACGGCGCCGGCGAGGTCAAGGCGGTCGGAGGGATGACCGATACCGCAGCCGGAGGCACGGGCATGCCCGAGAAGGCGCAGCTGGCGGACGCTCGGATCCTCGTCGTTGACGACGAGGAGCCGAACGTCCTGCTCATGGAGCGGATCCTGGAGCGGGCCGGATACCGCAACGTCGTCTCCACGACCGACCCCCGGAAGGTGCTCGACCTCGTCGAGGGGTTCGAGCCGGACCTGTTGCTGCTGGACCTGATGATGCCGGTCCTCGATGGATTCCAGATCCTCGAGCGGTTGGGGTCCGTGGTGCCCTCGGATCAGTACCTGCCGGTGCTGGTCCTCACGGCCGACGCGACCCAGGAGGTCAAGCGGCATGCGCTCCGAGCGGGGGCACGGGACTTCCTGACGAAGCCGTTCGACGTCGACGAGGTGCTGCTCCGCATCGCGAACATGCTCGACATCCGGTCCCTCAACCTGCAGCTGAGGGACCAGAACGTCCAGCTGGAAGAGCGGGTCCGCGAGCGGACCCTCGAACTGGAGGAATCCCACATCGAGGCGTTCGAGCGCCTGGCGCTCGCCGCCGAGTATCGGGACGACGACACCGGGCAGCACACCCGACGGGTCGGGAAGATGGCGTCGATGCTGGCAGAGGAGCTGGGACTGACCGTCGAGCTCGTCCAGCGGCTGGAGCGCGCCGCCGGGCTCCACGACGTGGGGAAGATCGGGGTTCCCGACGACATCCTCCTCGCGCCGCGCAAGCTGACGGTCGAGGAGTTCGAGGTCGTCAAGACCCACACCGCGATCGGGGCCAAGATCATGTCGGGAAGCCGGTCGCCCTTGATGCAGATGGCCGAAGAGGTCGCCTGGTCACATCACGAGCGGTGGGACGGGAACGGCTACGCCGGCATCGCCGGTGGGGACATCCCGCTGGTCGGGCGGATCACCACCGTCGCCGACGTGTTCGACGCCCTGACCCATGAGCGTCCGTACAAGCAGGCATGGCCGCTGGACGAAGCGATCGCCGAGATCCGGCAGCAGCGCGGCGTCCAGTTCGACCCCGACGTGGTGGACGCGTTCCTCCAGATCCACGAGCACCTCGCGATCGCTGCGCTGGGCGCCGCCGTGGCGTGAGGCGACGCCCCGGCTACAGTGGAGCCGTGGCGACCCTCGAACCGGGAGACGCGGCGCCCGACTTCGCGCTCCTCGATCAGCACGGCGACACCGTCCGGCTCGGTGACTACCGGGGACGGAAGCTCCTCGTCTACTTCTACCCGGAGGCGGACACGCCGGGGTGCACGGTCCAGTCGTGCGACCTGCGGGACCATCGGCAGGAGCTGGCCGGCCTGGGGCTCGACGTCGTGGGCATCTCGCCCGACGCGCCGGCGAAGCAGCTCGCGTTCGATCGGAAGTACTCGCTCGGCTTCCCGCTGCTTGCCGACGAGGACCATGCCGCGGGCGAGGCCTGGGGGACGTGGGTCGAACGCGAGCGGGGCGGCCGGAGGTTCATGGGCATCCTGCGGTCGTCGTTCCTCGTCGGCGAGGACGGGCGGATCGAGCGAGCGTGGTACCGCGTCACGCCCGAGGACACCGTCCCGAACGTCCTCGCGGCGACGGCCGCCTGAGGCGCGTTTCCCTTCGTCGCAACGCAGATACCGGACATCCGACCGACTTGTGCCCGCGAGGACCCCCGGGGATAAGGTGGGGGCCGTTGAAGGTGGTGGTCTGGACCCTCGCGGGCATCCTCGCCCTGAACCTCCTGGTCGTGGGTCTCTTCGCGATCTTCGCGGCCGTCCGGCGCTACCGGACCGACAGGGAGATCTGGGAGCTCGAAGAGCTCTGGGGGACGTCGGCCGCCTTCGCCACCGTCGGGGCGGCTCGTCGGAGCGCACCACGCAGGCTCGTCGGCGTGACGCTGGCCGCGGCCGTCGCGTTCGCGGGCGTGGCGCAGGCGATCCCGGGCGCTCGACGGGTGGTCACGTCCGCGATCGGCGTGGTCGTGCCGGTGCTGCGCCTGGATCCGGCCGGGCATCCGACCTCATCGGTCGGCCCGGCCGGGAACGATCCGATCTCGGCGCCCGCCGGCGACCTCACGCCGCGCCGGGGGGCATCGGCGACCCACGGTCACCCCGGCGCCCCCTCCCCCGGTTCGTCCGCAGCGTCGTCCACGGCCACCTCCGACGATCCGTCGGTGCCGGCCTCGGTGTCCGCCGTCCCTCATTCGTCGACGGCGATCGGCCTCGTGTGGGCCGAGGTCCCGGCGGCGACCGGCTACCAGATCGAGCGCTCGGACGACGGTGCGACCGAATGGATCGCCATCGCGACGACCGAGCACGACGTGACGACGTACGTCGACGCCGGTCTCTCCTCCGGCACGACCTATTTCTACCGGATCATGGCGGTGACGGGATCGGGCGAAGCTCCGCCGTCGGACGTCGTCTCGGCCACGACCGCGATCGACCCGGCGGAGCCCACCGCCGCGACGGCGACGGCGACCTCGTCCACGGAGATCGACCTGGTGTGGGTCGACGTGGCCGACGAGACGGGGTACCGGGTCGAGCGCTCGGCCGACGGGGCGACGGGATGGATCACGATCGCGACCACGGGTCAGGACGTCACGAGCTACACCGATGCCGGCCTGTCGGCTGGAACCACGTACTACTACCGGGTCTTCGCCACGAACGCCGGGGCCGACTCGCCACCCTCGGAGGTGATCTCGGCCGCGACCGCGGCCGACCCGGTGCTCGGTCCCGACGCTGAGCCGGTGCCCGACCCCGACGTCACCGACCCGGGATCCGCCGAGGTGAGCCCGACCCCCGACGCGTCGGCGTAGCCGCTCAGGCGCGCTCGAGCACGACGGCGGGGATCGTCCGGATCCCCTTCGTCTTCACCTCGTACTCGGCGAACGGCGGCCGGCGCGCGACCTGTCGCGCGTAGAGGTCGTCGCGCTCCGGACCGTCCCGGACGACCCGGGCCTTGACGGCGATCGTCTCGGTGCCGACCTCGATCGTCGCCTCCGGGTTCGCTTCGATGTTCCGAACCCAGTCCGGGTCCCGAGGGGCGCCGCCCTTCGACCCGATGACCACCCATCGGTTGGGTCCGTCGGGCACGTAGACGAGCGGGTTCACGCGTTCCCTGCCGGTCGTGCGACCCTTCGTGTGGAGCAGCAGCATCGTCGCGCCCTCGAAGTACCCGCCGACCCTGCCGCCGTTGGCCCGGAACTCCTCGATGATCCTCTCGTTCCGATCCGCCATCCCGGGCCTCCTCGTCCGATCGGCAGGCACCATACCCGGCCCGACGGGCCGGGCCTGGGGGCCCCCGCCGCGGCGTACGGGGAGGGCGATCTGACGGGACGGGGACGTCGGAGTAGCGTCGCGGGTGATCGCCCGATCGGAAGGGAGGCACCATGTCCAGGGAAGAGAACGAGCGTCTGGACGACGTCGGGATGGGAGCGTGGGAGGCGCATGACCCGGATACCTTCGCTGACCTGTTCGCCGAGCGGTTCGAGCTGAACGACCCCTCGTTGCCGGCGCCGCTGACGACGAAGGAAGACGCCCGTCGGTACGCGCAGGGCTGGTTCACGGCGTTCCCCGACATGAGCATCAAGCAGCTGAACCGGATCGTGACCGACGACGCCGTCGCCGCCGAGGTGCAGTTCACGGGGACGAACACCGGTCCGATGTCGATGGCCGGCAACGAGGTCCCGCCGACCGGCAAGAGCGTCACCGGCAAGGGCGCCTACTTCGTGCGGGTCCGGGACGGCAAGGTCGTCGAGTTCAACTCCTACCCCGACATCGCCGGGCTGATGATGCAGCTGGGCTTCATGCCCCAGATGTAGGTACGCGGACCGGCGGGGCCCGGGAGACCGGGCCCGGCCCGCCCCTCGCTACACGCGCGCGCCGTAGATGTTCTGGTCGAGGCCTCCCTGATCGAGGCACGTATCCCCGATCGTCGGTGAGGTGTACGACGGCGCGTCGATGTCGTTGGGCACGTAGGTGCACGGCTGGTAGACGTCGAAGCGGTCCGCATCGTCGTCCTCCCCGGTCTCCCGGGGATCGTCGCCGGACCGCAGGTCGCGGGAGTCGGTCCACACGACGTTCACGGCGCCGTGCACGGCGGAGACGTAGAGGTAGTCGCCCCAGAAGCCGACCCGGCGCGACCCGTGGGTCTCCCAGCCGAAGTTGCTGCCGCGCGTGCTCTCCTGCGACTCGTCCCAGCTCGCGCCGCCGTCCTCCGACACGGCGATCCACGCGTGGATGTGGCTCCCGGAGTTGACGCCGTCCGCGTCGTTCCCCGGTGGGAGGTCGGGGTCGTAGTCCTCGTCCTCCCTGGAGTCGTAGAAGACCACGGTGAGCTTCCCATCGGCGGACGCCACGTCCGGGAACCACTGGTGACCCGTCGCGACGGCATCGAGGGTCTCGGCGTCGCTCCAGGTGCTGCCGTCGAGGGTCCGGACGAACACCTTCGACTGTCCGCTCGGGCGCTCCGACGCCCACACGACGTGGACGCCGTTCCCGTCCGCCGCCACCGCGGAGTTGCTGAAGAACCGGGAGAAGGTGAAGCCGCTCGGGCAGGCGAACGGGCCGTCACCGCAGTCGGCGCCGCCGGTCCCTCCGGTGAACTGATCGGAGTCGAACCGCGTGATCGAGGCGACGTGCATCGGCGCGCCGAAGGACAGGCCGCCGTCCGTCGATCCCTGCAGCCAGATGTCGGCCGAGGGGCGGCTCGGGGACTCGTAGGTGAGGTACGTGAGCCAGACGGCGCCGTCGGGACCGACCGCCAGGTCGGCGAACGAGGCGGTTCCCCGCTCCTTGGGGGTGACCTTGACCGGCCTCGAGTACGTGAGCCCGCCGTCGATCGATCGTGAGAACAGCACCGCGTTCGTCGGCGCGAAGCCGTCGTACTGGGACCACGCCACGTACACGTTGCCGGCGTGCGCGCCCTCGGTCTGGTCGACGGTCAGGTTGATCTTGTCCTGGAAGAGTCCCGTCAGGAACAGCCCCGACGGCGTGCCGCTCTTCACGAGCACCGTCCGGTCGTAGCGCTCCCCGTCGCCGGTGTACTTGGCCACGTAGACCGACCCGTTCACCGGCGAGGAGCGGTTGAAGCAGATGAACGCGTAGAAGAGGTTCCCGCTGGTGTCGAAGGCCTGGCTGGGATCGCCCGCGGCCGCGCACGTCCCGTGGACCGGTGAGGCGATCCCCGCCGGCGAGCCGTCGTTCGGGTAGCCGGGCACCAGGCTGTGCGTCCAATGCTCTCCGCCGTCCTCGGAGCGGTAGTAGCCGGCCCAGACCTCGCCGTTCACGATCGCGGCGCAGTAGTCGTTCGAACCCGCCACGACGACGTCGATGTCGTGGGGATCGACCGCCACCGTCGGCTCGTTCTGCTGCCGCCGGCCGGTGCTGCATCGCTGGATCGTCGCATCCGTGCCGCCGTCGTACCGGACGTAGCTGGTCGCCTTGTCGTCGCGCGTCACGAGCGCGTCGCCCCCGGCGGCCTGCAGCGGCTGCCCGACGGCGAGCACCAGCGCGAGGGCCGGCAGTGACGAGAAGAGACGACGTCTCATGGTTCCTCCTTCTGCGCTCAGGTGAGCATCGATCGATAGATCACGTGCCCCGGGTTCGCGGGCCCGCCGGTGTAGTTGTGGCCCTCCCCCCACACCATGAGCGCCCGGTCCCCGAGCAGGTCGATCCCCTGGTAGTCGCCGTAGGGGAACTCGAAGCCGTTCCGGTGCGACTCGGACCGAACGCGGTCGAACTGCGAGACGCGGACGCTTGGCCCGCCCCAGGACGCGCCGCCGTTCGTGGACGTCCGGTACCACACGTTCCACCCGTTGTTGTGGTCGAGCGGCGAGCCGAGCCGGTCGTCCATCCAGATGACGCCGATCTCTCCGGCGGCTCCGCCCTCGACCCTCGGGTAGAGCGCGTAGCACGCGGCGTCGGGGCATCCGGACGCCGTCTTGTCGTCGACCCGGCCCACGTAGTGCCAGTTGGCCGAGGCCGTGCAGTCGCTCGTCGCGGAACAGCTCGAGAGCTGCACGATCGGCGGGCGGCCCGGTTTGTCCGGCAGGTTGTCCTGCCAGACGAGGTAGAGGTTGCCGGCGGCGTCGATCGCGATGTCGTCCTGAGGGCCCCAGTAGGCGAAGCCGCACGAGACGGACGGCGGACAGTGGGGTCCCGCGGACCCCTCCGCGACACGGGCGAAGGTCGTGTTCGACGTCCCGGCCGTCGTCTTCGACACCTGGTAGATCGCCGCCGTCGAGCCGGTGCAGCTCCCGAAGCAGTCGCCCCAGGCGAACCAGGCGTTCCCGGCCGCATCGAGGATCGCGCCCTCGGGGAACGCCACGTGCGTGTCCTCCAGGATCAGGCTCTCCGACCACGTGACCCCTCCGTCGGCGGACCGGGACAGGAAGTGATCCTCCCCGGACGCGTAGGTGACGTAGACGTTCCCGGCGTGCGCCACGATCCAGGGGTGGTCGCACGCGGTGCAGAGCGGCCCGTTGATCTTCGTGGAGGTCCAGGTGGCGCCGAAGTCGGTCGACCTCGCCACCACGACGTCCGTCGGCGCGCCGCTGCCGTACCCGAGGAAGCTCACGTACACGGCGTCCGTCACGTCGTCCACGGCCACCACGACGTCGACGACGTTCGGGTAGCCGAGGCGGGGGAGCGCGACGAGCGGGCCGAAGGTCTTCCCGCCGTCGTCCGACGACCGGACGAAGATCTCGCGCGGGCCCGCCGAGGCGGGATCGCACGAGGGGTCGCCCTCGAAGTGCGCGATCCCCACGTAGACGTGCGCGCCCGACGCCGCGATCTCCGGCTCCCAGTCGTCGCCGCCGCAGAACCCCATGTTGGTGGCGCCGTTCGCGACGAGCGTCCCGGGGCCGGCCGTCGCCGTCCGCGGGACGAACGCGACGACGAGCGTCGCTAGGAGGACCAGCGGCAGGATCGAGCGTCGGGCGGTGCGTCGATCGGCGGCGCGCGACGAGGTCATGGCGTTTCCCCTTCCCGGCCGCCGGCGACGCATCGATCGCCGGGGGGGCCGCGACGGCGTCTGAACGTTCGAGCGTACCGACGACCTCGGCGAGCGCGCAAATCAGGATGTCGGGGGTGGCGGCGCGGGAGCCGTCAGCCGCTCTCGTCGGGGCGCGTGAGCTCGCGAGGCAGCCGGTCTCGCTCGTGCGGGAGCGACGCCCACCGACGAGGGCCCGGGCCCTCGAGCAGGTCGGGGACGGTCGCCAGCGTGAAGTCGCCCGGTGAGATCGAATCGAGCTGCTCGGGCACCACGGGGAAGGAGACGGCACCGTCGCGCCGCGCGCGCGGCGAGTAGGGCGCCACGATCGTCGCGCCGAGCCCGTTGCGCGACGGATCCAACATCACCCGGCCTCGGCGTTTCGCCTTCCGGAACGCGTCGGTGACGAGGTCCGGCCGGCGGCCGGCCACGATCGCCGTGAGGCGCGCGGCCGCTCGCCGGAGCTCGGCCTGGTCGGCGCGCCGCTCGATCGGCACCACCACGTGGAGCCCCTTGCCGCCCGTCGTCTTGACGCCCGAGGCGACCCCGAGCTCGCCCAGCACGTCCAGCACGACGAGCGACGCCTCGACGGCGGCGTCGAACCCGCCCTCGGGCGGATCGACGTCCACCACCAGCAGGTCGGGCCGGTCGAGCCGGTCGGCCCGCACCGGCGCCGGATGGAACTCGAGCACGGCCTGGTTCCCGAGCCACGCCAGCGTGGGTCGGTCCTGGCACAGGGCGTAGTCGACGTCGCGCTTCGCGCTGGGCGCGGGGATGCGGACGGTCCGGATCCACGCGGGCGCGTACGTGGGCGCGGCCTTCTGGAAGTACCGCTCGCCCCCGACGCCGTCCGGCGCCCGGATCATCGTGAGTGGCCGGTCGCGGAGCCACGGGAGCATCAGGTCGGCGACGGCGTCGAGGTAGTCCCGGTACGCCTGCTTCGTGATCCCGAGGTCGGGCCACAGGAGCTTGTCCGGCCTCGAGACCTCGACCTCGCGGGAACGCTCGCGCGCCACGGTCGTCATCCTCTTCCGATCCACTCCTCTCGCGCGGAGGAGGACCCCGCCCTAGGCTTGCGGCATGCCCGGGGGTCGCCGGACCGTGACGGTGGTCTTCTCGGACCTCGTCGGTTCCACGGAGCTCGGAGAACGGCTCGATCCCGAAACCCTCCGTGATGCCCTCGACCGCTACTTCGATGCCGCGAGAACGGCGGTCGAGCGTCACGGAGGCCTCATCGAGAAGTTCATCGGAGACGCGGTGTTGGCCGTCTTCGGTATCCCGACCCTCCACGAGGACGATGCCGTCCGCGGCGTGCGGGCCGCTCGTGCGATGCAGGCGGCGCTCATCGCGGTCAACGAGGAGCTCGAACGCGACTTCGGGGTCCGGCTTCGGACCCGGACCGGCGTGAACACCGGGGAGGTGATCACGGGGGACCCATCGGCCGGTCAGCGGTTCGTGACGGGGGATGCCGTGAACGTCGCCGCTCGTCTGCAGCAGGCTGCCGAGCCGGACACGATCCTCGTCGGAGAGGCGACCTACCGACTCGCGATCCACGCGGGAGCGTTCGAACGGCTGCCCGGACTGGATCTCAAGGGCAAGGCGGCGCCCATCGTCGCTCATCGTCTCCTCGCACTCACCGATCCTGAGGGCTCTCCCGGCCAGAGGGTCGAGGCGCCGTTCGTTGGCCGCGAGGAGGAGCTCACCGCGATCGAGCGGGAGCTCCTTCGGGCGGATACGGAGACGTCCGCTCGATCGATCACGCTCATCGGGGAGGCCGGCATCGGCAAGTCCCGGCTGGCGGCAGAGGCGCTGCGATCGAGGGAGAGATCGGCCCTCCGAGGCCGGTGCCTGCCGTACGGCGACGGGATCACCTACTGGCCCATCATCCAGGTGCTGCGATCGGCAGGAGGGATCGGCGAGGACGACGACGACGCAGGCGTTCGGCGGAAACTCCGGGACGCGACACCTCGAGCTCTCGACGACCTGGTCATCGCGTGTCTCGCGTCGGTGATCAGCGGCTCGGGGACGTTCCCGGTGGAGGAGGTGTCGCGTGCGTTCCGCACGTTCGCGGAGGCGCTTGCGGTGGTCCGGCCCATCGTGTTGCTGCTCGAGGACGTGCACTGGGCGGAGCCGACGCTCCTGGACCTCGTCGAACACCTTTCGCGCGCGGCCGCGCGCCTCGCCGTCCTGTGCACGGCGCGCCCCGAGTTCCTACACGAGCGTCCGGAGTGGCGAGGTTCCTCGACCCTGATCGAGCTGAAGCCCCTCCACAGCGAGGAAACCGGGCGGCTGGTCACTGAGCTGGTCGGCGCCGATCTCGTCGGCCCGCTCAAGGATCGGCTGATCGAGGCGGCGGGAGGCAATCCCTTCTTCGTCGAGCAGATCGTCTCCATGCTCCGGGAGCAGGGAACGCTGGGCGCGGACGGCGGCCATCCGACGCGCGAAGGTGCGTCCCAGGCGATCACCATGCCGCCGTCGGTGGCGGCCGTCCTCGACGCGCGGATCGATCGACTCCCCGACCCCGTCCGCTCGGTCGCGGAACGTGCGGCGGTCGTGGGGAAGATCTTCTACCGCCGAGCCGTCGAGGTGCTCGGTGACGCGGACGAGGATGTCGATCCGGCGATCGCGCACCTCGTGTCTCGAGGGTTCCTCGAGCCTCATGCGACGGACCTGCCCGGCGAGAGAGCCTTCGCCTTCCGCCACATCCTGATCCGCGACGCCGTGTACCGAGGGACGCTGAAACGTCGGCGAGCCGAGTGGCACGAGCGGCTCGGGGACTGGCTCGAGGAGCGAGCGGCGGGACTCGGTGGCGCGGAAGAGATCGTCGGGTATCACCTCGAGCAGGCCAACCGCCTGCGGGTCGAGCTCGAGCTGAAGGACGAGCGGACGGGCGCACTCGCCGCCCGAGCGGGGGACGCGCTCGCCGTCGCCGGTCGCCGCGCGTCGGATCGAGGCGACGCTCCCGCGGCCGCGGCCTTGCTGAAGAGAGCGCTGGCCCTGACATCGGACGGACGGGTCGGGGTCAGGCTGTTGGCGGACCTCGCGATCGCTCAACTCGACTCGGGCTTCGCGAGTGAGGCGGTCGCCAGCGCCGGGTCCGCGATCGAGAAGGCGCGCACCACGGACGATCCCGGCCTCGCCTTGCGGGCGCGGGTCGCGGGGATCCTCGTCGACCTGCACGCCGGCATCGTCTCCGGAACGAGGTTGATCACCGAGTCCGAGGGGATCCTCGAGCGGCTCCGGCCGATGGGGGACCTCGACGCCGTGGTGGATGCGACGACGGCGATCGGGATCTTGAAGTACTCCATCGGCCAGATGTCCGCTGCCGCCGAGCGGCTCCAGGAGGCCGCGACGCTCGCGCGAGAGCTCGGCCGCGCGGCACGCGAGGACCGGGCCTTGGATTGGCTGTCGATCCCCGTGGCGTACGGACCGACGCCCGTGGCGAGGGCCCGCGAGGCGTGCGAAGGCATCATCCGTTCCACGCGCCATCGATCGCGCGTCGAGGCGAGCGCGAGGACCTCGTTGGCCGTGCTCCAGGCGATGTCGCTGGGGATCGAGGAGGCACGTGCCAACGTGACCCTGTCGCGGGCCATCTACGAAGAGCTCGGCATGGTCCTCGAGACCGCCACGGTCTCGCAAGCCCTCGGGGTCGTGGAGATGCTGGCAGGCGATCCCGCGCGCGCCGAGGCGGACCTTCGAGACGACCGACGGGTGCTCGAGGAGCGGCGTGGTGGCGGATACCTCGCCTCGACGGACCTGGTGCTGGCGGTCGTGCTGGACGCGCTCGGGCGGTTCGACGAGGCGATGGACATCGTCGTACGGATGGATCCGTTGATCCCTGCGGACGACCTCGTCGGACGTACCCAGCTCGCCTCGCTGAAGGTGCACGCGCTCATGCGGGAGCGACGGTACGAGGAGGCAGAGGAGGAGGCGAGAGGGGCCGTGACCGCGGGTCGGGGATCCGACCGGTACGACATCCTTCCACGGGCACTCGTCGACCTTGCCGACGTAGCCTCTTCGATGGGTCGTTCCCAGCAGGCCGTCGACCTCCTCGAGCAGGCGCGGACCCTTCACGTCGCCAAGGAGAACGCTGCGTCGCTCGCCGACGTGGACAGGCGCCTCGCCGGGTTGGGCCACCCGTCCACGTGAGCGGGCGCGCGGGCTTGCGCCCCGAGCGGCGCGGTCGGATACTCGGGATGACCCGATGACGCCGTTCGGCTGACCCTGACGTCTCCGTCGCCGGTGCGCGGAGTTCCTCCCCGTATGGCCTCGCGCGCCGCCAAGGACGGGGGGGCTCACGCCCCCCTGGACTAGCATCCGGCGGATGGCGTCGCCCGACCGGATCGTCGAGCTGCTCCGCGACGCGCCGCTCGTCGACGGTCACAACGACCTGCTGTGGGAGCTGCGCACGGCGCACGAGCAGGAGGGCGTCGAACCCGACGTCGGCGAGCCCACCCCGCGGTTCCACACCGACCTGCCGCGCCTCGAGGAAGGCGGCCTCCGGGCGCAGTTCTGGTCGGTCTACGTGCCCTCGGACCTGATCGATCCGCACGCCGCCGTCACGATGACGCTCGAGCAGATCGATCGCCTGCACAGGCTGGTCCGGCACCATCCGGACCGGCTCGAGCTGGCGCGCACGGCGGACGACGTCCAACGGATCGCGACCGCGGGGAGGGTCGCCTCGATGATCGGCGTCGAGGGTGGGCAGTCGATCGGGGGCTCGCTCGGCGCGCTGCGGATCCTGGCGGAGCTCGGCTCCGGCTACCTCACGCTCACGCACAACGAGGACACGCCGTGGGCCGACTCGGGGACGGGGGAGCGCAGGCACGGTGGGCTGACGACGTTCGGCGAAGAGGTGGTCCTCGAGCTCAATCGGCTCGGGGTCCTCGTCGACCTCTCCCACACGTCCGACGACGTGATGCGCCAGGCGATCGAGGTCTCGCGGGCGCCGGTGATCTTCTCGCATTCGAACGCCCGCGCGCTCTGCGACGTGCCGAGGAACGTGCCGGACGACGTGATCGAGCTGGTCGGCCGCGCCGGCGGAGTGATCATGGCGACGTTCGTGCCCTGGTTCCTCACCCCCGAGGGCGCGAAGGCGAACGAGGCCGAGTGGGAGGAGACCCGCCGCCTCCGCGCCGAGCACCCCGACGACCCCGAGACGGTGCGGGCCGCGATGGAGCGGTACGACGAGGAGCATCCCGTCCCGGACTGCTCGGTCGCCGACGTGGCCGACCACATGGACCGCATCCGCGAGATCGCCGGCATCGATCACATCGGCGTGGGCTCGGACTTCGACGGCTCGATGGGGATGCCGGAGGGCCTCGGGGACGTCTCGACGTATCCAGCGCTGTTCGCCGAGCTCGCCGACCGCGGCTACACGGACGACGACCTCGCGAAGATCGCCGGTCGGAACGTGCTCCACGTGATGCGCGAAGCCGAGCGCGTGGCCACGCCGCGCCCATACTGACGTTCATGGTCGGGCCGCTCCGCGTGACGCGCTCCGTGGTGGTACCCGAGCAGGATCTGCGGTGGCGGTTCAGCCGCTCGTCGGGGCCGGGCGGTCGCTCGGTCAACACCGCGGATTCCCGCGTGCAGCTCAGCGTCGATCTCACGACGACGACGGCGCTCGGGCCCGTGCAACGGGCCCGAGCGCTGGAACGGCTGGCCGACCGGCTCGTCGACGGGGTCCTCACGGTCACCGCCTCGGAGGAGCGGTCACAGCTCCGCAACCGTGAGATCGCCCTCGAGCGGCTCGCGGGCGTCCTCGCCGATGCGATCGCTCCTCCGCCTCGCACGCGCCGACCCACCCGGCCGACCCGCGCGGCCGTCGAACGCCGGATCGCCGCGAAGAAGCGACGCGCCAGGACCAAACGCCTCCGGCGCGTCGACGACGAGGGATGAACGCGATCGTGCCGGGCCACGGGCCCAGACCTTGACTCAGCGCTGACGGCGGGACCCGGACCAGACGAAGTAGGCCCGGAGTCCCAGACTGGCGAACGACGTCACCACGACCGCGGTCAGCGCGAGCACCGGCTGCATCAGCACCGCGCACACGGCGACGATCAGCAGGCGCCCGTCCCGGCCGCCGAGGAGGAACGACAATGCCCGCTCGGGTGCGGGGGGCAGGCCGAGTGCCGCGATCCGGTCCTTCGACGCCATCGACAGCAGAGAGCCCGTCGTCGCCGCGACGGTCAGGCCGAGCGCCACCGGATCCGAACCGGCCGCCAGCGCCCACACCCCGAGCCCGGCGAGGATCACGGCGTCGGCCAAGCGATCGAGCACGCCGTCGAGGAACGCCCCGGACGGGCGTGTCCGCAGCTGGAGCCGGGCGATCTCGCCGTCGATCCCGTCCGTCACCGACGCGAGGTGCACGAGGATCCCGCCGGCGACCCCCCGTCCTAGCCCGAGCAACGCCGCTGCCGCCACGCCGATCAGAAGCGCGGCGAACGAGAGCACGTCGGGCGAGGGCCGGAGCGGTGCGATGGCCATGGAGAGCCTGGTCGAGATGGGGCGGTTGAGGTACCTGGATACCGGGCCGTCGCTCGGCTTGATCAACGATCGCCGGAGCCGGTCACGCACCACCGGCAGGTCTTCCGCCGTGTCGACGTCGTGCCACCACGTTCCCGGGGACAGGGGCGTCGCCAACAGGGGCTCGGCCGCGGCCAGGGCCGTCACGGCTCCGGCCAGGGAGGCGTCGCCGGCGCCGGCCGCGACCCGCTGATACTGGAAGATCCGACGCGGCAGGACGAAGGCGCCGCAGTCGATCGAGGGGTCCGGCAGCTCCTTTCCGAACGCGACGGCTCTCCCGTCGACGATCCGTACGCGGGTCCCTCCTCCCCACGCATAGGACCCCGGCGCATCGTCCACGAGGACGGCCGGACCGCCGGCCGCGATCAACGCCTCCAGCGCGCCGTCTCCGAAGACGTGGTCCACGGTCACCAGGACGAAGCGATCCTCGTTCACGACGAACGGCTCGACGGCGGCGAGCGTGGCGCCGTTTCCCGCCTCCCACCCCTCGCCGAACACCGCTCGAGCCCGACCCGATCCCAGCCCGTCAACGATGGCCGCGACCGGCTCCCCCCGGTAGCCCACGACCACCAGAACCTCCTCGAGACCACAGGCCAGGAGTCCGCGGACGGCGCGCTCCACGAGGGTCACCCCGCCCACTCGGATGAGCGCCTTGGAGCCGCCCTTCGTGATCCGGGTGAGCCGCTCCGATCGGCCGGCCGCCAGCACCACGCCGAGCCGAGGCGCCACGGCGGGCAGGCCGACCGGCCGGGGGACCTCGACCGTCCCTTCCGAAGCCGGCTCGTACACGCGACACCTCCAGTGCCCGCAGAGAGTATCGAGCGCACCTCATGGCCGATTGACCTTCTAGGCGCGAACGGGTACCATGCATCGCATGGTACCTCCTGCTCCTCAGAGCCCCGCGCTGATCGCCCAGCTTCGGCGAGGGGTCCTCGAGTACTGCGTGATGGCGCTCCTACGGGAGGAGGAGCGATACGCCTTCGATCTCGTGCGGGAGTTGGCGGGGATGGACGGGATGGTGATCAGCGAGGGGACGATCTACCCGATGCTCGCCCGGATGCGCCGGGACGGGTCCGTTGAGACGACCTGGCGCGAGTCCCCGTCCGGCCCGCCTCGCCGCTACTACCGCCTGAGCCCGGCGGGACGAAAGGCGCTGCTCGAGTTCAGGAGGGAATGGTCGACCTTCCGCGAAGCGGTCGACCAGGTGATCGGCGAGGAGGCCCAGGATGGCTAGCGGAACGGTGGAGCACTACCTGCACGAGCTGGACGAGGAGCTCCGCGACCTCCCGCCGAGCCGCCGACGCGAGCTGCTCGAGGAGATCCGCGAGCACATCGGCAGCGCGCTCGCCGAGGTGCCGGAGGGCGAAGAGGCCGCGGTCCGGAACGTCCTCGAACGGCTCGGCGAGCCGGCCGAGATCGCGGAAGAGGCGCGCCAGCGTTTCGGCGTCCCCCGGGCGAAGCCCGGGTTCCGCGAAACGCTGGCGCTCGTGCTGCTGCCGATCGGCGGCGTGATCGTCCCGGTGATCGGCTGGGTGGTCGGGGCGATCCTCCTCGCGGGTTCGAACGTGTGGACGAGCCGCGAGAAGGTGATCGGTCTCCTGCTCGTCCCCGGAGGCCTGCTGCCCGCCGCAACGTTCCTGGCGTTCGCCAGCGGCCCGGTGTGCTCCTCCATCGTCGTCCAGGGCCGGGAGGTGTCCGGGACGTGCAGCGGGGGGATGCCGGTCTGGCTCGCGTACGTGCTCGTCGCGGCGCTGATCCTCGCGCCGCTGTGGACGACCTACTTCCTCGCCACCCGGATGAACCGGCGCTCCGCCACGGCGTAGGACGGTCGAGCGCTACCCCTTCTGGTCCAGGCCTCGCTTGATCGCGTAGCGCATCAGCTCGTAGCGGCCGCGCAGGTGGAGCTTCGTCACGATGTTCCGGACGTGGTTCTGGACGGTCTTCGTGCTGATGAAGAGCTCCTGGGCGATGTCCGCGTAGGCGTACCCCTTCGCCACGAGCCGCAGGATCTCGTTCTCTCGCTGCGTGAGCCCCGGCTCGCCGGGCTCGACCTCGACCGTCTTGCGGAACTCCGAGAGGAGCAGCCCCGCGAGCGACGGCGTGAATACGGCGTCGCCCGCGTACACGCGGGTGACCCCGTCCGCGAGCTCGGACGCGGTCGATGTCTTCAGCAGGTAGCCGGCCGCGCCGAGCTTGATCGCCTCCAACACGTTGGCCTCCGCCTCGGACGCGGAGAGCACGAGGATCTTCACGTGAGGAGACTCCTCGACGATCGCCTTGATCGCGTCAACGCCCTGGACCGTCGGTAGGCTGAGATCCATCAGCACCACGTCGGGCATCGCCTGCCGGACCAGCTCGATCGCCTCTCCGCCGTCCGACGCCTCGCCGACCACGGTCGCCACCCCGGACCGCTCCAGGTCGGTCCGGACGCCGTCGCGGAGCGACGGGTGGTCGTCGACGATCACGACCCGGATCGGCTCGCGCTCGTTCATGGCGGCCCCGTCTCGTCACCCGTCCGTCTCGAAGCCGCCGGTATGCGGAACTCGATCTCGGTCCCCCGCCCGGGCGCGCTCGTGACCCGCATCGTGCCACCGACCTGTTCGATCCGCCCGCGCATGCTCCGTGTGATGCCCAGCTTCCCCCGGCTCGTGAGCTCCTCCTCGTCGAACTCGAAGCCGACACCGTCGTCGCGCACGGAGATCGAGAGCTCGGCGCCGTCGCGTTCGCCGAAGACCGTGGCCGACGTCGCCCGCGCGTGCCGCACGACGTTGTCGAGGGCCTGCCGGACCGCCGCCGATATCTCCTCCGCCCCGCTCGCCCGGACCCAGACCGGATCGACCGTCGACACGGTGACGGGGATGCCCGAGACGCCGAACGCGGCCGCCTGCAGCACGGTGCGCAGGGGGAGCGCACCGTCGGGGGCGTCCTCCGGCTCCCGCTGCAACAGCGCACGGAGGGCGCGCTCCTCCTCCTCGGCCACCCGGACGAGCTCCGCGACCTCGGTCCCGGCGACCTGGGGCCGCGCCGCGAGCTCTTGCCCTCGCCGGTGCACGAGCGCGAGCGACTGGAGGACGGAATCGTGGAGGGTCCGGGCCATCGCCTCGCGCTCCCGCGAGCGGGCGGCGCGCTCCCGCTCGCGGAGCGCCGCCTCGTTGGCGCGGCCGAGATCGGCCGCCGCCCGGTCCAGCGTCCGGGCGAAGAGGCCGATCGTGATCGCCCCGAAGGCGTAGTAGACGCCCCCAGTGATCACGCCGGCGATCTCGCCGGCCGAGAGCTCCGAGTAGGGGATGTCGTTGAGCGGCCTCGACAACGCGAGCGGGACGAAGAGCACGCCGGCGACGGCGAGCCCGGGCCCGAGGCCTGCGGCGGCGGCCCAGGTGAGGACCGTGGAGAGCGGGTAGGCGGCGGCCAGGAACGGCTGCTCGGCGAGGGTCCGCGGCTCGGCGAGGATCGGCGCGATCAGCAGGAGCGCCGCCGACAGGATCAGGTCGACCCACCGGACCTCCCGACGGTCCCACCCGCGGACCCACGTGAAGAAGGCGATCCACGCGGCCAGGAGACCCAAGGTCAGCCAGGTCAGCCCGGGCCGGGCGAGGTCGACGATCGCCGCGAGCACGACCGTGAGGAGGAACGACGCCCATCGGTAGACGAGGATCCCGAGCCAGAGCCCTCGCCTCCCGGGCTCGGCCTCGGGGAGGGGGTCACGCTCCACACCGGCTCCTTCGGCGATCTCGCGCCGAGTCTACGCCGCCTCCCCAGGGCCGCGCCCGCTACGTGTTTCAGGAACCGAGGATCGCTCGGCTCGACGTCTAGGAGGTTCCGATCGTGGTCGGCGCGGGCGCGAACGACTGCCGCCGCCGCCCGTGGGCGATCGCCCGGCCGGCGACCCACCCGGCGATCCCGGCCACCACGTACATCGCCAGCACGGCGGTCGTGAAGACGTAGCCCGAGCCGATGCCGGCCGGCCCGTACTCGCCGGACAGCATGCTTCCCATCAGGAGGGGCGCGCCCACGCCGGCGGCAGCCAGGCAGGCGAGCCCGGCGGCCCCCGCCGCCGCCATCCGCAGGGTGCTCGGCCGTTCCGTCGATACGGATGGAGGACGCACCGAGGCTCGGATCGCCCAGACGGCCAGGGCCACCGCCACGATCGATCCCGCGTAGAAGAGCAGGAAGATCCACGGACCGAAGTCGATGGTCTCCTCGTGGACCAGCGTGGCCGGGATCGTCATGACGATGAGGAGTCCCACGGTCCGCACGATCCAGCGTGGGACGACGTCGACCCCGGCCCAGCCGGCGGCGACGAGGAGCACGATGGCGCCGACGAGCCCGATCTCGGGCAGCGCCTCTCCCCAGGTGCGATAGAACGCGTACAGCAGCAGCCCCACGAGCGCGATGACGGCGACGGCCGCGGCCCACACGGCCGCCCGGCGCGAGCGGCGCCCCGAGCCGAACGACAGGGCGAGGCCCGTCGCCGCGGCGATCAGTGCGGCGAGGGCGAACCCGTTCACCGGCTCCTCCCGGGCCATCTGCTCGTCTCCCGTCATCTCGTCTCCCGGGTCCGTGTCCGCCTGGGGGCTGATGTCGATCTTCGTCGCCGCCTGGACGCCGCTCACGGTCACGTCGTCCCCGTAGCACGTCACCGTGAGGAACGGCAGCGCGAAGCACGCCAGGGCGGCGGTGAGCAGGGTGCGCATGAGGCGGCGGGGACGCTGCTCCCGCCCCGCATCGGACGGCCGGCCGCCGACGCCGGTGCCTGCGATCTGGGTGTCCATCGGATCCCTCCTTGTCTCTCGGAGCTCTTCCCGCATCCTCGGCCGCGGTGCACGGGGAGGGGTAGACGAGGAACCGCCCAACTTCCGGGTGGCATGGCTCATCTCGGCCTGGGTACTTCCGGAAGGCACGGCTCCGCCGTCTGCGGGATGCGGAGACGGCCCTTCGACCGTAGGCTTGCCCCTCGGACGAGCCGTCAGGAGCGAAGCGCGTGGACGATCACCGGGGCGACGACGTATCCGTGGTGGGGCGGGGCGCTCGGATCGACGGCACGTTCACGTCCGCCGGTTCGCTCCACATCTACGGCCACCTCACCGGTGGGATCGTGGTCGACGGCGAGGTCTCGGTCGCCGCGGGCAGCGACGTGCGGGCGAACATCAGCGCCCGCAGCATCAGCCTGGCGGGACGGATCGAGGGGAACCTGACGGCGCCCGGCGCGGTCGTGCTGCCCTCGCAGAGCCGGGTCGAAGGAGACGTCCGTGCCCAGAGCGTGACCGTGCACGGCGCGCTCCACGGCGATCTCGTCGCGGAGCAGGGCGTGACCCTCGGCAAGGAGGCGCGCGTCGAGGGAGACGTGACCTGCCGAACCCTCGTGGTGGAGGAAGGCGCCTTCTTCGCCGGCCGTTCGAACATGTCAGACCGCCGGTAGGACGGGCTGGTTAGCGGCGGGCCCGAGCGGGAACAACGTCCGGTATGGAGACCTCCGAGCAGCCAACGCACGGCGCGATCGACGCCCCCGACCTGGCGGAGCTGATCCGCCGACCCGGCCCGTTCCTCTCGCTGTACCTGAACACCGAGCGCGAGGTGGTGAACGCGGCGCCGCTGTCGCAGCAGCGGTGGAAGACCGCGCGCCGCGACCTGGAGCGCCACGACGTCCCGGGAACGATCCTGGAGCAGATCGAGACGATGGTCCCCGACGCGCACCTGCACGGCGACTGCCTCGCCGTGATCGCCGACGCCGAGCGGATCCTCCACGTCGAGCACGGCCCCGCGGTGGACCCGAGCGACCGGGCGTCGTGGGGTCCGGTCGCTCGCCTGCTCCCGATCCTGCGGTGGCGGCAGTCCCAGCCTCCGTACGTGGTGGTGGTCATCGACCGGACCGGCGCGGACCTCTCCGCGTTCCGTCGCGGCTCCCCCGAGCTCCACGCCGAGGTGGAGGGCGAGCACGACGTGATCCGGAAGGTCCAGGCAGGGGGGTGGTCGCAGCGGCGCTACCAGCGGCGCGCGGAGGACAGCTGGCACGAGAACGCCGAGCAGGCGGCCAGGGCCGTGACCGACCTCGCGGACCGGGTCGAGCCGGTGTTCGTCGCCGTGGCGGGGGACGTCCGGGCGGTGGAGCTGCTGCGGGAGTCGCTCCCGAAGCGGGTCGACGAGCTCGTGCACGTCGTGGCGAAGGAGCCTCCGCGGAAGATGGACGAGGGCGAGCCGATCCCCGAGGACGTCTGGGCGCTGATGCAGCAGCACGTGCGCGAGACGACCGAGCGGCTGCTCGCCCGGTTCGCGGAGGAGCGGGGTCAGCGCGACAGGGCGGTCGAGGGGGTGGAGGCGGCGGCGCGAGCGCTCGCCCAGGGACAGGTCGAGGCGCTGCTGATCGGCGAGCAGCCGGACGACGACCGCTCGCTGTGGTTCGGGGCCGAGCCCACGCCGCTCGCGCCCACCGACCGGGAGCTGAAGGAGCTCGGGGTGGACTCGCCCGAACAGGGCCCGGCCCGGGACATCCTCGTCCGAGCGGCGCTCGGGACGGGCGCGGGGATCCGCGTCCTGGACGACGATGAAGCAGTAGACGAGGGCGTCGGCGCCCTCCTCCGCTGGTCGACCAGCTGACCGGAGGCTCAGGCCGAGGCGAGGCGCGCGACCCGAGCGGATCAGGTGGGCGCGGGGGGCATCGCGCTGATGGCGGACGGGCTCCAGGCGGGCGTGAACCGAACCGAGTGGCATCCGTCGATCTCTTGCCCGCGCGAAGCTGCCCGTGGATGTGCGGTTGGTGCGGTAGCCCGCCCAGCAACGGTCCCGCATCATGACGGCGTGAGGGCGGATCTCCCGACCGGCACCGTCACCCTCGTGTTCACGGACATCGAGGGGTCGACGAAGCTGCTGCACGAGCTCGGCGCCGAGAGGTACGCCGAGGCGCTGGCGGAGCACCGGCGGCTGCTCCGGGAGGCCTTCGGACGCCACGGCGGCGTCGAGGTCGATACACAGGGCGACGCGTTCTTCTACGCGTTCCCGGACGCGCGCAGGGCGGTCGACGCGGCCGGCGAAGGACGCGAGGCGCTGCGGGAAGGCCCCATCCACGTCCGCGTGGGGATCCACACCGGCGCGCCGCACCTGACGCGCGAGGGCTACATCGGCGAGGACGTGCACAAGGGGGCTCGCATAGGAGCGTCGGGCCACGGCGGACAGGTGCTGCTCTCGGAGGAGACGCGCCGATCCGCGCGGCTCGAGGACGACGCGACCGTCCAAGACCTGGGCGAGCACCGCCTGAAGGACTTCGTCCGACCCGTGCAGATCTTCCAGCTCGGCGTCGAGCGCTTCCCGCCGCTGAAGACGATCTCGAACACGAACCTGCCCCGGCCGGCGAGCTCGTTCGTCGGCCGCGAACGCGAAACGACCGAGGTCGTCGCTCTCCTCCGCGACGGCGCCCGCCTCGTCACCCTGACCGGGCCGGGCGGCTCGGGCAAGACCCGCCTGTCGATCGAGGCCGCCGCCGAGCTGGTACCGGACCAGAAGGCCGGCACGTTCTGGGTGGAGGTGGCGCCGATCCGCGATCCCGCCCTCGTCACCGACGAGATCGCGAAGACGCTCGGCGCGCAAGACGGCCTGGCCGATCACGTCGGCGAGCGGGAGATGCTCCTGGTCCTCGACAACCTCGAGCAGGTGATCGACGCGGCGCCGGCGCTCGCCGACCTCGTGGAGGTCTGCCCGAACCTGAAGGTCCTCGCGACCAGCCGGGAGCGCCTCCGCGTCCGCGGCGAGGTCGAGTACCCGGTGCAGCCACTCGCCCAACCGGACGCGGTCGAGCTCTTCGTAGCCCGCGCCGGACTGCAAGCACCCGACGAGGCCGTCCACCAGCTCTGCCGCGCCCTCGACGAGATGCCCCTCGCGATCGAGCTGGCCGCCGCCCGCGCGAAGGTCCTGCCGCCGGCGAAGATCCTCGAGCGCCTCTCCCAGCGCCTCGACCTGTTCACCGGCGGCCGCGACGCCGACCCGCGCCAGCGGACCCTCCGCTCGACGATCGAGTGGTCCCACGACCTCCTCGACGAGCGCGAGCAGCGCCTGTTCGCGCGCGTGGCGGTTTTCGCCGGCGGCTGCACGCTCGAGTCGGCCGAGCGGGTCGCCGACGCCGACCTCGACACGCTGGGATCCCTCGTCGAGAAGAGCCTGGTCCGCCGCACCGACGACCGCTACTGGATGTACGAGACGATCCGCGAGTTCGCG
>JBIOTM010000171.1:0-36334 GCA_044865955.1 Actinomycetota bacterium | reverse complement strand
AGATCGATCGCCAGATCGAGCCAGCCGTCCTCCAGCCGGCCCGACCGCCGCAGTCGGGCCTTGAAGCCGGCCTCGTCTGGGAGAACCGCGATGGTCATCGGATCGGCCTCGACCATCTCCCGCCACTCGTCGTCGATCTCCGCGATCGAGAGCGGCCGAAGCAGCAGCCGCGGCCCCCGGATCGTGATGCCAGTCGCGCGCTTCATCGTGCGGTCGTCCCCGGTCCAAACGGTACACAGTCGGATCCGGTCGATTTGACAGCGTCGCCTGACCTCAATATGAAAAGGGGAAGAGAGGCATCGGGCGAGCCCCCCCTGGCCGCGGGTCGCTCTTCTCATCCCGAACCGAAGCGGCGGTGGTGGCTTCGCCCTGGGAGGGGACACGATGAGACGTCGGCGAGGCATCCTCGCGTTGATCGGGTCTGCGCTGATCGCGGGCCCGTTGTTCATTCCACCCGCGGTCGAGGCGAGCGTTCCGCCGAGACCGACGAGGGTCATCATCATCGTCTTGGATCAGGCCCGCAAGGACACCATCGCGCGTTATGGGATGCAGAACGTGAAGGACCTGATGAACTCGGGCGTGAGCTTCCCGAACGCATACCTCGGTCACATGGCGGCCGAGACGGTGATCAGCCACAACGTCATGACGAGCGGACAGCTGCCGAAGCACATGGGCTGGTCGAACGAGGTCTTCCGGGACGTCGGCAACGTGCTGGGAGGAGGCGCAGGCGCTTACCACGTGACCTCGAGCATGTCGTGTGCGCAGTTCGACGCGCTCATCGATGCCGGCGGCTACCTGAAGCTTCCGGACTACCTCGATCTCGCGTTCGGCGAGAGCTCGGCGTTCGCGGCCATCGCCGAGAAGAGGACCGCGGCGTGCACCGCCGGTCAGACTGCCGGGCCGGTGGACCCGGACCAGTTCATCTTGCAGATCAGGGGAAGCTCGACGACAGCCGACTGCGGGAACGGGGCCGGCTCGGTGTCGTGGCGGAAGCCGGAGGATGGCAACACCACGGCGCCCGCCTACCTCGGTCTGGCCGCGTCCTGCAACCGATTCTGGACCCAGCAGACGAGCAGGTACGGCACGGACGGCATCGCCCCCGCCTGGATGTATCCCTTGGAGGGCAACAGGTTCCTCCCGGGCTTCGACCCGGCGCACCTCGGAGGCGACACGTGGTCGGCCGACGTCGCGGTCGAGGTGATCCAGAACGACCCGAACTGGCACGGGATGCTCGTCAGCCTCGGTGCGATCGACAAGCTCGGTCACATGTGGGGGCCGAACGACAGGGGCGAGACGGGAGCGCTGCCGGGCTCCGTGGAGGAGATGCGTCATCTCCCGTTCATCGCCAAGACGGCAGACGAGCAGGTCGGCAAGATCCTCGACGCCCTGAGCGCTCAGGGCATCCTGGACGAAACCCTGGTCGTGATCACGGCCGACCACGGAGCGCAGACGGGGAGGCACTTCCACGGCATCAACGAAGCTTTCCGTTCCGACTTCAACTGGTACTACGGCGCCGAGACGGGCACGACCGCTGACGAGTCGTACCTGATGCCCAGCCCGGCGATCCAGGGGCTGGCGGACGACCTCGGATCGAACCTGGCCTTCTCCTACCAGGACTCCCAGGTGGCGGTCTGGTTGAACGACAGGTCGATCTCGAGCCTCCAGGCCGGGGCGGTGGCGGTACGTCGGCTTCCCGACGTCGTCGCCGCCTACTACCGGGACGGCGATCGCTACGTCCGGTACGGGTCGCTGGGCCCGATGCCGGCCGGTGAACGGCCCTGGTTCAACCGCCACGCGCAGGAGCTCGTTGACACGATGGCGGCACCGAACGGGAACGGGCCGGACGTGCTTGGCCTGCTGCACAACGACACCACCTACGGGGTCTACGGCGACCACGGCGGGAACCAGTTCCAGGTGCAGAACGTCCCGGTCATCTTCTCGTGGCCCGGACTCGTCGCGGGCGCGACGCCGTCCACGGAGATCCGCAGCGTCGACCTGCTACCGACGATCCTGACGGCGATGGGGATCTCGTACGACGCGGGCTCGATGGACGGAAGGGCGGTGACGCTGCCGTTCGGATGACCCCTCATCTCGTGATCGTTGAGGGGAGCCCCGGAACGAGGTCCGGGGCTCCCGCTCGTTCAACCGGTGGCCTGGGGGGTGCCGGTGGCCTAGGAGCCACCGCCGTCTTTCCCCGGTTTCCTGCCGCGCAGGCGATTCGGAGGCTCAGCGAAGCGACGCACGCACAGGTGCACCCAGCTGCGAGCCCGGGGCGCTTGCGGTCGCGAGCCGGGCGGACCTACGCTGGCGGAAGTTCGCGATGGCGCGTTCTCCTCCCTCTCCTTCCTGCCCGGCACACGACACTGTGTCTGCGCTCGGCTCGAGAGGAGCAAGCCCATGAGATCGAAGGTATCGCTGGTGGCGGTGGCCACAGGGCTGGTGCTCGCGGCCACGGCCGGCACCGCCGCGGCCAAGCCGGTGACGTTCACGTTCCACGAGAAGGGTTCCACCGAGACCTTCCGAGACGTCATCCCATGCCTCGATGACGAGGTCCCCGCCACGATCACGACGACCGAGAACGGCGTGTTCCACGTGACGGCGGCCGGCATCGACGACCAGGGCACGCCTGACCCGGAGGACGACACGTTCATCCCCCCGTACCACGTGACGGGGACGTTCACGGGTACGTTCGAAGCGGTCCCGGACGATGCGTCGTTCCCCACCTTCACCGGCCACTTCACGCAATGGTTCGGGGAGAACGTCAACGCGTCGAACGTTGCGGCGACGTTCACGTTCACGGTGATCGGCCGGGGGTCGGACGGCTCCGTCCTCAGGTTCCACGACACCGCCCACTTCAGCGCGACGCCGCAGGGCGCGACGTTGGAGTTCGACAAGCCCAGGTGCTTCTAGCGAAGAGACCCCTTCAGGGCAGATGTGCTCCTCAGCCGCGGCGGATCTCGACGATCTGCCTCCGTGGTTCGCTCACGCGGCCGGCGCCGGAGTGGGGAGCGAGATCGGCGCGATCGGGTCGCCGGTCGGATACGTGTTCGCGACGCAGCTGCTCATCTCGAACGTGTCTCCCGGGTCGGCCGCGGTCGCTTGCTGCGCCGACCGGTACACGTGGAGGTAGCACGAGACGATCCGGGCCATCATCGTCTGCCCGGTCCGCGTCGGGTGGAACCACCCGTCCCGCTCCTGGCGGGACGGGTCCCCGACGAACTTGATCCAGGCCCCGCCCCGACCGCACACCTCGTGCTGGGAGAAGAACGTGTAGACGTCGACGAACTCGACGCCCGCTTCGTTCGCGGCGGCGTGGACCTCCTCGTTCAGCCTGACGTTCCACTCCCGTATCGCCGTCCGCTCGGACTCCCCGAAGACCCCGAAGACCGAGTGGCAGAACGGATCGGTGAACAGGGGCGGGACGCTCTCTGGGAACAGCCCGGGGTAGCCGAGCACCAGGATCCGGGCGTCCGAGGGGGTACGCGCCCGGAGCTCGGCGTACATCTCCGGCAGGTCCTCGCCCACGGTCCTCAGATGATCCTCGGCGAACGCCTCGAGGGTCCCCTCGCCCTCGAACGTGTTGTCGACGCACGTCTTGTGCTTCGCGCAGAAGATCAGCATGTCCGCGAACCGGACGTCGTTCCCGCCCATCGTGATCGTCACGAGGACCACCGGCGGCGACAGGGTGTCTGACTCCACCTGGTGGCCCTGTCCATCGGCGACGCCGTCGTGACGCTGGACCGTACGGAAGACGTTCTCGACTACCGCGCCAGAACACGCCCGGTGGACCGGCTCCGTCGCGTGGACGAACACGAGCTGCACCGGGTACGCATAGTCCAGGGACCGGTGACACCGATCGCCGTCGGGGACGTCCTCGGTCCCCGGCTCGTACGCAGGCAGCCCCTCACCCGCCGAGTACGAGTCCCCGAGCGCGATGTAGCGCCCTTCCCTGCCGAGGTCGATCGGCGGCGCTCCAGCCGGGGGGCCGATCGGCGGCTGGCGATCGGCGGTCAAGCGTCCCAGCAGGAAACCGGCGACGAGCGCGACGACGACCGGTCCAGCGACCACGGCGACCCGCCTCACGAAGGCCATCGCGGAACCGTCACCCGTTCGGCAAGGGCTCCCGCTCCAGAGCCGACGCCGGGACGCACGGTCTCGGTGAGAGCGAGGGGCCGAGCCCCTCTGAGCAGCTCATCGAGGTGCGGCTCGCAGAGATCCAGGTAGGCCAGCACCACGGAGCACTCGATGACCAGGGTGGTCGCGTCGCCGCCGCATCTGGCACACGTGATAGCCCTCGTGCCTCTCCTTCCTACGCCCCCCTTCGTCATCACCTGTTCCTTGCCGATACAAGGCGGTCTGGTTCTCGCTGGTCCTTTCAGGAGCTTCCCGAGGTCGGGGATCGAATGGATGCGGATCTGCCCGATGGGGTTGGCCGTCCGGGGACCGGACGTCATCCGATCGAGGCCGTCGCTGGCGCGGGTGATAGTGGGCTGCGAGTCCGGGCCGCCTTGATCACCGGACAGATCCATGCTCTACTCGCCTCATGGCCTCGCTATCCGAGTGGGGCGAGGAGATTCTTCTTCCCCTGGAACGCGAAGAGCAGCAGGTCGACCATGCGGAACGTCGTGTTGTCGGGGCCGAGCGACGGACGCCAGGCGGGGTTGCGGACGATCGACGTCGTGCTGCCCTCCATGGCTCGGTGGAAGGTCTCCGCGACGATCCGAGCCCCGACCCCCTTCAGCTTGCCCTGATTCAGCTCGGCCTCGCGCAGGACGTAGAACCAGAGAGGTGTGTCCTTGACGAACGCGGCCCGCTGGGTCTGGGTGAGCTCCTCCAGCGTGGTGCCGCCCTTGCCGTCGCGGATCTGGGCCGTTGTCAGCTTCGTCAGGGCGACGCCCTTGCCCTGGAGGAAGGTGCCCATCTGCTGGCCGGTGGCCAGGTTCACCATCTTCGCCCTGGTGAGGTTCCGGAAGGCGAGGTTGTCCTCGTCGGCCGGGAAGCCGGGAAGGGCCTGCAGCGGGATCGCGAGCGCCGTGTCGATGCGCATGGCCCGGTTGAACTTCGCCGCCGGCACGGTGAGGTCGTCCCGCCCCGCTTCGGAGAAGTCGTAGAGGCGCCGGAAGTCTGCGATCCAGCTGCTCGGGAGCCGGAGTCCGCCGCCGAGGTTGCCGCTGAGGCCGGAGAACGTGAACAGCAGGTCGAGCGTCCCGCTGCCGTTGTCGAAGATCTTGTTCCAGTCGTACTCCCTCCGGATCATGGAGTGGCCGAGCCGGAAAGCGGCGACGGAGAACTCGATAGGCATCGTGGGGACGTCGGTGGCGGGCACCCCGACCTCGAACGCCTTCCTGCCGCTGTTGAAGACGTTGTTCACGACACCGGGCGCGCAGATCCGGGGGAGGTAGTCGGTCCGCAGCATCCACTGGTAGTGCCTGGTGACCCTCCTCCGCGCGGTCTCGAAGCGTTGGGAGGCGGGTACGGATGCGGGAAGCGTGTCGACGACCCGGTTGTGGAACCGGATGAAGGCGAGATGGGTCTGCGCCACCGCCAGGTTCTCGTCGTTCCGGGGATCGGGCACGATCGCCGTGCGTTTCGCGGCCGCGGTGTTCCCCGCTCCGCGCGGGAGGTCGAAGCCCTCCTTCGGCCCGATGCCTTCGGCCGCCACCGTCCTGCCCATCTTCAGATGGAGGCCGTCGGCTTCGTAGAACTTCGCCGAACCCGGATCCGTCGGCCCCGCGCCGTAGAGCGAATCGAGGTCCAGGCTCGGCGATCGGGCCTGGAGGAGCTCGGCCGGGGACACGTTCTCTCCCAGCATCACCTTGGTCTTGTCGAAGGTGAGGTCGTGGTCGACGAACTGGCCGAGGTAGGTGAAGCCGGCCGGGACCTGCGTCGTGCCCCCACCTCCGCCCGTCATCGCCTCGGCGACCCTCGTCCGGGTCGCCTCGGTGATCTGGTGCTTGAAGCCGCTCGGCCCCATCCGCGAGAAGCGGAACGGGGGCACGTCGCTCTCGTCGGCCGGCGCCAGCGTTCGCTCACGGCCTCCGACGCTCTCCCCGAGCAGGCCCTCGCCGATGACGAAGTAGCTCTCGGAACCGTGCCGTTCCATCGCGCCTCCTGAAACCGAAAGCTCGTCCCGATCGCGTGGATCGTCAAAGGGCTTTCGGCCCTACCGTGCCGTGCGTAGCCGGGCTGGGCTCCGAAGCTCTCTCCAGGACTACGCGAGGAACCCGATCAGGCGTCGTGCCGTCTCGTCGGGGGCCTCCTCCGGGATTAAGTGCCCGCACGCGATCGGGCCCCCTCGAACGTCGTCGGACCAGGCGCTCCAGATCTCGAGCGGATGCCATCCGGCGACGGCGCCGGTGTGGCTCCACAGGACGAGGGTGTGGCAGGTGATCCGCCGCCGACCGCGGTCCGCCTCGTCGTGCCGGTCGTCGAGGGTGGCGGCCGCTCGGTACTCCTCGCAGATCGCGTGGATCGTCTCGGGCGAGCTGAGCCTCTCGATGTACTCGGTGCGGACGTCTGCCGGGAAGGCGCCGGGGAGCTCGGACCACGAGTCGAGCATGTGGTCGACGATGACCGCGGGCGCCTGAGCGATCAGGTGCTCCGGCACCGGTTCAGGGGCAGCGAGGAACGACCAGACCCAGAACCCGAGGGCGAAGTCCTTGTCGGCGCGACGGAACGTCTCGCTCGTGGGGACGATGTCCAGTACGGCGAGCCGCGTCACGGCGCGTGGATGGTCCAGCGCCATCCGGTAGGCACAGCGTGCACCACGGTCGTGGCCGACCACGCCGAACCGGTCGTGCCCCAGAGCGGTCATGACCTCGACCTGGTCACGGGCGATCTCCCGCATGCTGTACGGCGCATGATCCGGCGAGCTCGGTGGCGTTCCGCTCTCGCCGAAGCCTCGAAGGTCGGTGACGATCACGGTGAAGCGCTCTGCCAGGTGCGGGGCCACCCGATGCCACATCAGATGCGTCTCGGGGATGCCGTGCAACAAGAGCACCGGCGGCCCCTCGCCGCCTCGGCGTCCGTGGATCTTCGTCCCCGTCGTCTCGACGTCGAACGCTTCGAAGCCGTCGAACACGAGATCGACCCCTTCCGGTCGAGCGCCACCCAACCACGATCCCGATCCGCCGGACGGTAGGTCGAGCCCAGCCCTTCTCCGCCACGAGAGAGAGCAGCCGCAGGTGCCGGGGAGGGCGTCGTCGCGACGTCGGGATGAAGTTCGACCGGCGGGTTTCGGATCCGTATCGGAAGGGTATGAAAGCTTGTTACCTCATCGAGGGGGCACACGCGGGTGGGGGAGCTCCAGATCGTCCAGCCGGAGCCGCTGAGGGCTGGCGGACACGACGGCCCGCCTTCGGCACCCCTCGTCGAACCCCCGTCCACCTGGGTCACCGCCGTCCCCGACGCCGGGTTCCTTCCCGCCGAAGCGCTGGGCAGGATCGTCCTGCTCGACGACGCCCTGAGCGGCTGCGCCACCGCTGCACAGGTCGTCGCCGCGACGGTGGGACCGGGGCTGGACGCCTTCGGCGCGAGGGCCGGGCTGGTCGGCCTCGCCAGCTATCGTCTCCGGCTCGACCCGGTATGGGCGAGCCCCGGCCTGGCGCAGCTCCGTGAGCGCTGCAGGGATCTCTCCCTCGACGATCCCCTTCCGATCGCCGAGGCCGTCCGGACGGGTCGACCCGTGACGGGTCACCGGCTGCCGGACGACGACGTCCTCGACCTGGGGTCCGGAACCGGTCTCGGGGTCGTTCGCTCGTGCGCGTTGCCCATCGTCGGAGCCCGTGGCGTCCTCGGCGGCATCTGGCTCTTCCTCGGTCCCGACCCGCCTCCGTTCGAGAGCAGCCTGTTCTCGGCGCTGATCGCCCGGCTGGCCGCCGCCATCGACAGGACCCGCCTGCTCGAGTCCGAGCGGCGCCTGCGTGCCCGGGCCGAACAGGCCGCGGCCAGGATGTCGCGGTTGCAGTCGCTGACCTCCGGCCTTTCGGCAGCCCTGGGCGCCGTCGACGTCGCCGACGCAGTGATGACCCATGCAGTGGCGGAGCTCGGCGCGACCGGAGGGACGTGCTTCATGCTGGCCGACGACGCGACGCTCCGCCCCGTGAGCTCGATCGGCGCCGATACCGGATCCCCGTCCGCGATCCGACTCACGGGCGGGGACCCCGTCGGGGCGGTCCTGCGGCGGAGCGCGCCGGTGGTCCTTCCGAGCGGGACCGACGCGCTCAACGGCGTCGGCCTGACCGCGTCCCGGACCATCGTTCCGCTCACGATCCGAGGCACGATCCTCGGCGCCATCGAGCTCGCCTTCCCCAACGATCGAGAGGTCGACGCCGAGCTCCGTTCGTTCCTCGGCGCCCTGGGAACGCAATGCGCGCAGGCCGTGGAACGTGCGCGGCTGTACGAGCAGCGGGCGAGGGAGGCACAGGTGCTGCAGGCCTCGCTCATGCCGCCCGCGCTCCCCCGAGTGCCGGGGCTCGACGCCGCGGCGGCCTACCGGCCGTTCGGCGACGGAACCGTCGTCGGCGGCGACTTCTACGACCTCTACCCCATCGGCGAGGAGCGATGGGGGCTGGTGGTCGGAGACGTGTCCGGCCGGGGGATCGAGGCGGCGGCGATCACGGCGCTGGCGCGCCACACCACGCGGGCGGCCACGCTGCTCGGGAGCGAGCCGGCCGATGTCCTCCACATCCTGAATCGCGTGATGCTCTCCCAGGCGCTCGGCGAGCGGTTCTGCACGATCGTGCATGCCGTGCTGGAACGCGCGCCCGACGGCTTCGACGTCACGCTGAGCCTCGGCGGGCACCCGAGGCCCCTGTGGTTCGAGTCCCGGACCGGCGAGGTCCGAGCCGTCGGTGAGCCGGGCACCGCGCTAGGGCTCTTTCCCGAGGCCGAGCTCCGGGAGACGAGGCTGACGCTCCGCGCCGCCGACGTCCTGGTCTTCTTCACGGACGGCTGTGTCGACGTTCACACCGAGCGCGGCACGACCTCGGACGAACGGCTGCTGTTCGACGCGCTCCGCCGGCACGCGCTCGAGGGCGCGACCGAGCTCACCGGGCACCTCGAGGCGGCGGTACTGGCATCGAACGGCGGGCGCAACGCCGACGACGCGGCGTTGCTGGTCTTGCAGGTGCAGACGACAGGAGGGGTGGACCGATGACGATGGGCACGAGCCGAACCACGTCGCGCTCGACGGGTGGGAAGAAGGCGGCGGTCGGCCGCGCATCCAGGGGCTCCTCACCGAGCAACGGTCACGTCGATGAGGCCGTGCTCCAGGAGCTGCTCGAGGCCCTCGTCGCCCTCAAGCACGGGGACTTCGACGTCCGGCTGCCGGCCAGACGCGCGGGTCTCCCGGGGAGGGTGGCGACCGCCTTCAACGACTGCGTGGGACACATCGGAAGGACCACGGCCGAGATCGACCGCGTCGCGAGGCTGGTGGGACGCGAGGGTCGCATGGCGGAGCGGCTGGTCATCGGGGCCGCCGCGGGCGAGTGGACGGCTCGCCTCTCCTCGATCAACGCCCTGATCGACGACCTGATCCGTCCGATGACGGAGATCGCCCGTGTCATCGAGGCGGTCGCCCGCGGCGACCTCACGCAGAAGGTCGCTCTCAGCATCGAGGGAAGGCCGGTCAAGGGCGAGTACCTCCGCGTCGGGCTCGCCGTGAACGCGATGGTCGACCAGCTCTCGTCGTTCAGCGCCGAGGTCAGCCGGGTGGCGAAGGAGGTGGGCACGGACGGCAAGCTCGGCGGCCAGGCCAAGGTCAGGGGCGCGTCCGGCACGTGGAAGGACCTCACCGACAACGTGAACCTCATGGCCTCGAACCTGACGGGGCAGGTCCGCAACATCGCCCAGGTGGCCACCGCGGTCGCTCGCGGCGACCTCTCGCAGAAGATCACGGTGGACGTGAAGGGCGAGATCCTCGAGCTGAAGGACACGATCAACACGATGGTCGACCAGCTGCGGGCCTTCGCGGACGAGGTCACCCGGGTGGCGCGCGAGGTCGGCACCGAGGGCAAGCTCGGCGGCCAGGCCGAGGTGCCCGGGGTCGCGGGCACGTGGAAGGACCTCACCGACAACGTCAACTCCATGGCCTCGAACCTGACGAGCCAGGTCCGGGACATCGCGCACGTGACCACCGCAGTGGCGAGGGGCGACCTCTCGCAGAAGATCACGGTGGACGTGAAGGGCGAGATCCTGGCGCTGAAGGACACGGTCAACACGATGGTCGACCAGCTGCGGTCGTTCGCCGACGAGGTCACCCGCGTGGCGCGCGAGGTGGGGACCGAGGGCAAGCTCGGGGGGCAGGCGAACGTTCCCGGCGTGTCCGGGACGTGGGAGGGCCTGACCGACAACGTGAACTTCATGGCGTCGAACCTCACGGCACAGGTCCGCAACATCGCCCAGGTCGCGACCGCCGTGGCCCGCGGCGACCTGTCGCAGAAGGTCACCGTGGACGTGAAGGGGGAGATCCTGGAGCTGAAGGACACGATCAACACGATGGTGGACCAGCTGTCGTCGTTCGCCGCAGAGGTCACGCGCGTGGCGCACGAGGTCGGCACCGAGGGCAAGCTCGGAGGTCAGGCCGAGGTGGAAGACGTCTCGGGGACCTGGCGGCATCTCACCGAGAGCGTGAACCAGCTGGCCCAGAACCTGACCACGCAGGTCCGGGCGATCGCCGACGTGGCGACGGCCGTCACCCAGGGAGACCTCACGCGCGCGATCGACGTCGAGGCTCGGGGCGAGGTCGCCGAGCTCAAGAACAACATCAACAAGATGATCCTCAACCTCCGCGAGACGACGAACCGGGGCGCCGAGCAGGACTGGCTCAAGACGAACCTGGCGCGGATCTCCGGGATGATGCAGGGACAGCGCGACCTGCGGCAGCTGTCCAGCCTGATCATGTCGGAGGTGACCCCGGTCGTCTCGGCGCAACACGGCGCCTTCTTCATGGCGAACGGGGACGGAGCCGACCTCGAGCTCAGCCTGATCGCGTCCTACGCGTTCCCGTCCAGGAGGGACGCCTCCACCCGGATCCGCTTCGGCGAAGGGCTCGTGGGCCAGGCCGCGGCGGAGCGGGCCCCCATCCTGGTGAACGATCCGCCGGCAGAGTACCTCCGCGTCTCTTCGGGACTGGGCGAGGGTCCGCCGGCCGCGATCGTCGTGCTCCCCGTCGTCTTCGAGGAACAGGTCCTGGCCGTCATCGAGCTCGCCTCGTTCAAGCCCTTCTCCGAGGTGAGCCTGATGTTCCTCGAGCAGCTCGTGGAGACGATCGGCGTCGTCCTGAACGGCGTGATCGCCAACATGCGCACGGAGGAGCTGTTGGCCGAGTCCCAGCGGCTCGCCGGGGAGCTCCAGAGCCAGTCGGTCGAGCTGCAGCGGGGACAGGAGAAGCTCCGACAGACGAACGCGGAGCTCGAAGAGAAGGCCCGTCAGCTCGAGGAGCAGAACCGGAACGTGGAGCTCAAGAACCGGGAGATCGACCTCGCCCGGAAGGGGCTCGAGGAGAAGGCTCACCAGCTCGCGCTGGCGTCCAAGTACAAGTCCGAGTTCCTCGCCAACATGTCCCACGAGCTCCGCACGCCCCTCAACAGCCTCATGGTGCTGGCGCAACTCCTCGCCTCGAACCCCGACGGCACGCTCAAGCCGAAGCAGGTGGAGTTCGCGCACACGATCTACGACGCCGGCAAGGACCTGCTCGTCCTCATCAACGACATCCTGGACCTCAGCAAGGTGGAGGCCGGTCGGCTGGACATCGTGCCGTCGCAGGTCCAGGTCGCCGAGATCTGCGAGTCCATCGAGCAGGCGTTCCTCCCCCTCGCCGAACAGAAGGGCCTCTCCTTGCAGGTGACGATCGGGACCGACTGTCCGCCGCTCATCCGGACCGATCCCCAGCGGCTCCAGCAGATCCTGAACAACCTCCTCTCCAACGCGGTGAAGTTCACGACCGAGGGCGGCGTCTCCGTGCGGGTCGATCGGGCTCCCGAGGGCCTCTCCTTCGCGACCGCACAGCTCCGAGACGTCGACGGCGCCGTCGCCTTCACCGTGAGCGACACCGGCATCGGGATCGCCCCCGATCAGCTGGACGTGATCTTCGAGGCGTTCCATCAGGCCGACGGGACGATGAGCCGTCGGTTCGGAGGGACGGGCCTGGGCCTGTCGATCACCCGCGAGGTCGCCCGGTTGCTGGGTGGCGAGATCCGGGTCGACAGCAGGATCGACGAGGGCAGCACGTTCACGCTCTACCTTCCGTTCGCCTACGCCGAGCCCGGACGAGAGGGGACCGGAAGCCCGGGAGGGCGAGCGGCGCTCGGTCCGCGGACCGAGGAGCCCGAACCGTCGGAGGAGCGTCGCCGGATCCTGCTGTTCGAGGTCGACCTGGACGAGACCGAGAGCCTCGCCCCGGTCCTTCGGGCGCAGGGCGGGGTGGGGCTCACCGCCGCCTCGACGGTCGCGGAGGCGCTCGCCTACACGGAGGCCGCTCGGTTCGACGACCTGGTGCTTCACGCCCCCGCGGAGGAATGCCGTTCCCTCCTCGAGAAGCTCCCCGGAGCGAGGCTCCGTGCTCTCTCGGTCCACGCGTTCCCGCTGAGCGAGGACGACGAGGCCGCCTTCGCCTCGATGGCCGTGGTCAGCCTCGAGTCGCGCGGATCGCTGCTGGAGGTCCTGCGGCCGTTCCGGCCGGACACCGGCCTGGCATCGGTTCCCGATGGGAGCACGACGCCGTCCGGCGCGGAGGACACGCTCGCAGGGCGACGGATCCTGATAGTCGAGGACGACGTCCGCAACGTGTTCGCGTTGACCAACGCGCTGGAGAGCCACGGCATGGCGGTCCTGTTCGCCGGGAGCGGCAGCGAGGCCCTCGACGTCCTGTACCGCAACCTCGACGTCGATCTGATCCTGATGGACATCATGATGCCCGGCCTCGACGGCTACGAGACGACCCGGGCGGTCCGGAGCCGGGCGCAGTTCGCCGGCCTGCCGATCATCGCGCTGACGGCCAAGGCCATGAAGGGAGATCGCGAGAAGGCGCTCGCGGCCGGGGCGACGGACTACATCGCGAAGCCCGTGGACATCGACGAGCTCGTGTCGAAGATCCGGGCGTGTCTCTACCGGTAGGCATGGGCGCCCTCCTGCTCGTCGACGACCGAGCCGAGAACCTCCGAGCGCTGGAGGCCGTCCTCGAGCCCCTCGGACATCCCCTGATCTCGGTGCGGTCGGGCGAGGAGGCGCTCGCCTGCCTGCTGAGGGAGGACGTGGCGCTCATCCTGCTCGACGTGATGATGCCCGGCCTCGACGGTTTCGAGACCGCGGAGCTCGTCAAGCAGCGTGAGAAGACCAGCCAGATCCCCATCATCTTCCTCACGGCGATCGACCAGGCGATCGAGCATCATCTGCGTGGCTACGAGGCCGGAGCGGTCGACTACATCAACAAGCCGTTCGACGCCCACGTGCTGCGCTCCAAGGTGTCCGTGTTCATCGACCTGCACGAGAAACGGGAGCGGTTGCGGGCGCAGGCGGAGGAGCTGGGACGACGACTCGAGGAGCGGGACCGAGCACAGCAGGCGCTGGCCCGCCGGACCGCGGAGCTGGCGCGGTCGAACACCGAGCTCGACCAGTTCGTGCAGGTCGCGACACACGAGATGCAAGCGCCGCTGGACACCTTGGCGGGATTCCTCGACCTCGCTCGGGAACGGGCCGGCGCGCTCGCCGACGATGAGCTCGATCTGTTCATGGGCCGAGCGGTCGCCCAGGTCGACCGCATGCGCGGCGCCCTGGGTGAACTGCTCCGAGCGGCGCGACTGAGCGAGACGCTGGCGACCTCGGACGCCGTCGAGCTCGACGAGGTGCTGAACCACGCCACGAAGGACCTCGACGCCGCGCTCGCGCAGAGGGGGGCGCGCCTGACCGTCGAACCCCTCCCGGCGGTGCTGGGAGATTTCTGGCAGCTCGTCGAGCTCTTCGAGCTGCTCGTCGACCACGCCCTCGGATCGGCAGGCACGGAAGCGCCGGTGGTTCGGATCGAAGCGAACCGGGGCCCCGACGAGCACCTCATCGTGGTTCGGCACAACGGACGAGGCATCGACCCCGACGATGCCGGACGCGTCTTCACCGCGCTCGGTGGGATCGACGCCGGGGAGAACGACCGCGCCGTCGACATCGGCCTCGCGACCTGCCGCAGGATCGTCGAGCGACACGGCGGCCGGATCTGGGTCGAGGCGCAACCCGGGAACGAAGCCGGAGTCTCCTTCACGCTCCCGGCATCCGCGCCCTGATGTTCAGCCTCCTCCTCGTCGACGGCGACGCCGACTCCCGCACGCTCGTCGCCCACGCGCTCGAGCGCGGCTCCCCGTTCCAGGTGGTCGCGGAGACGGATCGGGCAGGCGAGGCCGCATCCCTCGCGGCCGCTCATCGTCCCGACATCACGCTCCTCGATCCCGCGCTCGGCGCTCCGGGAGGCCTCTGGGCGCTCCGGGGCGTCCGCGAGGCGGCACCGGGCACCAGGGTCATCCTCCGTTCCACCTTCGGGGCCTCGGAGCTGCGCTTCGTTGCGCTGTCGGGCGGAGCGGTCGGCTACCTCGAGAAGAGCCGCTCCCCGCTCACGCTCGCTGACGACCTCCTCGCCGTCTGCGGGCTCCTCGACGTCGTCCGTGCCGGGATCGAGGGGGCGAAGGTGCATCTGGGTGCGAGCAACCAGGCGCCCAGTCTGGCGCGGCGGTTCGTGACCCGGGCGCTCGAACGGTGGGAGCTCCAGAGCGAGCTCGACGTCGTCGAGCTCCTGGTCGCCGAGCTCGTGACGAACTCCATCCTCCACGCTCGATCCGATGTGGAGGTTTCGGTCGCCATCCTCGCCGACCGCATCCGGGTCGCTGTGCTCGATTCCAGCCGCGAGCCGCCCGTGCGCCGGGAGCCGCGCCTTGAGGACACGTCGGGACGCGGTCTCCTCATGCTCGATGCGCTGGCGGCCGACTGGGGGATGGAGTTCGTGCCAGGTGGGAAGAGCGTCTGGTTCGAGGTCCGCACCGACCTCCGGCCCTGACGGCAGCCCACGAGCACGTCCCCGACGGGCCTCGACCAGGCCGAACCATCGGAGGCCGCCATCCGTAGTACGGCTACATCGTCCGAGGAGGAGGAGAGACATGCGACGTCGAGCTCGACGGGTCATCCTGGGGACCGCGGTCGGTGCAGCTCTCGTGCTCGTCCCATCGACTGCCTCCGCTCACGTGCACGTGATCACGCCGCTCCTTCGATGCGGTGGTGACGTCTCCGTGACCGGCGCCAACCGAACGGACGACACACCTGCCTCTTCGACCAACGGCGGACCGATCGTCGGCCTGATCCCGAGGGACGTCGGCAGCGCCCCCCTGACGGTGGGCGATGGTGGGTTCGACGCCCCGGCGAACTGTCCCGCCTAGTCCCTGAGGGTCCGGTCGTCGGGCCCTCGTGGGCCCGCCGATCCTCGCTCGGGTTGCCTTCCTCCGCCGACGGGAGTGAGATTCGAAGGACCGACGTCCGGAGGAGGTCGCCATGGCCGTTGTGCTGAAGAAGGCGAACAAGATCGCCACCGAGCCGTTCGATGCGGGAGAGGGGAAGCTCAGCCTCGTCGACGTGATCGCCCAGCCCGAGGCGGCGCCCGTCTCGGCCGGCATCTGCGAGATCTGGTCATCCGCGCCGATCGAGTTCGACTACGACAACGACTGCGCCGTGTGCTACATGCTCGAGGGCCACGTGACGCTCACCGAGGGTGAGACTCGGTTCGACTTCGAGCCAGGCGACGTGGTCTACGTGCCGCAGCGAGCGGGCCTGATCGTCTCGTGGGACACACCCTCGTACGGCAAGTTCTTCTACGTGACGTATCCGCACTGGAGGTAGCCGGCTCGGGTCCCGCCCTCGGCGAGGACCCCCGGATCCCGCGAGCCACCGCATGGGCTGCGGAGGCCGGGATCTGCGCGACCTATGTGCATTCCCCTTGCGGCGAGGAAACAAACGTCATCCGCGTGCCGCTCTCGCCGGTATTACTCCCAGGCCCACCTGGAAGGAGGTGCACATGAGAAGGCTCATCATCCTCGTCGCGACGTCGCTGTCGATGTTCTTGCCGGCGGCGTCGGCCCATGCGGGCCAGTCGACGGCGCCCACGGCCGCCTGCAATGGAGGGACCATGCTCGCGCACGAGAGCGTGCCGGAGATGACCGGGGCTGGAGCCTCGATCGAGGCGCACGAGCACATCCCGGGATCGGTGGATGGCGCGTGCCTACACGAAGCGTTCGGGTAGGCACGCATGCGGGTGGAGGGGATGGCGCTCGAGCACCGGCGGAGGTCCGGCCTGCCTGCGGTCGGCGCCGCCCCTTCGCTCGTCGGCGCCCTCGCGCTCGGTGCTGCCGCATCCTGGTTCGGCGTCCTCCATGGTGCGGGACGGCACCCCACGCTCAAGCTCGGAGGAGCGTTGACGCTGGCCGTGCTCGGTGGTGGCCTCGTCCTGCTCACTCGACTCCGCCAGCGCGGGGAGACGCGATCTCCGCCGAGGGGCAACGGTGTTCTGGTCGGGGACGTGATCCGGACCGTGGTCGCGCTCCTGTCGATGGACGCGGCGCTGATCCACTTCGCCGTGATCCCTCAGCATCTCGACGAGTACTGGCTGTACGGGGGGTTCTTCGTTCTCGTCGCGCTCGCGCAGATCGCCTGGGGGATCTTCGCGGTCGTGGATATCTCCCGGCCGCTGTTGTGGCTCGGGGCGGTAGGAAATGCTCTCGTGGCGGGCGTGTGGATCCTGACGCGGACCTACGGTGCCCTGATCGGCCCCGATGCGACGGAGCCGGCCAGGGCGGGGTTCGGCGACATCGTGTCGACGATCATGGAGCTCACGATCGCCGGCGCGTCGATCGCCCTGCTGCTGGCTCCGCTCTCAGAACGGAGCGAACGGACACAGGCCGGCGACGTCGCGAGTGGCTTCGCCGCGCTGGTCACCTCTGCCTTCACGGTGCTCGCCCTCTTCTCGGCCGTGGGAGGGCCGCCCTTCGTCTCGCGTGTGGGATGACCGGCGGCGGGACCGGTCCGGCACGAAGGAAGGATCGCCGCCGCCCCACCGTGAGCTCGTTTGCGCTTCCGGCGCCGGGGTAGGCACCGAGAAGCAGGAGGGGCATCGGAAGAGCGAGGAGCTCGAGCACGAACGCATGGCGATCAGGGAACCCCCACCTCATCGGCGCCCGAGGCGCGGCGAGGCTCCACCACGGCGTTCCACCTCGACCCCTACACGCCGATGCGGAGCAGCATCATCACACCGAGCGCGATGAGGAACAGGGCCAGGACGCGCCGGAAGACGCGCTCCGGGATCCGTCGCAGCACGGGCGCGCCGATGAGCGTGCCCAGCACCACGCCGGCCGCGAGGGAGAGGACGAGCGGCCAGGCGTCGAGGAGGTCGTCGCCGTTCGAGACGAGGTAGACCGGGACCCGCGCGAGATCGACGAGGAGAGCGCTCGCGGTCGCGGTTGCGATCAGCGCCTGCGGACCCAGATCGAAGCGCAAGAGCGCGGCGGAGCGGATGCCTCCCTGGTTCCCGACGAGCCCCCCGAACAGACCGGAGAGGACGCCGCCGCCGATCGCCCAGCTGCCGAGCAACCGGACCCGGCCGACCAGCCCGGTGAGCTCGGAAGCGCCCCCGAACACCAGGAGCGCCCCCAGCACCATCGCCAGGACGGGGCTGGCGATGATCGAATGGAGGAGGGCGCCGGCCAGTCCCCCAGCCGCGCTGGCGAGCCCGAAGGTGAGGAGCACGGCACGGTCGATCGAGCTGCGGAGCATCCATAAGCGCAACGCGGTCCCGGCGAAATGGGGCAGCGCCACGACGGTGACGGCGACCCTGGTCCCGACCGAAAAGGCCAGGGCCGGGGTCAGCACGCTCCCGATCCCGAAGCCGGCCAGCGCGGCGATCGCGCCCGCCAGGACGGAGAGCGCGATCAAGAAGGCCTCGTACACTCGCCTCGAGTGTAGGTTGGCCCGGGCCGCAGAGGTGGCTCCCGGACGCCCGTGTGGGGCTGGGTTCCATGGGTCCGAGGCCGAACCGAGCCGGCCGTCAGCCGGGTGGAAGGCCCTCGACTAGATCCGAGAACGGCCGCGCGCCGACGGGCGACTCGGGCCAGGCCTGCGCGAACCACTCCGTCTCAAGGGCGATCCACCGGACGGAGGGGGGGATCCGCTCAAGCTCGCCGATCTGGGTCCGGTGGGCTTCGATCGCCGCCAGCTTCGTCTCCCGTACCGGCCGTGTGTCGACCGCGACGGCGATCAGATCGTCGCGGACACCCCGCAAGGCGAGGAGGCTCCGCGCCTCCCGGGCCGGGCCGCCGGAGGCGCGGAGCTCCGCGTCGAACCGATCGACCGCCGACCGCGGCACGGCCACGTGGAGGAGTCGCCCGAGCCCCTCTCCGCGGTCCCGGCGCGCTCGGTGGAACGCTTCGTCGGCGGCTTCGCCTGCCCGCACGTGGTCGTGGTGGGCGGTCAGCCCGTCCGGCCCGAACGTCACGAGGACGTGCGGCCCGACCTGATCCAGGACGGATCCGATCTCGCCGACCAGTTCCTCGAACGGCACCTCCGGGAGGTGGTAGTCGGGGTGACGGAGGAACCGGACATCGGCCTCGACCCCGAGCGCCCCCATCGACGCAGCTTGTTCGCCCTCGCGGACCTCCCCCAGCGTCTCCCGCGTGGCGACCCCCTCGACCCAGATCGGCCCCGCGTCACCGCTCGTCAAGAACACCAGCGTGACGTCGAGGAGATCGCGGTGGAGCGCCCACGTTCCTCCCATCGTGTACACGTCGTCGTCCGGATGGGCGAAGACGCCGACGACTCGGATCCGCCCATCGGTCACGGGGACAGGATGACCACCCCGTACAGGGGCACGTCCCGGAGCACGATCGTTCCGCGCTCGGCGGACGGCCGTGGTTGGAGCGGACCGGGAGCGAGGGCTTGGACGGACCGGATCTCGAACGGTAGGCGGACCTCGAGGGCCAGCTCGTCCAGGGCCGGCACGCGGTCCGCTTCCTCGTCGTAGTCGTAGCGGATGAAGTGCAGGGCGGCGCGATCTCCGACGCGACGGATCGTGATCCCGACGTCCGTCTCGCCCTTCGTCACCCGGACCTGCGGCCCGTCGGCGAGCGCCTCGACCCCGAACGCCGACGGGTCTCCGACCGACACACCCGGATGCGCCAGCACGCGCTGGCGCTCGCGCACGTCGAGGTTCTCCCCGAAGGCCCCCAGGACGATCGCACGACCCCCGCCCTCGAGGTACCCGCTCACCAGCGCGGCCTGCGCCAGGGTCAGGGAGCTGCAGTCGGGCAGCACCAGCGTCCGATAGGCCGCGAGGTCCTCCACCGTGAGCGAGTCGGGTCGCAACTCCCCGTCGGGGAAGAACAGGACGTCGTAGGGGTGGACGGCCGAGGACAACGCCTCGCAGACCGTCCCGAACGGCATCCCCCCTACGGGCATCTCGTTGGTCCGGTTGTCCGCCATCACCTCGCGCGCCGCGAGGGCCCGGTAGTTGCTCTCGATCGAGAAAACCACCGCGACCTCGTGCCAGGTCCGCCCCGCGAACAGCTCCTCGTGGTCGGCGAGGAAGGACTGGATCTCGACCGCCACCTCGTGGGGGGCGTAGAACGCGTCCTGGATCACCGAGCCCATCCACGCCCCGTACGGGACGCTCATGTTGGCGCCGAGGGCCGCCGCCTCCAGCAGCGACTGGCGGAACCGGTCGTACGCCATCCCGTGCTTCAGGGCCTCGACCATCTCCGGAACGACGCCCCCGTACGGGTTCTCGACGACGACGACCGGTTTGCCCCCGGCGAACCCGGCAGCGTAGCGGTACCAGTCGGGCTGCCGGTAGGTCGTGTTCCGCATCTCGGTCACGATCACATCGACCTTCGGCTCGAGCGCGTAGTAGTGGTCGAACAGGTGGAAGAAGTTGCCGGAGACCAGCACCTCGCGTCCGACGCTCGCCGCGTACGCCTTCGTGTAGTCGGCCAGCTCCGCGAAGTACCGAGCGATGTTGCGCCGCTGGAACCGCAGGTAGTCGAAGAAGAGCGGGGCTCGCTCGCGGTCCGACTTGAAGTCGTGACCGCGAGCGAGCAACCATTCCCCGTAGTCGAACGACGACAGATCCTCCCCATCCAGCTCGGTCGGCAGCTCCGCCTCCGGCAGCTCCCGAAGGTAGCCGCGGAACGCTTCGACGCAGGTTCGGCAGAAGCAGCCTCCGTACTGGAGCGAGGTGATCGGCACCTCGGATTCGTCGAAGTGCACGCCCTGGACACCCGCGTCGATCTGGAGCCGCACGATCGCCTTCAGGTACTCCCGCCAGACCGGGTTGTTCCGGTCCATCATGACGTTCCAGTGCTCCCGGTCGGGGCACTCGATCCATAGCGCGTGGCAGGGGTCGCCGTGGATGTCACGCTGGGCGCACTCCTCGAGGATGTCGTCCACGGGCTCCCCCCAGGCGTTCAGGACCGGGTCGGGGAAGTACTTCGACCGAGGTGCCCAGAGCTTCGGGTAGCGGTCCTGCCAGAACTCCCGCATCCCGAGCCAGCCCGAGGTCTCCCCCGTCCCCCGCGTCTCGTTCAGCGCGAGGACCGTGTCCTCCGCCTCGTTCAGCTCAACGGGGTACTCCCAGGCGTGCTCGAAGACGACGCCGAACACCTTGATCCCGCGGCGACCGCACTCCTGGATGAACTCCGCGTCGTTCACGAACCCGTAGACGCGGTAGCGCGGCGGGACCTCCCCGAAGGCCTCCTCCTCGAGGTAGGGCAGCGAGATGTTGCCGCCGCCGAGGGCCGCCCACACGAGCATCGTGGCCCGGTACTCCTCGAGGTGCTCGATCATCCGCAGCCGCCTGGGCGGGAAGCTCGGATGGTAGTTGTGCTGCCACGGGAACCAGGCGTCGAAGTAGACGCCTCGCTCCATCGGGCGAGCGTCCGTCACGCGTCGCCCCAGATCGAAGCCCCCGTCTCCGGGTCGAAGAAATGCAGCGACCGCGTATCGACCAGCACCTCGACCTGGTCCCGCTCGACCGCCCCCGTGTCGGCGTCGAAGCGCGCGATCCACGGTGCCCGCTCGACCAGCTGTTCCAGCTCTTCGACCACCTGCCCCCGGTCGGCCGCCAGCTCCTTCGTGTCCTCGGTGAGCACCGGGGGGGCGTCGAGGGAGAAGTGGACCAGCACCTCCGAGCCCATGTCTTCGCGCAGGTCGACGATCGTCTTCATCCGTCGGTCGTCGGGCGATCCCGGCCCGAGCGCCGCGTCCTCCATGTCTTCGGGGCGGACACCGAGGATGACGCTCCGGCCGTCGTAGGCCGCCAGGGCCGGCCGCTTGGCCGCCGCCTCCGGATCGACCGTCAGTCGGTTCCCGCCGAACTCGACCGCGAGCGACCCGTCCGACCGGATCACCTTCGCCTCCACCATGTTCATGGCCGGCGAGCCGATGAAGCCGCCGACGAACAGGTTCGCCGGCCTCCGGTAGAGCGCCTGCGGCGAATCGATCTGCTGCAGGACACCGAGCTTCAGGACCGCCACCCGGTCCCCCATCGTCATCGCCTCGACCTGATCGTGCGTCACGTAGATCGACGTGACGTTCACCTCGCGCTGGATCCGGGAGATCTCGGCCCGCATCTGCACGCGCAGCTTCGCGTCCAGGTTCGACAACGGCTCGTCCATGAGGAACGCCTGCGGCTCCCGGACGATCGCGCGGCCCATCGCGACGCGTTGCCGCTGACCCCCGGACAGCTGCCCCGGCTTGCGACGGAGGAGGTCGAACAGCGCGAGGACCTTCGCGGCGTCCTCCACGCGGGTGTTGATCTCCGGCTTGCGCATCCGCCGGAGCTTGAGGGCGAAAGCCATGTTCTCGAACACCGACATGTGCGGGTACAACGCGTAGTTCTGGAAGACCATCGCGATGTCGCGGTCCTTGGGCGCGACCTCGTTCACGACTCGATCGCCGATCCGGATCTCTCCCTCTGTGATCTCCTCCAGGCCGGCGACCATCCGGAGCGCCGTCGTCTTGCCGCAGCCCGATGGCCCCACCAGGACGATCAGGCTGCCGTCCTCCACGTCCAGGGTCAGCGAGCTCACGGCCCGTGTCCCGTCGGGGAACACCTTCGTCACGTCGTCCAGCAGGATCCTCGCCATTTCCGTCGTCAGCGCTCCCGTGCGACGGGGTCCTCGCCGATCTCGACCGGAGCGTCCTCGAACCGGACCACGGTGACGTCGGTCCGGGGGGTTCCTTCGAGGAGCAGCACGATCGCTCGGCCGGGCTCTCCGTCGGCGAAGGGAGCTCCATGCCACACCGCGGGATCCATCAGGATCCCAGTGCCGGGCGGCACGCGGAACACCTGGAAACGCTCGAAAGCGGGGAGTCGACCCGGCTCGTCCAGGTGATCGGGCGGCGCCACGTAGACGAGGCAGCTGCCCCCCAGAGGAACGATCCCCTCCGGCGAGCGCATGTGGCGCTCCGCCCAGTCGAACCGGAGGTCGGTGGGATCGAGGTCGAGGTACCCGATGCCCCAGGCGCGCCCGTCGCCCTCGAGGAGCAGGGTCTCGGCCCACCACGACCATCCGGGTCCCTCCGCGTCCCGATCGCGCCCGGGCCGATCGATCACGCGTCCGAAGGGCTCGAAGGCCTCGTCCGTGAGCGTCCGAACCAGCAGCCTCACGTCGACCCCCCCGCTCGCGCGGCCTCGGAGAGGTCGAATTCGAACGAGGCCCGGGCCAGCAGGCGAGGCGGCCCGGCCAGGCCCGACGTCCGGTCGACACCGTTCAGCAGGTTGGCCAGCGTGTTCGTGACGGAGATCGCGAGCTCGTTCCTCCCCGGGACCAACAGGTCGGTCACCTCGACCTCGTACGGATCCCAGAGTCGGACGCCGGCCGCCCGGCCGTTGACGTGGACCTCGACGACGTCGTCCACGATGGGGACCTCGAGGAACAGCCGGTGCCCCGAGAACCCGCCGGGAAGCTCGAACGTCCGGCGGTACGTGGCGGTCCCCGACAGGAAGGGGAAGCCGTGCTCGGTCCACGGCGCGGGTGAGAGGTGCTCCGGCTGAGCCACGATCCGGAACCCGTCCTCCGGCCCGTCGGCAAGCCCGAACGTCCCCAACAGCTTGACCTTGTCGACGAGGCCGCCGGTCGGCTCCTCGACGACGATCCTGAGGTCGATGCGGTTCTCGCCGGGGCGCACGTGCGGGGTGAAGTCGACGCTCCGCATCTGGGCGTCGAAGCTCGCCCGTACGGGCGTCGCCGTCACGGCCTCGCCGTTCAGCCAGATCGCATGGCCCGATCCATCGAACCCGTCGATCACGAGCTCGATGCGCGATGGGATGGTCTCGACGTCGAACGCGATCCGGTACCACACCGGGATGGGGTAGTCGCGGTCGGGCTCCGCGGCCAGCTGGTAGGACCAGGCGCCGGCCCCGAGGGCTACCCAGCCGTCGGGGTCGGCGCCGTCGGGCGACGCGGTGGCGAGACCCTCGCGCTCGGGGCTCGCCTCCCACCGAGAGAGGACGAGCGCGTTCAGCGCGTCGGTGGTGAAACCCCACGGACCATCGAGGAGGATCGGCTCGGGCAGGGCCGCCGCCCGAGCCGACGCCCGGGCGACGTGTCCGTCCGCGCGCACGTCGATCCATGCGTCCTCGGTGGCCGCGTACCCCCGAGCGATGGCCGCATCCACGTGTTCCAGACGGACGTTCCCGTCGACGATCCGTCGTCCGGATGGCGCTCCGACCACGAGGAAGGTCGATCCGACCGGTGGCAGCGTCAGATCGAAGGCCGACCGGCCTCCCTCCGACCGGACGGGGCCCACCGGGCGCTCGTCCCCGGTGGATGGGTCGAACAGGACGGGATCGACGTCGCCCGGGAGCACCACCTCGGCCGTCTGGTCCTCGAACGTGGGGTTGATCACGAAGTACAGGTGCCGGCCGTCCTTCTCGCGGTGGAGCGAGAACAGCTCGTCGTTGTCGATCTCGATGTCCGGGGCGATCAGCGAGCGGATCGCGCCGTCCAGGTCGTCACGGAGGAGACGCCCCGCTTCGCGCGCGTCGCGGAAGAGCTCGGCGGCCTCGCCGCGGATGAACGAGCCGCGGTCGCCCTCGAAGAGGCGCTGGACCCGCTCAGCGACATCCACGACCCCCTCGGGTGCGAACGCGCGCCCAGGAGCTCGGAGCACCCCGAGCGCGTGCCCGCCGTCTTCGACGAAGCGCTCCAGGGCCTCGAGCGTGGCGAGCCGGAGGTGCGTCATCGGCGGAACGACCACCAGCTCGTACGACTCGTCGCCGATCAGCACCCGTCCGTCCTCGATCCTGGCGCCCGCGAGCACGTCCTCGTCGACGTAGTCGAAGTCGTGGTGGAGGCGCAGAAGGAGGTCCGTCAGCGTGTTCAGGCCCGTCTCGATGGTCTCGGACGCCTCCGTCTGACCCTGAGGGAGGTACTCCCCGAACATCGCGTTGATCGGCCAGACGACGGCGATCCTGGCCACGTGCCGGCCGCCCGTGAGCGTCTCGGACAGACGCGACATGTACGTCGAGAACTCCCCGTAGTACCGCCACCAGGGATACTGGTAGAACATCGACGGTGGCCAGTCGCGCTTCCTCGGCCCCTCCAGCGTGTAGTGGAACCCGTGCGGATTCAGCACGTTCACCCCGAGGACGAACTCCCAGTCGGCGATCCACTTCATCCTCTGCATCGTGGCGTCCATGAAGATGCCGCCGAACGACTCGCAGATCAGTCGTTCGCTGCCGAACAGGTGGGCGGCGGAGCTCGCCACCTTGATCGCAACGTGCTGGTCCGGGGACTGGCGGGTGCCGACCACCGGGTACAGATGATCGACCCCCACCACATCCATGTTCGCGTAGTGCTTGAAGAGGTTCCCCTCCACCCGCACCATCCGTCGGAGCCACTCCTCGTAGAGCAGGTGCGCGACGAAGCTGACGCCGCGCGCCCGACACCACTCATGGATCTGCCGGTAGTACGCATCGGCATAGAAGTCGGTGAGCGTCGAGTAGTAGTCGTGCCGCACCCGCGCCGCGTCGTCACCCGCGTCGAAGAACAGGGCGGGGAGACGGGGCCGCAGATCGTAGCCGTTCCGCTCGAGGAATCGACGGAACATGCCCTTCGTCCAGGGGAGCACGTTGTTGTCCGACGCCGACAGGAAGTAGTGCATCGCCGGCTCATCCGAATAGAAGCCGACGACCTCGTCCGCGAAGCCGTCGCCGACGACATCGGCGTACGGCTCGTAGCCGAGCCGGAGGAATTCGCGCGTCGATTCCGGGTCGAGGGCGTCGATGTAGTAGTCGGCTCGCTTCTCCACGATGTAGCACAGGCGCCAGTCGCCCGGCGGCACCTCCCACGGGACGACCGTGCGGAACGACAGGTTGGCGGTGAGGTCCACCACCCGCCCGTCCTCGCCGATCGCGAAGGCCGCGACGGGAGTGGACCTTTCGAAGTCGAGGTACCGGCTGTCCTCTCCGGTGAGGCACATGAACCAGGGTCCTCGGATCGTGAAGCTGATGCACTCGATGTAGCGCTGGGCGAGGTCCGGCCGCTCCTTCAAGACGCGCTTGTCCGCCGTGCCGCTCGGCCAGTTCATCTCGTCGTAGATCCACGTCGTGAGCCCGAGCCGGCGAGCCTCTTCCACGGCCAGGCGGATCCGTTCGAGGTACGTCTCGCCCATGTACGGAACCTCGAGGCCGTACCGGCCGTGCAGGATCACCCCCTGCATCCCCTTGTCGCGGAGCTCCCTGAGCTGGAAGCGCATCTCGTCGGGATCGAGCTCGCCGTTCAGGAACCAGAAGGGGAGGATGCCGAAATCGCGCGACGGCTCCCGGAAGGTCGTCGCGCCGAACCGACGTCGTCCGTTCACGGGTGGACCACCGCCTTCACGAATCCTTCGGGTTTCTCGACCGCCGTCGCGAAGGCCTCCCCGATCCGATCCAGCGGGTACCGGTGCGTGACGAGCGGCTCCATCGAGATCCGCTTCGAGGTCAGCAGGCGTCCCGCCGTTCGCATCCCGCGCATGATCACGCCGACGTCGCGGAAGTGGGCGTTCGCGATCCGGAACGCCTTCCAGTTCCAGGTTGCCAGGTCCACCAGGCGCGGCTCGCCCTGATGGTACCCCGCGATCGTCACGGTCCCGCTCATCCGGGTGAGGTCCCCGAGCATCGAGAGCGCCGGCTGCGCCCCCGTCGCCTCGATGGAGACGTCGACGCCGCGGCCGCCGGTGAGCTCGGCGACGATCTCGACCGCGGGGTCGGTGGCCGCGTTCGCGACGTGCGTCGCGCCGAATGCGAGCGCGCGGTCGAGCGCCTCGTCCCTGACGTCGACGGCGATCAGGTGACGCGGCCCCCGCTGCGCGGCGAGCTGCTGCAGCAGCAGGCCCATGTAGCCGGCGCCGATGACCAGGACGTCGTCGGCCAGCCGGATCTCGCTCATCTCGATCGCGTTCACGGCGCAGGCGAGCGGCTCCGCCAGCGACAGCTCGAACGGGATGCCGTCGACGGGCACGCAGTGCTCGGCCTCGACGACCAGTTGGTCGGCGAAACCGTGCGTCGTGACCCAGGCCGCCACGTGGTCGCCGACGCGGGGCCACGTGACCTCGGACCCGACGGCCTCCACGACGCCCGACACCTCATGGCCCGGATACCAGGGGAACGTGGCGTGGCCGGCCTGCCCCTTCCACATGTCGAGCTCGCTCGTGCAGACGCCACACACGGCCACGTCGAGGCGCACCTCGTCCCGGCCCGGCCCGGGGACCGGTCCGTCGACGATCTCGAACCGGCCGGGCTCCGCGAGCATCGCGATCCTCACGACCCGCCTCCCGCTGGAAGGAGGATCCGGACCGAGTAGGAGGGCATGCGGAGCCGCAACGGTCCTCCGCTGCTCAGCATCAACCGCTCGCCGGTCAGCGCGTCCTCGAGGACGCCGGAGCCCAGGACCTCGTCGAGGGCGGGGTCGCGGTCAATCGTGGGCTCGGCAGCCTTCCCGAAGTTGAGCACCACGAGCACCGGGCTTCCTCCAGGGACGGCGGGCCGGACGAAGGCGACGGTGCTCCCCCAGTCGGTGCTCAACACGGTCAGGTCACGAGAGGACAGGGCGGGGAGCTCCCGGCGGATCCGGATCAAGCCGTCGTACCAGGACCGCAGCCCTCCCCGATCGCGCCAGGGGATCTTCGCGAGGGGTCCGTACGGCTGGTACCTGGCGCCGATCTCGTCCCCCGCGAAGAGCAAGGGGATCCCGGGCAGGGTGAACTGGAGCGCTGAGGCGATCTTCGTGAGCCTGACGCCGTGCTGCTGCGCGAACCGGACGCCGGTGTCGTTGTTGTTCAGGAACCGCAGCACGAGTGCGTCGCTCGGGTAGTGCCACGTGAGCGCGGGTCGGCTCAGCGACTGGATCTCTTGCGGGAAGTCCCACAGGCCGGCCCACGGCCATTGGCCGGGGTGGTCGGTCCAGTCGTACCCGACGTCGAATCCGTTCGCGAAGTAGTAGGGATCCCTCGCGGTCCCCTCCGCGAGGAGCAGGAGATCGGGCTTGATCCGTTTGAGCTCCATGCGCCACCGCGACCAGTATCCACGGCGTCGCCGCTTGACCGCCCACGCCGCGTCCACCCGGAAGCCGTCCACGTCGTATCTGCGGATCCAGTACGAGAAGGCTTCCGTGATCATCCGCCGGACCTGCGGGTTGTCGTAGTTCAGGTTCGGCAGGTCGTCCCAGTCGAAGTAGTGGGTGTACTCGCCGTTCGGCTTGCGGTCGTAGAAGTCCCAGTAGTGCGAACCGGGGCCCTCCTTCTCGGCCCTGCGGAAGTAGCGGTGCTCGATCGAGGTGTGGTTCGGCACGAAGTCGAGGAGTATCCGGAGACCGAGCTCGTGGGCGCGACGGACGAGGCTCGTGAGCTCCTCGGGGGTGCCCCACTCCTCGTCGATCGAGAAGTAGTCCGCGATCGCGTACTCCTCCCCGACCGCTCTCCGGGTCACGGGCGGCCACAGCCAGAGCGCGTCGACGCCGAGCTCCTTCAGGTACGGGAGCCGCCGTTCCACACTGGTCGCGCCGCCGCCCCAGAGCTGGTGGACCGGTGCGTACAGGATCGCGTGGTCGATCCACGAGGGATGCTCGGTCATCATGTCGACCGTTCGGGCCCGGCCTCCCTCGACCACGAAGTAGGTGGTGCTGGTGTCGGTCCGGCCCTCCGAGTCCTTCACCGCCAGGGACGCGTAGTACTCACCATCCTCGCCGGGCGGGATCAGCGTGAGGCGTCGACCGTCCACGGGGTGGTCGAAGGGCGCACCGTCTGAGAGTCGGGGGCGTGGTTCGGCGGCCCTCTGGCCGACGGCGAGATGCGGCTCCCACGTGAACCGCTCCAAGGGAGCGGGGTCGAACTCCGACCGCTCGCTCCCCGAGGCGTCCAGCTCCACGAGGCCACCCCTCACCCGCGCGTCGATCCGCGCGGTCGGGCGGGCCTCGAGCTTCCCGGTCAGCTCGATCGGCTCGGTGTCCTTCACCTGGCCGTCCGCCAACGTGCAGCGCGCCGCGACGTCCTCGGCCCCGGTTCCGACCGGCGCCGAGAACGCGAAGGAGTCTCCGTCGACCTCGACGGGCGTGTCGATCTCTTCTCCGCCGACCAGCGCCACCACCGACGAGCACGCCCCCGTCCCCTCGACCCGTTGCGACCAGCCGAAGACGTCGCCTCCGGTGGAGATCAGCCGGACGGCGCTGGCCGTGACCGATGGCGTTGGCGACACGTCGTCCCCGTCCATGCTCGTGCATCCGGCGACGACGGTCGCGATGACGGCTGTTGCAACGATGGCCGGGCGACCGCGCATGCGCGTCCTACCCCTTGATCCCCGAGAGCGAGATCCCTCGCACGAACAACCGCTGGAAGAGGAAGAAGATCACGATCATCGGGATCGTCATCAGCACCGAGCCCGCCATGATCAGATGCCAGAGGGACCGGTTCCCTTGCGCGAACGTCGTCAGCCCGAGCGGCATCGTGTACATCTCCAGGCTGTTGATGATGATCAGCGGACCCAAGAGGTCCTGCCAGTAGAACTGGAACGTGAAGATCGCCACCGCGGCAAGGGCCGGTTTGCAGAGCGGCACCACGACCCGCCAGAAGATCCGGAAATGACCCGCTCCGTCGATCCGTGCCGCGTCGATCAGCTCGTCGGGGACAGCCGACTTCATGTACTGGCGGAGCAGGAAGATCGCGAACGGGCTCGCGAGATGGGGGATGATCAAGCCCCAGTAGGAGTCCAGCATCCCGTGGCCGCCGATACCGTGGATATCGTTGCCTCCGAACAGGGGGAAGTACCTCAGGATCAGGTAGTTCGGGATGAGGGTGACCTCGGTGGGAAGCATCAGGGTCGAGAGGCTCAGCAGGAAGAGGAAGTCCCTGCCGGGGAACGTGCGCTTCGCGAACGTGTAGGCGATCAGCGCGCTGAAGAACACGATCAGTGCGGTGTTCGTGGTGGCGACGTACAGGCTGTTGAAGACCCAGCGGTCGATGTCGCGACCGGACCCGAAGAATTGGGCGTAGTTGTCCAACGTCGGGTCGGCGGGGATCCACCTCGGAGGCAGCCGGAACATCTGGCTCAGCGGCTGGAAGGAGGCGCTGACCATGTAGGCGAACGGCGCCGCGAAGAGCAGCGCGAGCACGATCAAGGCTGCGTAGCGGATCGGGCGTGTGGGCCTGAATCGCCACCGTCGAGGGCGTCGCGTCGGCGGAAGCGGCGGCCCCAGATCGGCCGCAACCGGCTGCTCGAGCTCGTGCCGCTCGCCCCCCGCGACCGTCGCCATCAGATCTCCACCCGGCTCCTGTACCACCGGAACTGGAGGTACGACACCCCGAAGAGCAGGACGAACAGCGTGTACGCGAGCGCGGAGGCGTATCCCATCTTCAGGAACCGGAACGCCTCCTGGTAGATGTAGAAGACGACCGTCGTGGTCGCGCCACCCGGACCCGGCGGGCCCCCGTTCGTCATCACGAAGATCGACGTGAAGTTCTTCGTCGCGCCGATCGTGTTGATCACGAGCAGGAAGAAGGTGGTGGGTGCGAGCAGCGGGAGCGTGATGCGCCGGAACCTCATCCACGCGTTCGCCCCGTCGACCTCGGCCGCCTCGTAGAGCTCTCGCGGGACCGCCTGGAGGCCGGCGAGGTACACGAGCATGCTGAAGCCGGCGCCGGCCCAGATGTTCATCACGATCACCGCGGGCATCGCCGTCCCTCGGTTGGCGAGCCACAGGACCGGCTGTTGGATGATGTGCAGCTTCTGGAGGTAGTAGTTCGCCAGGCCGTAGTCGGCGTTGTAGACCCACGTCCACAGGAGCGCCGCGATGACCAGGGGCGTCAACGTCGGCAGGTAGTAGGCCGTGCGGAACAGGCCCAGTCCTCGGATCTGTGAGTTCAGCAAGAGGGCGAGGCCCAGTCCCAGGGCCATGGTCGGCACGACCGTTCCGATCACGAAGTACACGGTGTGAGCGAGCGCCTCATGGAAGTCGCCGTCGGCGAGCACCTCCCGGTAGTTGTCGAGACCGACGAACGTCTTCGGGCCGAGGATGTCCCACTCATGGAAGGAGAGGACGAACGACGTGTACAGCGCGTAGACCGTGAAGATCAGGAAGACGGAGAAGGCAGGCGCGTGGAACAGGTACGCGGTCCATTCCCGCCGCATCTCATGCAGGACCTGACGGACCGTCCGCCGCCGCCTCACCGGCAGTCGCTCGATCGTCGCCTGCGTCAGGATCCGCTCCCGCTCTTCGGCGGCGTGCACCCCCTCAGGAGCGCACGCCGCCCTCGCTCGTCGGTCTCTCCGTCCGGAGCGAGGAACCTACCCCTCGCTGAGGACCTCCTGGCCCTTCGCGGCGGCCTGGTTGAGGGCTTGCTCCGGCGTGATGTCGCCGTACATCGCCGCGCCGAGTTTCTCGTTCAGGATCTCCTCGACCTCGGGCCATTTCGGCTGCTCGACCGTGCTGGTCACGGCGCATCCCATGTCGTCGGCGAACCCCTGGAGGAACGGCTTGTTCTTCGACAGCTCGTCCGACTGGAGGAGCGACGCCCTCGGCGGGAGGAGCGTCGTGGTCTCCTCCCCGATCGTCCACGTCGTCATGTTGTCCGGACGCGAGAGGAACTCCATCCACAACCATGCCGCATCCCGTTGCTCGGTGCCGGCCAACATCACCAGGCTGTCACCGGCGAGGGTCGTGGCGCACCCCGCATCCCCCTGTGGGAGCGGCGCGCTCGCCCATTTCCCCTCGATATCCGGGAACTCCGACAGGAGCTGCCCGGCGAACCAGTTCCCGGCGATGTACATCCCGACCTTGCCGCTGGCGAAGGCGACTCGGCCGTTCCACGAATCGGAGGAAAGGTAGTCCGGCGGCGCGTACTTCTTCGCCAGGTCGACGTAGAACTCTGCCGCCTTCACCCCCTCCGGGCTGTTGAAGACGACGTCCTGACCATCCGAGCTGAGGGTGTCGCCACCGGCCTGCCACAGCCACGGGTACCAGTAGTAGGCGGCCTCGGTGGAGAAGATCGCCACGCCATACTGCTTCTTGGCCGGATCGGTGAGCGCCGCCGCGTCTTGCTGGAACTCCTCCCAGGTCTTCGGCGGGGAGTCGATACCCGCCTGCTGGAAGAGGTCGGTCCGGTAGAAGAGCCCGGTCGTCTCCCCGTCGTAGGGCAACCCGTACATGCTGCCGCCGAGCAGCGCCGTGTTCCGGAAGCCCTCGACGTAGTCATCGGTCGCGACGACGTCGCTGCCGGCGATGTAGCCGTCGAGGTTGACGAGCGCGTCGCGGGACGCGAACTCCTGCACGACCCCCGCGTCGACGAACCCGACGTCGGGTGCGTTGCCGCCCGCGATCTCGGTGAGGAGCTTCTCCCGGCTCCGTCCCGAGGGAACGGGCTCGAACTGCACGGTGATGTTGGGGTGCTCCTTCTCGAAGGCTCTCTTGAACCCCTTCATCTGAGGGGACTCGGCGACGGACGAGAACACGTAGTAGCGGATCGTGACCGGCTCCGTCGGCTCCTTCGGCACGATGGGCTTGACCGCGGCGCCGGTTTTCGGCTCGTTGCCCTCGTCCCCACCGCCGACGCATGCCGAAGCGATGAGCGCGAAGACCGCCAAACCGATGACCGACCGACGTCCGACCTGGCTCTTCAGGGCTTTCACCGCAGCGCCCTCCCTCCCCGTCCGCACGGCCTGGCTCGCTCGGCCGGAGGCGGACCGCAAACCGATTTGTACCGACGAACGAGCATGGAACGGCCCACCGCCTCCTGTCAAGGCAGGCGGCTGCCGTCCGCCGTGGCCGACGTGCACACCTCCATACCATCCCGATTGACAGACAGCGACGCAGAAGCCACGCTCCAGGAGTGAATCGATTTGCAGACCGTCGCCGCGTGACGATCGCGGACGTCGCCTCGCGAGCGGGTGTGAGCAAGACGACCGTCTCTCACGTGATCTCGGGGAACCGGCCGGTCGCCACCGGCACACGATCGCGCGTGGAGCGCGCGATCGCGGAGCTCGGGTACCGACCCGACGGGATCGCGCGGAGCCTCCGCACCCGTCGGACGCACATGGTCGCCCTGATCATCCCGGACATCACCAACCCCTTCTATCCCGCCCTTGCGCGCGGCCTCGAGCACGCCATGGACGGGGCGGGATACCGCGCCCTCATCTGCAGCAGCGACGGGGACCCGGAGCGGGAGCTCGACTACCTGGCCGAGGTCTGCGACCGCCGCGTCGACGGGATCGTCCTGGACTCGTTCCGCCTGACGGTGGATGACGTCCACGCGATCACGGGGGGACACGTCCCTGTCGTCTGGATCGGCGACACCCCTCGGGCCCACCCGGGATTCGACTCCGTGCGTCCCGACGACGAGCGCGGTGCGTTCGAAGCGACGACGCATCTGATCGAACGAGGACACCGAGCCATCGCGATGATCGACGGCCCGGTCGGCTCGGGGACGTCGCGCCGCACGGGATACCTGCGGGCGCTCTCGCACGCCGGTCTCGAGCCCGTCCCTCGCCATCCCGTCCGGGGGGACTGGACGCGGGCGGAAGGCGCCGCCCTGGTCCCCCGGCTGTTGTCGGCATCGCCTCGCCCCACGGCGGTCTTCTGCTCGAACGATCGGACGGCGATGGGGGTGATCGACGCGGCGCATGCGAGCGGTCTGGCGATCCCGCACGACCTCGCCGTGGTCGGCTTCGACGACATCGAGGAGGCCGCCATGACGACTCCGCCGCTGACCACCGTCAGCAATCCGGCGACCGAGACCGGGCGTACGGCCGGCGCGCTCCTTGGGGACCGGATGGCCGGAGCCTTCCGGGGGCCGGCCCGAGCCGTCACCCTCCCGGCATCGCTCGTCGTCCGCGCGTCCTCGTGAGGCGGATCCATCTCGACACGGACCTCGGTTCGGACACCGATGACCTCTGCGCGCTGACGATGCTCCTAGGCCTGCCCGAGGTCGAGCTGACCGGCGTGACCACGGTCTCGGACCCGGACGGGCGCCGCGCCGGTTGGACCGCGTTCGCGCTGGAGCTGGCGGGGAGAGCCGATGTGCCGGTGGTGGCCGGGGCGGCCGGCTCGCTTGCCGGCTACACGATCCCTCTCGCCTTCCCCAACGACTGGCCCCAGGCGGTGGCTCCGCGACCGTCGCGGCCGGGCGCGGCCGTGGAGGTGCTCGTGGCCGCGGCCGAACGCGGCGACACGCTCGTCGCGATCGGCCCGTACACGAACCTGGCGCTGGTCGAGGCCGTCCGGCCCGGCCTCCTGGCGGCGACGGATGTCGTCGTGATGGGGGGTCACGTCCCACCGATCGGGTCCGGCTACCCCGGATGGGGGGCCGCGGACGACACGAACGTCCAGCAGGATGCCTTCGCGGCCGAGATCGTGTTCGGCCGGTGCCGCCCCGTCGTCGTTCCGCTGGCCACCACGCTCCGCGTGACCCTCCGGCGCGCGCACGTGGGGGAGCTCCGGCGAGCCGGTGCCTTGGCGAGGCTCCTGGCCGACCAGGCCGAGGCGCATGCCCTGGATCTGGGGCGCACCGACCTCGGGAGCACGTACCCCGCCTTGCCCGACGACCTCCTGAACTTCCAGCACGACCCGCTCGCGTGCGCGGTGGCCGCGGGATGGGACGGCGCATCGGTGAGCGAGCTCCCGGTATCCACGGCCCTCGTTGACGGCCTCCTCCGCATGTCGATCGAGGACGGCTCACCGCGTCTTCGGGTCGTCACCGACGTCGACGCCACCGCGTTCGAGCGGGTCTGGCTGGACGCTGTGATCCGGGCGGCGGGGAGCGGATGAAGGTCGCCGTCCTCGGCGGTGGCGGCTTCCGCACGCCGATCCTGTACGACGCGCTGACGGCGTCCGAGACCCGCGTCTCGGAGCTCGTGCTCCACGACCTCGATCCCGACCGGCTCGCCCGGATCGACGCCGTGATCACGGCGCTGGGTCGTGAGCGAGGGGGCACGCCGTTCGACGTCCGGACCACGACATCGCAGGAGGACGCGGTCGACGAGGCGGACGCTGTCCTCGCGGCGATCAGGGTCGGTGGGGTCCACGCCCGTGTGATCGACGAGGAGGTGCCGCTGTCGCACGGCGTGCTCGGCCAGGAGACCGTCGGTCCCGGGGGGGTCGCCTTCGCGCTGCGCACCGTCCCCGTGATGCGCCGGATCGCGGAGGTGGTGCGCGATCGGGCGCCGACGGCCTGGTTCGTGAACTTCACGAACCCGGCGGGCATCGTGACCGAGGCCGCGCGGGGGATCCTTGGAGATCGGGCGATCGGGATCTGCGACTCCCCCGCGGCTCTGTGCGCGCGCGTCGCGGCGAGCGTCGAGCGACCGGTGCGGTCGCTCCGGTTCGACTACGCCGGGCTCAACCATCTGGGCTGGTTGCTCGCCGCCGAGGCGGACGGGGTCGACCTTCTGCGCGGATCGCTGCGCGACGACGGGCGGCTGGGACGGATCCACGAGACGCAGCTCTTCGGCGCCTCACGGGTCCGCGCGCTCGGAGCCATCCCGAACGAGTACCTCGTGTACCTCGAGCGAGCCTCGGAGGTGACATCCGCCTTCGCCCGATCCGGTGGAAGGGGCGCGATCGTGGCCGAGCAGCAGCGCGTCTTCTACGAGGAGCCGCTGCCCGATCCGGAGACGGCACTGGCGATCTGGCGCCGCACGAAGGACGCCCGGCACGGCACCTACATGGCCGAGGCGCCCATCGAGCCGGGGTCCGAGGCGGGCCCCGACACCGCCGACACGCACCCGGCGGCGGATGGACCCGGCGAGCTGGGGTACGCGGCGGTGGCGGCCGACTTCCTCCACGCCGTAGGGAGCGAGCAGGGGCGTCGGCTGATCCTGAACGTGGCGAACGAGGGACGCCTCGACGGGATCGCAGACGGCGAGGTCGTCGAGGTCAGCTGTGAGATCGGAACCGGAGGCGTCCGTCCCCTGCCAGGTCGCCCGTTGCCCCCCGAGGCCGCGGAGCTCGTGGCTCGCGTGAAGGAGGTCGAACGCCTGACGCTCCGCGCGTCGGCCGAGGGATCGGCCGAGATCGCCCTCGAGGCGATCGCGGCGCATCCCGTCGTCCCCAACCGAGACGTGGCCGAGCGGATCCTCACCGGCTACCTCGAACGCCACACGAGCCTCCGAGAGCTCCTGCGGTGACCGTCGACGTCGCCGTCGTCGGCAGCCCGTTCCTCGACCTCGTCTTGGAAGGGCTGCCGCGCGTGCCCGCCATCGGCGAGGAGATCGTCGGGCAGGCTTTCCACGTCGCCCCGGGGGGGACGGCGATCCAGGCGATCGGGTTGGCCCGGCTCGGTCTCTCGGTCGCGCTCGTGAGCCCCCGAGCCGGCGATCTCGGCGGCCGGTTGATCGCGGACATGCTCGAGCACGAGCAGGTGGCGTGGGTGGGCGCAGACGGCGATCGAACACCGACCACGGCGGTGCTGTCGACGCCGGGCGGCGCCGCGATGGCGACGGCGCCGGGCGGCGAGGAGCCCGGTCCGGACGAGGTCGCCGCCGTCGGCCCCGCCCGGGTCGTCCTCTCGTTGGGCCGTGCCCACCTCCGTCCGCGGGGCGTTCCGGCCTGTTTCGTCACGGGTCCGGTGGAGATCGAAGCGGGCGCGGACCTCCCCCACGACACCGAGCCGCAGCGCGACCTCCTCGTCCTCAACGGAGCGGAAGCGATGGCGCTGACGCACGAAGCACACCCCGACGGGGCGGCGCGAGCGCTGGGCGGTCGTGTCGCCGCCTTCATCACCTTGGGCGCCGAGGGCGCGATCGGGGCGCACGGAGGTCGGGTCGCCCGCGCCGTCGCGCCGACGGTCGAGA
>JBIOTM010000170.1:0-21667 GCA_044865955.1 Actinomycetota bacterium | reverse complement strand
CCACGGCGCGGTGCGCGTGGCTCGGTTCCTCGGCTCGCTCTCCGAGCAGGCTCGGAGGATCGGCGGCCGCCTGGAGCCGACCACGGTGAACGGGCAACCGGGCGCGCTCGGCTACGACGGGGAGGGCCGGCTGGTCACGGTGCTGGCGCTCGACGTGGTGGAAGGTCACATCCAGACGATCCGGTCGGTCGTGAACCCAGACAAGCTCGGCCACCTCGGCCCGCTCTCGGACTACGGCCGGCTCTGATCGGTCGGTCGCTGCACCGGAACGGCGGGGAGTTGCATGTTGGGTGGCAGAGCGAGATCCACACACGAGGTCTTCCACGCCCCGGTTCGTCGACACGCCTACCCGGCGCACACCCACGACGCCTGGACCGTCTCCACGGTCGACGAGGGATCGACGAAGCCCGGCGGCGACTGCTCGAAGGCCAGCCCCTAGCCCAGGCGGCCGCCGATGTCGGCTTCCACGGCCAGGCGCATCTCACCCGGTACTTCAAGCGCCACGTCGGAACTACACCCGGCGGATATCGAGCCACCGCGCTCCTCCAGCGCCGATAGCCACTTGAGCGGAACCGCGCGCCTCGCGGGCGATCCGCGTCGCGCCTACGATGAGCCGCCCGACCCGGAGGGACGCATGGGCGGCACCACGGACGCGATCGTCGGTCGGGAGGCGGAGCTTGCATCCGTCTCGCGGTTCCTGCACGACGTCGACAGCGAGGCCCGTTTCCTCCTGCTCGAGGGCGAGCCTGGGATCGGCAAGACGACGCTGTGGCGAGCCGGCGTCGACCTCGCCCGGGACGCGGGGTACCGGGTGATGCGGTGCCAGCCAGCCGAGGTCGAGACCTCGTTCTCCTACGCCGCGCTCGGCGATCTCCTCGACGGCGCCCTCGACGAGATCCTCGAAGGGATGCCGGAACCGCAACGACGCGCGCTCGAGATCGCGCTCCTGAGACGCGGGTCGGACGTTTCGCGCCCCGACCAGCGCGCGGTCTCGCTCGCGTTCCTCCGCTCCCTCGAGGTCCTCGGCTCGAGCGGCCCGGTACTCGTCGCTGTCGACGACGCCCAGTGGCTGGATCGATCGTCGGCGCGGGCGCTCGCCTTCGCGTTCCGGCGGCTGCCCTCGGGCGTGAAGGTCGTCGCGTCGCTCCGTCTCGCCGCCGGTGTCCGGGATCCGCTCGACCTTCGGCGGTCGACGCACGAAGGCGGGACCGTTCGCCTCCGCGTGGGTCCGATCGGCGTCGCGCATCTCGCTCGACTGATCGGCCAGCGGCTCGGCCGGACGCTCCCGCGTCCGATCGTCTCTCGGATCCACCAGGGCTCAGCGGGCAACCCGCTGTTCGGCCTGGAGATCGCACGGGTCCTCGGCGAGGACGAACCGGCTCACGCGGAACCGCTGCCGATCCCGGACGAGATCAAGGACGTCCTGCTGGCCCGGGTCAAGCGGCTCTCCCCCGCGGCCCGGAGCGTCGTCCTGCTCGCGTCCGCCACGGCCCGACCCACGATCGGATCACTCCTCCATGCAGGCGCCGAGATCGAGGCCGGCGGCCTGGCGGAGGCGGAGGAGGCCGGGATCGTCGAGGTCGAGAGGGACCGCGTCCGGTTCGCCCACCCGCTGTTCGCCTCCGCCGTCTACTGGTCGTCTCGCGACGCCGATCGGCGCCGGGCCCACGCGCGGCTGGCGGAGACCTCGGACGAAATCGAGGAGCGCGCACGACACCTCGCGCTCGCGAGTGACGCCGCCGATGAGCAGACCGCGTCGCTCGTGGAGGAAGCGGCCGACGTGGCCATGCGTCGCGGCGCTCCGCTCGCCGCGGCCGAACTGTTCGAGCTCGCCTACCAGCGCACGCCGATCGAGGACCGCGACCATCGGCGTCGACGCGGGAGACTCGCGGCCGGGAACCAGTTCGCCGCGGGGAACCCGGTGCGGGCCCAAGAGATGCTGACGTCGCACCTCGAGGTCGCCCCCGCTGGCGTCGAACGGGCGGGGGTGGCGTACGAGCTTTCGACGATGCTATGGAACGACGTCGGGCGTGCGCGAGAGCTCCTCGTCCTCGCCGTGGACGAGGGCACGGAGGACCCGCACCTGCTCGCCCGGGCCCTGAGCGATCTGGCGTACACCGAGGTCCACGGGGGGTCACTCGACATGGCCGAGCGGCACGCCGTTCGGGCGGTCGGCCTCGCGGAGCCACTGGCGGATCGCTTCCCGATCCGCTACGCGCTCGGGACGCTCGGCACCGTCCGGGTGTTGTTGGGCCGAGACGCGGGGCCCCTGATGGACCGTGCCCTGTCGGAACTGCCGAGGGACCGTCGCATCAGGACGATCGAGACCGGAGAGCCGAAGGAACTGCTTGCGCGTCACGTGATGTGGGCCGGCGACCTCGGGACAGCACGGCGGCTCTTCCTCGAGGCCCTCGGCGAGCTCACGGATCAGGGCCACGAGCTCCTGCGGTGGGAGGCGCTGCTCTACCTCGCGGAGCTGGAATGCCGCGCCGGGAACTGGTCCGAGGCCCGTACGCTCGTCGACGACAGCCAGGAGATCGTCGCCGATGCCGGTCTCGACGCCCTGGGCCAGGTCCTGTACGTCCGCGCGCTCGTCGAGGCGTTGCTCGGAGAGGTCGAGGGGGCGATGCGACACTCGGCGGAAGGGCTGTCGCGATCCGAAGCGCAAGGGAACCTGATCTTCGCGGTCAGGAACCGGGCGGTGCTCGGGTTCGTGGAGCTCTCACGCGGCCGTCACGCCGAGGCGGTCGAGGTGCTGGATCCGATCCCGGCGACGCTCGAGGTGATGGGCGTGCGTGAGCCCGGAGCGTTCCCGTTCATCCCTGATCTGATCGAGTCGCTGCTCGTCGTGGGCGAGCCCGATCGCGCGCGGATGCTCACCGACCGGTTGCAGGAGCAGGGCGCCGCGCTCGAGCGGCCGCTCGCGCTTGCCACCGCTGCGCGGTGTCGAGCACTCGCGGCGGCGGCATCCGGCGATCCCGAAGGAGCCCAGGGCGAACTCGATCTTGCCCTGAGCCAGCATGCCCGGATCCCGATGCCCTTCGAGCTGGCCAGGACGCTCCTGGTGCGCGGCGACGTGTACCGCCGGGCGAAGCAGAAGCGAGCCGCGCGAGAGTCGCTCGAACAGGCGGCGCACGTCTTCAACGCGCTGGGCGCGCCCCTCTGGGTCGAGAAGGCGCGCGCGGGGCTGGACCGGATCGGCGGGCGAGCAGCGTCGAGCTCGCAGCTGACGGCCACCGAACGTCAGGTAGCCGACCTCGTCGCGGCTGGCCGGAAGAACAGAGAGGTGGCGGACGAGCTCTTCATCAGCGTGAAGACCGTCGAGGCGAACCTCCGGCGCGTCTACCAGAAGCTCGGCGTCCGCTCACGGACGGAGTTGGCGGGGCGCCTGCTCGCCGCGAGCGAGGCCGAGCGCCAAACGTAGGGTTCTCATCGATTCCTGGGGGCGGGCCCGCACGTACGGTCGCGTGCATGGTCCCGAGCAGTGCCGGGATGGCATTCGAGCCCGCGCCCGGAGTCGCCACGTTGCCGGCCGCTCCGGTGTCCGTCGACGTGCGGCCGGATCCGAGCGGAGCCACGTCCCGCCGCACGTCGCGTCCACGACGGATCGTGGCGCCCTGGCTCGTCGGAGCCGTCGGCGTCGCGGTCGGCCTGGGCCTCGGTGTCGCAGCCCCGGCCCCCTCACGGAGCACGGACGCGCGGGCAGTCGCTTCGTCGATACCCGGATCCGGCGGCTCGGGTGCGGCCTCGGGGCCCGAGGGGCTGGATCGGGCGGAACGGGTGATCTCGGCCGTCCTCGACTCCGCCCCGCGGTGCACACCTGAGGTCCGGATGGCCGGAGCCCCCGCCACCGAACGCGAGGGGTTCCTCGAGGAGGCGCGACACCTCGCGGCCGAGGCGTCGGAGGTGCAAGGCCTCGAGTACGTTCGCTGGCGCGTGATCGAGCGAGACGGCCGCCTGTTCGGCGTCCTGTACGGAGAGCGGTGCAGCTGATGGCGCGGATGCGACCAACGTCGAGGGAGCCGCCGCGACCGGATGGCGCGGTCGTCGTCGGATCACGCCGGCCGACGCCACCGGGATCACGGCGATCCTCCGGAGACGGGATGGAGAGATGGCAGCACGACGAGATGCGCCAAGTCGAAAGGGCTGGCTGCGACGGCGATCCGGCCCGCTCCGAGCCGGTAGATCTGAGGCGGCCTCATCTTCGCTTCCGCGTCTAGGGACCTTCGGGACGCGTCACTCGCTGTCGTACTCGTCGTGCCGGCGGATCCATAGCTGGAACCCATCGCCTTCGTCACGGCCCTTCGGTGTGCGGTCGAGGATCGGGTAGTAGCCCATCAGGAACTCGTTCCCACGAGCCTCAGCCGAATAGGTCTGGTAGACGAAGCCCTCGTCCAGGACGAAGACGCTGAAGCCAGGGCTCTCGGTCAGGTACCCGACGACGTCGGTGCCGGTATCGGTCGCGTTGCGGGCGGCGACCGGCGGCAACTGCTCGAGCATCGGCTCGACCCACTCGCGCGTCTCCTCTTCGCTCCGCGAGAAGCCGAGGCCGAGGTTGAACTCACTGCCCGCCGCCGATACCCAGGGGATCCTCCAGCCCATGCGACGCTTGTAGGCCCGCAGCTTCTCCAGCGGTGCCTGTGAGACAAGGGCGAAGGTCACGTCGCGAGCGTGCAGGTGTGGGAGCAGGCCGTCGATGCCGTCGACCATCGACGAACATGTGGGGCACCCCGCCTCATATCTCGGTCCGAACATGAAGTGGTACAGGAGCAGCTGGGATCGCTCGCCGAAAAGCTCGGCGAGCGTCTTCTGGCCATCGTCGGTGTCGAAGCGGTACTCCGTGTCCACGGGCACCCACGGCAGCTCGCGTCGTTGCCGCGCGAGCTCATCGCCCAGCCTTGTGTGCTCCTTCTCGCGGACGACCAGCTGCTCGCGCGCGGCGAGCCACTCTTCACGCGTTCCGATCTTGTGAGCGGTCATCGTTCTGCTCCTTCCGCCTCGGCACAGAGCCGAGGGCCACCCCTCGCTCCATGATGGCGGACGGCTCGGTTCTGTGCGTGGGCAGGACGTCGACCAGGTGGACCCTGATCTCGTCCACGAGCCCGGCGGCCAGGAACTGCTGGTCGATGTTGGCGCCCATGAGCCCGATCGCCTTCCGTCCAGTGATCATCGGTCTCCCTCCAAGGCTCAGACGGCGGGCTTCGTCGCTCGGACGATCGCGCTGTGCATCGCATCGGCGGCCTTGTGCGTCGGGCCGATCGAGATCCCGGTGAAGCCAGCGGCACGCAGCTCCTCCTCGTACTCCGCGAACGAGAGCGCCCCGGCGATGCACCCGACGTAGCTCCCTCGCTCCGCCCGGTCCTCGGGCGAGAGGTGGTTCGCCGCCACGATGTCGCTGATCCCGAGCCGGCCTCCGGGACGGAGCGCCCGGAACATCTCGCTGATCACCTTCGGCTTGTCGGTCGAGAGATTGATCACGCAGTTCGAGATGATCACGTCGACGCTCGCGTCCGGGAGCGGGATGTCCTCGATGTATCCCTTCAGGAACTCGACGTTCGTCACGCCGGCCTCCCGGGCGTTCTCTCGCGCCAGCGCGAGCATCTCGTCGGTCATGTCGAGGCCGTAGACGAAGCCGGTCGGTCCGACGCGCCGCGCCGAGAGCAGGACGTCGATCCCGCCGCCCGAGCCGAGATCGAGGACCGTCTCGCCCTCGTCGAGGTCGGCGACCGCCGTCGGGTTGCCGCAGCCGAGGCTCGCGAGGACCGCCTCGTCGGGCAGCGTTCCCCGCTCGGTGACGTCGTAGAACTTCAGGCCGTAACCGTCGGACGGCTCGCAGCACGCAGCCTCCGTGGTGTCGTCGGCCGCCAGTCCGCGCTTCACCGACGTGGCCGCCGCCGCGTACCGTTCGCGCACGGTCTCTTGGAGCTCGGTCATCTTCCCTCCTCCTCCAGGTCGAGGATCGCGCTCAAGCGCTTCCTGGCGTCGTCGCGCAACGAGTAGTAGGCCCAGACACCCCGCTGATCCCGGTCGAGCAGGCCGGCGTCCATCAGTTTCTTCATGTGGAAGCTCACCGTGGCCTGGGAGAGCCCGAGCGGCTCGGTGAGGTGACAGACGCAGAGAGGCTCATCGGTGCTGGCGAGGAGGTTCACGACCCGCACCCGGGCAGGGTCGGAGAGAGCCTTGAACACGGCCGCGGTCGCCTCCGCTTCCTCGTCGGACATCTTCGGACGCCCGATCGGCACACACACGGCGGCCGGCGACTCCTCTCGAACCTCGACCTGCACCCTCGTCACCGTCCTTGCTCGTCGTCCTCCATCGAAGAACGTCGATGGACCATAGCACATCCATCGATGGATGTCGATGGAATCGTCGGTCATCCGCTTCCCTCCCGAGCCCTGCGCTCGGCGACGCGCTGCAGGGCGTCGACGTAGCCGGGCGCGCCGCTCAGATACGCGTCGCCGGAATAGGGCCGACGGATCCTTGTTCACGGAGGTGAGGGGAGATGAGCGAGATGACGCAGCAGATGGAACGAACGGAGCGAGAGGCCGTCCTCGTCGAAGAAGCCACGCTGATCCGGATGATGGGGATGCCGGTGCTGGAGGCGGTCCCGTCTCGGAGCGCGTCGTACGAACGAACCGACCCGTTCCTCCTGGTTCACGAAGGACGGTTCAACCTCTCGGAGATGGCCGGCAGGGACACGAAGCATCCGCACCGAGGCTTCGACAACATCTGGTACGTGCTGCAAGGAGCGGCGAGCACCGGCCACACGACCGGTCCCGGCGGCTCGATCGAGCGAGCGCACCTCTCCGAAGGTTCGCTGCTCTGGCTGCGAACCGGACGGGGCGCGTGGCACGCCGAGTCGATCGGCGCCGAGGAAGTCGCCGAGGGCCACAGCGACTCGGAGTTCCGCAGCGTGCTCTTCTGGGTGAACCTCGCCCGGAAGGACAAGGACGTCGAGCCGACCGCGCTCGTGCTGCACAAGAACCAGATCCCGGTCCGGAAGCAGGGCGACGCGGTCGTTCGGACGCTCGTGGGCGAGGGCTCGCCCGTGCGACTCGGGACGCCGGCGCTGATCCTCGACGTCGAGCTGCCCGACGGGGGGTCGCTCACGATCCCGGTGCCGACTGGGTTCCAGGGGTTCGCCTACGTTTTGGATGGCGAGGCGACGTTCGGGGCGAACGCGCGTCGAGCGGGGCCGCCCCAGCTGGTCCTCCTGGGGCCCGGCGAGTCGTTCACGGTCACGGACGCGGACCCCGGGACGAGGTTCATGCTGATGACCGGGGAGCCCTACGGGGAAGCGCCGGCCTTCAAGGGACCCTTCGTGGACTGACCGGTCCACCGTCTCAACGATCGGTGCGGTCTGCTCCGGTGGGCTCGGAGCTCCAGCGTCCCTGCAGCCAGCGACGTTCATTGGGGCCGCGCAACGGTCGCGGGGGGAAGAGGCTCGTCATGACGCGAGGAAGCTCGCGCTGGATCGAGGTCGCTGCTCGCAGCAGCTGCAGCATCTCTACGGCCGGGAGCTCCGGGGCCCAGAGGAGGAGGGTCTCCTCGTTGACGTCGGCGACGACGGCGTGCGGAAGTCGAAGGAGGCCCTCCATCACGCGCTGATCGAGGAGCGCCGAAGCGGACCGAGCGTCCTCGGCCTCGACGCGGAACCGGCGGTTGAACTCCTCGAGCTCGAACGTGACGAGCCGGAGCCCGAGGGCGTCGGCGATGTCATCCACCACGTCCCGGGGAACGACCCGGACGCGTGGGCACGTGAACCCGAGAGGGACGACCGCGCACGTGACCGTCCGCCGGATCCCGCGCGGGCCGCCCGAGCCGGCTTCCTCGTACCAGAAGTCGAACGCGCGAACGCCCCCGTCGCCGCGAAGGTCCCACACCACGTTCGCCGTGCCGCTCGGGCTCCTCCCGAACACCCACGCATCCGTCACCCGTGGCGGCCAGGTCAGCGTCGGTAGAGGTGCAGTCCGTCCTCGAGGAGGCGCATCCAGTAGACGTGCCCGTCCGGCCCGAGTGCCAGCGAACGGATCGGGCCGCCGAGGAACGCGTAGGTCGGCAGCCGCACGAACGTCGGGGTGCCGGGCTCCTCCGGGATCTCGAGGTACCACACGCCCTGGACCTCGCCCTGGCCGTCGCCGATGCTCACGAGCGTGGCCACGCCGTCGGCCGTCGCCGTCCGGAGGTAGGTATCGCCGACGGTGGTCCGACGCGCCTCGCCGTTCGATACGAGCTGGAAGCGGAGCTCCTGTCGGGTCGTCGCGCCCTCGCCGTCGGTCCACTCGACGTCGTAGCTGAGCGGGCGGGCGTCCAGGTTCGGCACGAGGTTCACGGTGGTCCCGGACGGCGTCCGCACGCCCGGCGCCTTCGTGACCTGACCGGTCGCCGGATCGACGGCAGCCAGCGCCCAGAAGCCGCCGAGGAGCCGCTCGGCGCCCCGGATCAGCACGAGCAAGCGATCTTGTCCGCCGATGAGCGCCACGACCTCGAGCTTCTTGCCGTCGTGGTTCACGGTGATCGTCCCGCCCGGACCGTCCGGCGTGATCTCGACGATCTCCGTGGCCCCCGCCTCCGCGAGCGCGTACAGGCGGTCGCCGACCGCGACGAGATCCTCCGGTCCGGTCTCGAGCGGGATCGAGCCGAGGAACGACCCGTCGGCGGCGAAGTGCGCGATGCGCTGCTTGTGGGTGTCCGCGACCCAGAAGCTCCCGTCCCGGCCGACGACGACGGCCGCCGGGTTCGGCAGCTCGCAGTCGTGGCAGAAGATGAACCCGAGCTCCGAGTCGGCGTCGCCGGTCGGGAGGACCGCGACCTCGGTCCCCTCCAAGGGTTCGTCGTCGAGCGAGGCCTCGAGGGTGATCGCCGGAAGTCGCGTCGGCCGGTCCCCGGTGTTCCGCCCACGGTCGGCGGGAGGACCGCCCGAAGCGACGACGATCACGAGCACGAGCGCGAGCGCTCCGGCGATGATGCCGGTGACGAGGGCGGCGAGGCGAGGCGCCGGGCGAAGGTCGGCCCGCCATGCCCGCGAGCCCCTGAGGCGGGCGCGCTCGCGCGCCCGTCCGACGGCCTCCTCCCACAGCTCAGGCGGCACCGTCCGCTCGACCTGCTTGATCCATCGCCTGGGGTCAGTCATCTCGTTCCTCCAGGAGCTCGCGGAGCTTCCGTCGCGCCCGGTGCAGGTGCACCGACACCGTGGCGGTCGCCATGCCGAGCAGCTGCGCGATCTCCGTGGTCGGCCGGTCGTCGAGGTAGAACAGGACGAAGACGGCCCGTTGCCGGCGGGGAAGCCGCCGCAAGCCGACGATCACGTCGAGCGCCCCCGTGTCCATCTCGTAGCTCGGCTCGTGCTCGATCGCGCGGCGCTCGGCGGCCCGGAGGAGCGTCGTCGCGACCCGGAACGCCACCCGCCACACCCACGCGGCCGGGTCGCTGATCGATGCCGCCGTGGCGAGCGCTCGCGCGAAGGCCTCGGCTGCGGCGTCGCTCGCGACATCCCGGTCCCCGGTGTAGGCGAGCAGCGCCCACCACAGGCGGCCGCCGGTCTCCCGGTACACCCGCTCGATCTCCGACCGCTCGGCCACGGACACATCGTCCACGTCGAGGAGATAGTGGTGTCCGAAGCGCCGGAACCTTTACCGGGGCCCGCGCGGACGGCGTGCTCGGATCCCGGTTCCTCTACCCGCGTCTCGGCAGGGAGAACCGGAACTCCACGATCGGTATCTCGACGCCCAGCTGGTACAGGATCGTGTTCAGGTCGCCGTGGTGCTGGCGCTCGTGCAGCAGGGCGTGCACGAAGATGTCCACCGGACGGTACCGCAGGGTCTCGCCGTCGACGTTCATCTCGCGAGGCGTCATCAGCTCGTCGTCACCCAGCGACTCGAGGTACCCGCGATCGTGATCGCGGACGCGGCGACGGTAGGCCTCGAGCTCGTCCCATGACCGCACATCCTCCACCGGCTCGTCGGTCGTTCCCGCGGGGTCCGCGAGCCAGCGGACGTAGGCCCAGACGATGTGAGCGAGTGCGTCGCGCAGCGCAGGCCACCCGGATCCAGGCGCCGGCTGCAGCAGCATCTCATCGCCCAGCGGGCGGATCGCCTTCGCGTACTCACGCCAGCTGTAGTCGGTGAAGGCGAAGAGCTCCTCGATCGCGGCTCGGTCCATAGCCAGGCGTGACGATACTTGCGCCATGGGGCTGACGGATGTCCGTGCCCGCCCCTAGGGTCGTGGCATGACGACCGCACCGATCCTCCTGGTTCCCGGGTTCTGGCTGGGCGCCTGGGCGTGGGACGAGGTCGCCGACGCCCTGCGCGCCAACGGGCACGAGGCCACGGCCCTGACGCTGCCCGGTCTCGAGTCGGCCGACGCCGACCGCTCTTCCATCACGCTGTCCGACCACGTCGAATCGATCTGCGACGCCGTCAGGGCCTCCGTCGGCCCGGTCGTCCTCGCGGTGCACAGCGCGACCGGCTTCTCAGGCTACGTCGCGAGCGACCGTGTGCCGGAGCGCATCGCGGCGATGGTGTACGTCGACTCCGCTCCGGGCATCCCGCCCCTCGACTCGGACTTCGACGGCCCGGAGAAGCCGTTGAACTGGGAGGAGGTCTCGGCCGAGGAGAACCTCGACGGCCTCACCGAGGAGCAGCTCGAGACGTTCCGGCGGCGGGCGGTGCCCGTCCCGGGCGGCGTCCTGCGAGAGTCGGTCCAGCTGACGAACGACGCACGCCTGGACATCCCGAGCACGGTGATCTGCACGGGGTACACGTCCGAGCAGTACAAGGACGCGGTGAAGGAAGGCTACGCGTGGCTCGCGGGTCTCACCGAGCTGCGCGACGTCACCTGGGTCGACCTGCCGACGAGCCACTGGCCGATGTGGTCGCGCCCGAAGGAGCTCGCCGAGATCATCGGCGAGGTCGCGGTAGCGCACTCCGCGGGGAGCGGCGTCTCCTAGCCGGCAGGGGTCAGCCGGGTCATCTTCGCCTGGTCGCGGTAGACGAGCCGGCCGTCCGTCCCCGACCGATCGAGGGCCTGCTGGGCTCGTCCGTAGAGCTCGTCCCGGAGACGGGTGACCCTCGGGCTGGCCGGGGCCTGGTCGTAGCCGCCGACGAGGGCGAAGTAGTCGCGGAGCTCCCGAACCGACGACGCATGGGTCAGGAAGTCGAACTCCTGCTGGCGATCGAGCACGAACAGCCCGCGGCGAAGGACCCGCCTCACCGCGTCCTCGGTGGGCCGGAGCTCGTCGTCTGAGTCGAAGCCGGGATCGGGCTCGACGAAGGCCGCGTCGGTGCCGGACCACACCTCGACCCACGCGCCGTGCACCGGATGAATCTCGATCAGGATGCCGCCCGACCGGAGGAGCCGGTGGATCTCCTCCAGGGCATGGACCATGCCCCCCGGCTGCATTCAGCACAGGGACCACGAGAGGATCGCGAGATCGAAGACGTCCGGCTCGCTGGCCCCCGCGAAGTCCTCGAACGCCACGCGCCGGAAGTCGATCGTCCCGCTGAGCCGCTCGGGCAGGTGGCGCTTCGCCCGCGCGATCCCATCCGCGAACGGGTCGATCGCGGTGACGTGGGCCGCTCGGTCCGCGTAGCGCCACGTCAGACGGCCGTCGCCGCATCCGATCTCCAGGACCTCGGCCCCGTCGAGGTCGGCGAGATCGAACAGCGCGACGGTCTCGTTTCCTTCGGGGTCGGTCCGAATGGCCATGGACCAAACCCTAGCCGTCGGCCTCCGGCTCCGAGCCTTGACGATCACCGACGTCACCAGGTGGTCGTGACCGATATTGCACCCTGCGGTGCGCCGCCTGTCAGCAGGCCGACGTGCACCGCACGTGCCTCGAGCGCGACCTACCTGCTCTCGAGGATCTCCTTCAGGAGGGCCAGGTCTTTGGTGTTCTGGCGACGGATCGCCTTTGCCATGACCGAGGACAGGACCTTGGCGAAGCCGGTCGGCCCGCCCCGGTTCCTGAGACCGACCCGCGTGCCTCCTCCGGGAGCGTCGTCGAACGTGTACGTCGTCTCCATCCCCAACGGTCCGTCCGTCGTGCCCATCACGAGCCGCGCCCCCGAGACGAGCTCGCGGATCTCGTACGTGTAGGCGAGATCCCGTCCGACGAACCGCGCCCGGAATCGGAGACGCGAGCCCACCACGAGGGGCGGCGGCGTCTCCCATTCGACGGAACGGATGTTGCGGTACCACTCGGTGGCGTTGCTCGGGTCGATCGTGTACGTGGCGACCTCGTCGCGCGGACGGTCGATCTCGATCTCGGTACGGACGTCGACGGACACCTCATCCTCCTCCCGATCACGGGCTTCCTCCGCGGCGCCCGGGGAGACGACGACGACCAGGCGATCCAGGATCCCGGCCCAGCCGCCCTCGTGCGACGCGCGCACCTCCGGTGGGAGCCGGTCGTGATGGAGGACGAGCCGGGTCGACCCGCCCTCGTCGTGCAGCTCGACGGTCACGACGCTCGGTTCCTCGCCGGTGTAGCGGGAGCGCCACGTGAACGAGAGCCTCTCCGGGGGCTGCACCTCGAGGTATTCGCCGTCGTGCTCGATCCGGACGTCGCCGTCGGTCATCACGACGCGCAGTCGCCCGCCCACGACGGCGTCGGCCTCGACCTCCGCGTGCCCGACGGGCGCGAGCCATCGGCCCATCTGGGCCGGGTCCGTCCATGCCGCGAAGACGTCCTCCACGGGTACCGGCAGCAGCCGCTCGAGACGAACCGCTCCCGGTTCCGCGGCGCCCCTCACGTCCCGGCCCGCTTCACGAGGTGTGCCTCCAGGGCGTCCAGTCGCTCCTCCCAGAAGGTGCGGTACGCGTCGATCCACTCGCGCGCGTCGACGAGCGGGCCGGCCTCGAGCGCGACCATCCGGGTGCGGCCGACCGGCGTCCTGGACACGAGACCGGCGTCCTCGAGGACCCCGATGTGCTTCGAGACGGCTGCGAGCGACATGTCGAAGGGGGCCGCGAGATCCGTGACGTTGATAGGGCCGGCCCGGAGCGCTTCCAGGAGCTCCCGCCGGACGGGGTGGGCCAGCGCCCCGTACGTGCGGTCGAGCAGCGACGAGGACCCATGTTCAACCATTCGGTTGAATGATAGCACGGGTCATGGATCCGCTCCCACCGGGCGCGGCCAGCCTCGACCCAACCACACCAGCAGGCCGCGATCGATGTCGAGCGTCGCCCTAGGTAAGCGCGAAGGACCCCGTGACGATCTCGCCCGCTGGCTCGTACGTCCCGATCACGACCCCGGTCGTGGAGACCGTGCTGTCGACGAGCCTCAGCGCGGCGGGGACGGTGCCGTCCGCGAACAGGCGCTTCCCCGACCCGATGACGAGGGGGAAGACCCACAGGCGGTACTCGTCCACGAGGTCGTGGCGCATCAACGTCTGGATCAGGTTCCCGCTGCCGTGCACCTGCAGCTCCGGCCCGTCTCCCTCCTTGAGCTTCGCGACGCCTTCGGCCGCGTCTCCCTCGACCAGGACCGAGGGGCTCCAGTCCAGTGTGGGACGCCTCCGCGACGTGACGTACTTGGTGGCGTCGTTCAGCGGCTTGGCGCCGGCCTCCTCCGGAGCGTGCGGCCAGTACGCCGCGAAGATCTCGTAGGTCCTGCGTCCGAGCAGGAGGTCGAACGGCACGCTGAACGCCTCGGTCATGACCTCCCCCATCAGGTCGTCCCAGTAGTGCACCGACCAGCCGCCGTGCTCGAAGCCGCCGCTGTCGTCCTCTCCGGGCCCGCCGGGGGCTTGCATGACCCCGTCGAGCGTCAAGAAGGTGCTCACGATCAGTTTCCTCATCCCCCGTCTCCTTCCGATCGGACCTGTCGCGCGAGGAACCGCCGGTCGGCCTCGTTCACAGCGAGGTCTGCCGCGCGCTCGAAGGCGGCCCGCGCCTCGTCCCCTCGTCCGAGCCGACGCAGCATCGCGCCGCGGGCCGCGTGCATCAGGTGATAGGTGTCGAGGTCCGGTGCGATGGCTTCGATCGACGCCAGCCCAGCACCGGGGCCCTCGACCTCGGCGACCGCGATCGCCCGATTGAGGGCGACCACTGGCGTGGGCATGACCGAGAACAGGTGATCGTACAGAGCGACGATCTGGGGCCAGTCGGTCCCTTCGAACGAGTCGGCGTCGCAGTGCACGGCCTGGATCGCCGCCTGGAGCTGGTAGGGACCAGGCCGGCCGCGGCGGATGCAGGCGCGCACGATCGCCCGTCCCTCGTCGAGCAACGCGCGGTCCCACGCGGTCCGGTCCTGGTCGCGCAGGAGCACGAGGTCGCCCTCGGCGGTGCGGGCCGGCGCCCGTGACTCGCTGAGCAGCATGAGGGCGAGCAGCCCAGCCGCTTCGGGCTCGTCGGGCATCAGCTCGACGAGCGCGCGGGCGAGCCGGATCGCCTCGCTCCGCAACGAGGCGCGTTCCGGACCGTCGAGCCCGGTGGTGTAGATCAGGTACAGCACCGACAGGACCGACCGGAGTCGATCGGGGAGGTCGGCGTCCCCGGGCACCCGATAGGGGATCGCGGCGGCCTTGATCTTGTACTTGGCTCGGACGAGACGCTTCGCCATCGCCGCCTCGCTCACCAGGAACGAGCGGGCCACCTCGTCCACGCTCAGCCCGCCGAGCAGTCGGAGCGTGAGCGCCACCCGGTGGTCCGTTCGCAAGGCCGGATGGCAGCAGGTGAAGATCAGTCGGAGTCGATCGTCCGTCACCGATCCGTCCTCTCCCCATTCCCCGGTGTGCCCGTCGTGCGACGTGGTCGCGTCCCTCCCGACCTGTTCATGGAGCTCCCGGCCACGCGCCGAACGGCGGAGGTCATCGATCGCCCGGTTCCGTGCCGTCGTCACGATCCACCCCGCCGGGTTCGGTGGGATGCCGTCGCTTCGCCACCGCTCGCTCGCCACGACGAAGGCCTCCTGAACGGCGTCTTCGGCGAGCGTGATGTCGCCGAACATGCGGATCAGCGTCGCCACCGCCTGGCCGTACGCCTCGCGGAACACACGCTCGACGGTGGTCGCGTCCGCCCGCGCGGCGACGGTAGGTCTGGTCACGCCTGGACGCGTCCGGTCGCCCGGAACGGGCGGACCTCGATCGGGTGGCGGATCGCGTCCACGACCTTGCGCCCCCAGGCCAGCGCCGCGTCGAGGTCGTCCGCGTTGATGATGTAGAAGCCGGCGATGTGCTCCTTCGCCTCGACGAACGGCCCGTCGGTCATGACCACAGCGTCATCGCCGATCCGAAGGACGGTCGAAGCGTCGGGGTCATGAAGGGCGCCGCCGAAGACGAACGTGCCGGTCGCCTCCATCTCGTCCTCGAGGGCAACGACCCGCTTCATGAACGTGGCCACCTCCTCGGGCGTCGTCGGCGCCCCGGGGACCTCACCCTCGACGGCGTACGTGGACAGCAGGTACTGGCTCATGAGGACTCCTCCCCTCATCGCGGGCCGATCCCGCGCTCACCTTCCTACGAACGGGAACGGCCCAGGAGGACACCCGGCCAGGATAGTTCCGAGCGATCCGCGCCCCCGGGGCGGAGGGGCCGATTCGGCAGCGCCGGGCGGACGTGCGGCGATATCGTCCATGCCAACACCACAGGAGGCGTCGATGTTCGTCACGATCGTCGAAGGGGCCGTCGAGCCGGCCCGCGAAGGTGATCTCCGTGCGGCCTGGGAGAACAGGCCAACCACGCTGCCGACCGGGTTCATCGAGTCGTCGCTCTTGCGCGGCGACGACGGGACATGGCGGATCGTCACGGTGTGGGAGTCGAAGGAGGCGGTGATCGCGATGCGGGCGTCCGGAGAGCGGCCCGCAGCTCTGGTGATGTTCGAGCAGGCGGGCTCGGATCCATCCGTCTCGATGTGGACGGTCGAGGCTCGAGCCAGCGCGAGCTGATGCATCCGCGAGATCCCGGAGGCTGTTCGTAGCTACGATGCCGCTCGTGCCGAGGACCTACTCCGCCACCGAGGTCGCCGCCGAAGCCGCGTGCCCGGAAGAACGCGTCCGGTGGATGACCTCGATCGGGCTGCTCACACCCGACGAGCACGGCCGGTTCGCGTTCGGCGCCGTGCTCGCGGTGAAGATGGCATCGGCGCTGCTCGGGACCGGTGTCCCGGCCGAGTCCATCGAACGCGCAGCGACCGAAGGGCTGCTCTCGTTCCAGCGGACGGACGAGTACCTCCCCTACGAGCCCGGTCCACGGTCGGAGCGGACGTTCGCCGAGTTCCAGGCCGCCGCCGGCCCGAGGGCCGAGCTGCTGCCAGCCGTCTACGAGGTGCTGGGGCTGCCCAAGCCCGACCCCTCCGCGCCGATCCACGCCGACGAGGAGGCGATGTTCCAGCGCTTCCTCGATGCGTGGGCGATGGCGCCGGACGAGGACTCGTTGATCCGAGCGGCCAGCCTGATGGCGCAGGGAACCCGGGCGGCGATGCTCGGGTGGATGGATCTCCAGGACGAGCAGCTCGCCGAGCCGGCCCGCGAGCGACTGCTCCGCGGCGAGCTCGAGGAGTTCCCCGACGACGTGCGCGTCGCGTTCATGAAGGTGACCCATCTGGCACCGGAGATGTTCACGTGGCTCGGCGCTCGGTACCTGGAGCACCGGAGCGTGAGCGGGATCGTCGAGGGGTTCGAGCGGTTCCTCGCCTCCCGTGGGCTGGCGCCGATCCCGGAGCCGCCGAGTCCGCCAGCGATCGTCTTCGTCGACCTGTCCGGTTACACGCGCCTCACGCGCGAGCGCGGCGACGAGTCCGCGGTCGTCGCGGCGACGTCGCTCCAGCGTCACGCCGATGCCACCGCGACCCGCCGCGGAGGCCGTCTCGTGAAGCTCCTCGGTGACGGGGCGATGCTGCGGCTCACCGACGCGACCGTCGGCGTGGATGCCGCGCTCGACCTGGTGGAGACGATGAGCGGCGAGGGTGCGCTCTCGCCGCACGCGGGGGTCCATGCCGGACCCGTGATCGAGCGCGATCTCGACGTCTTCGGGCAGACCGTGAACCTGGCGTCGCGGATCGCGGACGCCGCGGGGCCCGGCGAGGTCCTCGCGAGCGAAGCGGTCGTGGAGGCAGCCGGCAACGCGACCTTCGGGTTCGAACGGATCGAGGATGCGGAGCTCAAGGGGCTCCCCGATCCGGTCGCTCTCTTCCGCGCGACACGGACCGGCTAGACCCTCAAGCCGTGACGGGCACCGGCTCGACCACGAAACGATCTCCTCGGATCGATCGCGGCGTGTTCCCCGCCTCCTCGAGCATCGCCTCGAGCGCGAAGAGGTCGTCGAGTGTCAGCGGCAAGGGCGCCTCATCGGGCTGGTACGTCGTCCCGAGCTCGTACAGCTCGCCGCTCCCGCTCATCTCGATGTGCCCGCCGAGGATCGATCGGATGGGGCGACCGCGATCCGCAGTCTCGCGCGCGAACCGGGCGAGGCGGCTCACGCTCTGGCGGTACGCGGTCCAGTCGCGGACGGTCAGCCTGCCCGGGAGCATCGTGTCGCCGCTGAGGAGGAGCCCACGCCTCCGGTCGAACAGCGCGACGTGATCGGCGAGGTGACCCGGCGTCGGAAGGACGTCGACCGGTCGGTCCCCGAGATCCACCAGGGCCTCCTGCCGAGGCCAGTCGTCGATCCCGAAGAACGCGGCGACCGCTTCCTCGCCGATCGGCGCGACCGAGCCCGGCGGGACGTCCGAGAACTGGCCATCCCCGGCCCAGTGGTCACCGTGGCCGTGGGAATGCGTGACGACGATCCGAACGCGCCTCCCGGCGATCAACTCATCGACGGTCCGCCGGATCGGGAACAGGTCCGCCTCCGCCGTCGCGCCCGTGTCGTGGAGCAACGCCGTCTCCGTGCCGAGTAGGAGGTAGAGGAACGGTGCCTCGAAGTGGACGCACGTGCTCTGACGGATCACGAACGTGTCGTCGTCGACGGCGACGACCTGGAGAGGTGGATCCGTCGACCCCTCGCAGTCGGGCGCTCCGTGGATCCACCGGACGTCGGCGAGATCGGTGGTCTCCACGGCGTCGACCTGCGGCTACGCCAGGCTGACGGGGATCCGCTGGTCGTGCGGGTCCAGGACGAAGTGCTGGGAGGCGGTGGCCCGGTAGAGGCGATGGCGGGCGGGATCCAGCACGTCCTCCCGCGTCCAGACCGGGAGTCCCTGCTCGATAGACCGGCGCGAGAAGATCTGGATCCCGTCGTCGACGTCGTCGAGCTCCTCGGCGACCGCCGTCATGTAGAGCGCCTTCCAGCCGCCCGCCTCGTGGGAGTCGAAGATCACGATCGCCAGGTCGGGCCGAACAGCGAGGTTCCGCGAGTGCGTGGCCGCCGGAGACGAGACCCAGAAGAACCGGCGGTATTCGGCCGGGGCGTACCACACCGGCGATGCCCAGGGCTGCCCGTCGGCGTCGGCCGTGGCGAGCGTCATGAACCGGTTCGAGTCGACGATCGACGCCGCGATCGTTCGGAGCTCCTCCGGGTCCTTCGTCTCGGGAGCGGGCCCAGACCCCGACGCGTTCATCGCGATCCATCCTCGCAGGCCGTGATCTGCCGTGCGGTCAGGTGACGCGACGACCGCCGATGTCGTAGGGCACGTTCACCGTCTCGTCGGCGCCGGGGTTCGGGCGCCAGCCACCCCCGAAGCTCTGGCCGTCCTCCCCGAAGCTGCCGGTGAAGGTCGCGTCCAGGGGACCGTAGGACACCGCGATCTTCACGGTGTCGCCGTCGACCTCCCACCGGTACGGCAGGGGCGCCGGGGACAGGTTGGAGTAGACGGTCGAGGGGAAGGTCCCCGTCTCGGGGTCGGAGCCGATCAGCTCCAGGCTGTCGATGTTCAGCCCCATGAAGTCCAGCGTGTTGCGCTGCTCCAGGAAGGAGCCACCGGGCAGCCATCGGAACGTCGTCTCACCCTTGATGACGATGTCGTCGGAGCCGACCAGGTGGCCCTCCATGCTCCAGGTGCCGACGAAGCGGTCCAGCCGCTCGAGGGCTGGATCCGGCGTCGGGAGCTGACCCTGCGTGTCGTCTGCCATGAGGTGGTCCCCCTTCCATCCGACCGAGCGGCCGATCCGCTCGGTGTTCTGAGGTCGGAGCGGCCGCCCGGTTCTCGACATCCCTCGTTCGCCCGTGGTCAGTCGGCGGCTCGGTAGGGCGCCAGCTCGTAGATCGGGACGGCCGAACGGTTCGCTGGGGATCCCCTCGAGATCACGCCTGAGCAACGGCCATTGGGCGAGACCGACACCAGCGCCGGTCAAGGCTTCACCGGCTACACCGTGATGACGACCTTGCCCACCACCTGCCCCGACTCCAGGTAGCGGATCGCCTCGGGTACCTCGCTCAGCGGGAACGTTCTGTCGATGACCGGCGTGAGCCTCCCGGCTTCGATGAGCTCCTTCAAGACGACCAATCGGTCGCCGGGGTCCTTGGCGCCGCGCAATGGATGCAGCTGACTCACGAACGGTGAGATCACGAGCAGCTTGGCGAAGCGACCGAGGCTTCCGAACCAGCGATGGCCCGAAGCCCCGTAGTGATCGTGCCCGATCAGGACGAATGTCCCCTCGGGGGTGATCGCGCGCCTGATATCCGGCCACAGGTGGTTCCCCGCGATATCGAGGATCACGTCGTAGCGCTCGCCGCTCCGGGTGAAATCCTCCCGCGTGTAGTCGACGACCCGGTCGGCGCCGATCGACAGGAGCATGTCGAGCTTCCCGGGGGCGTCCACGCCGGCCACGTTCGCGCCGTGCGCCTTCGCGAGCTGCACGGCGAAGGTCCCCACGGCCCCACCCGCGCCGTTGATCAAGACGTGCTGTCCCGCTCGGATCCGCCCCTCGTCGCGGACACCTTGCACCGCGATCGATCCGGACGTGGGGACGGCCGCGGCCTGTTCGAAGGTGAGGCCGGCCGGCTTCCGCTCGAACCTGGCTTCCGGAACGGACGCGTACTCGGCGAAGGCGCCGCCATGGCGCCACAGGTTGGCGACGAGGCTCTGGCCGAACACCTCGTCGCCCGGCTGGAACCGCGTGACGTTCTTGCCGACCGCCTCGACGTGACCCGCGAGGTCCGTGCCCGGAATGAGATCCTTCGGCGCACGCAGCCCGGCGCCCATGATCCTGAGGACGTAGGGCACACCTCGCATCACGTGCCAGACATCGGCATGGACCGACGCCGCGCGAACCCGGACCAGCAGCTGATCGTCCCCGGCTACCGGTTCGTCGATCTCGCGGAGCTCGAGGACGTCGGGTGAGCCGTAGGCGTCTTGGACGATGGCTTTCACGGTGTTCTCCCCTTGCGCCGTCGGTTGCGCCGGAGCGTACGCGTCGGCCGGCGATATGCCGACGTCTCGCCGGTGTGCCTTTCTCTGTTCCTACGCACATCGAGCCGATCACACGCGTTTGCCCTCGCTCACCCTGCTGCATACGGTGAGTGCTGGACTACACATGCCGCCTGGAGAGGAGGAGGTCGCGCATGCGTCGGAGGCTTGCGTTGCTCGTCGCGGTTCTCGCCATCACCCTGGTCGGCTCGTCCCTGCCCGCGCACGCGGGAGCCGTGCTGCCGTACGCGTCGCGCCCCTACGGTCACTCGTACTCGAGCTGGTTGCAGATGGTCGGCCAGTTCTATCTCGGCGATGCATCGAATCCGCTGTTCGCCGGGTTGGAAGGCGACTGCGGCCAGCTGATGGACGGTGCGTTCTTCATGGCGGCGCCGATCGACGTCGGCCTCGAGTTCGCGTGCGACGTTCCCGTTGGCACGCCCATCGTGCTCTCCCACGCCGGGTTCTTCGCGACGAAGGGGGTCGACGGCGAGAGCGACGAAGAACTCCAGGCCATCGTCGAGGCGGGCTTCACCTAGACGTCGAACTCGCTGACGCTCGACGGTCGTGCACTGCCCCTCAAGACGATCGATGCCGGTGTGTTCGACGTGAACTCGGAGCCGGGAGGCTTCTACGACACGATCTTCGGGCAGACGGGCGCGGTTCGCACCGCTCTCCGAGGAAACGTCGTCGTCCTGCATCCGCTGACCCCCGGCGATCACGTCATCGAAGCTGAGGTGACCTTCACTGGGACCGGCGGTGCGTTCAGCGCCACCTACCATGTGCACGTCGGCTGAGACCTAAGGCGAGCTGAACAGCCCGCAGCGCGAGGCCGGCGCGGGGGCCGGCGACCTCGCCCTCCCCGGCACAAGCCCCAGCAGCATCCGCGTGAGCTGGATCGACAGTCGGTCGTCGGTCCGACCGCCACGTTCAGTCCTCGACGGCCAGCGCCCCGCGCATGCCGGATGTGGCCCCGTACTTGCAGATGAACATGAGCACGCCCGAGCGGGGGAAGACGACCCTCACCTCACCCCGTGCTCGGACGCCGCAGTCGAGGTCGATGTTCTGCCCAGGCACGCTGAGGTTGTGCGGGCGGGAGCCATCGTTCCGGAGCTCGACGGTGGTGGCGCCGGGCGGGCCTTTCAGGATCGTCGGCGCGAAGTAGTTCTCGTTCATCTCCACCCTCGATCGTTCCCCCATCGACCACGCGACCGATCCCGTGGAGATTGGCTCCCCTGCCGTCGATCTGGATGTGGTCTTGCTCCAACTCCTGCCGCTCCAGGCCGCCGCGACGCATCGGACCCACCCCGTATCGCCAGTAGTTCTCATCGCCGGTCGCCGGATGGCAGGGGAAAGGTCTCGGGACCGAGCAGCGACGTTC